>JAIXTO010000183.1 GCA_027483885.1 Rhizobiaceae bacterium
CCTTCTGCAGACCTTCATCCGGTGTGATCGACAAAATCTGCTCGTCGGTCAGCCAGCCGGTGGCGTTGACGACGAAACAGCCGCTTTCCAGCGCGTGATGGCGGATCGTCACCTCCATCTGGTCGGCAAAGATCTGCCCGACCATGGAGCCCGGAAACTGCGCGACATGGATTTCCTCGTGCTGGGCCATCAGCGCGTAGCGGGCAAGCGGATTGTAATGTTCCCAGCAGGCGAGCGCGCCGATGCGGCCGATTTGGCTCTCGACCACTTTCAGGCCGGACGCATCGCCCTGGCCCCAGATCATCCGCTCGTGAAAGGTCGGCGTGATCTTGCGCCGCTTGAGAACGAGGGCGCCATCCGCATCAAAGACGAGTTGCGTATTATAAAGCGTGCCGTGATCCCGCTCGTTGACGCCGAGCGCCACGACGATGCCGTGTTCGCGGGCTGCGGCCGCCACTGCTTCGGTCGTGGCACTGGGCACCGTGACCGCTTCCTCGTACAGCCGCAGATGCTCGCGGCCCGAGAGAACCGGGGGTAGGACGAAGGAAAAATAGGGATACCAGGGGACGAATGTCTCCGGGAAAACGATCAGTTCCGCGCCTTTGCCGGCGGCCTCGCGGATCGTTTCCAGCACGCGGGCGAGCGTCTTGTCGCGGGAGGTGAGATCCGGCGCGATCTGTGCGGCGGCAGCCCGGACGGTCTTTTTGTCGGCCATGACGGTTTCCTCAAATTGCGGTGAAGGAGGCGGAGCGGACCCCGCCTTCCGATGCGCGTGGCGTCGCTCGGATCAGAGCGTCCAGGTGTCGAGAATGACCGCACCGGCGCGGCGATGGATCAGCATGAGATCCAGCACATCGAGCGGGCTGATGGGCGTGATGCCGGGGATCAATGACGGCTCACCGTGGCCATAGAGGGCCTGCAGGGCGAACCGGCAGGCATAAACCTTGCCGCCTTCCTCCAGAAAACCCTTGATCTGGTTGTTGAAGTTGAGATGGCCTGGAAAGGCTTCCGAACCGAGTTTGGGGAAGCCGCGCTGGATGCCGAGCGTGACGCCGGGGCCGTAAAGCAGAATGGACGTCTCGTATCCCTTGCGCTTCAGGCGCTTGGCCTGAAGCAGGTTGACGAGGCCGATCGAGCCTTCGAAGGCAACGGTGTGAAAGGTGATGAGGGCTTTCTCGCCTTCCAGAGCCTGGACATCTTCAAAGACCTTCTCTTCGTAATCGACGAAGAAGTCTCCATCAGCGTGGGCCGGTGCGGTGATTGCGGGCATTGAATGGCTCCTGTCTTGAGGTCGGCCCACGGCGGGCCACTGCCATTCAATTGCAAGGGGTATGCCAGTCCGCGTTCTGCCTAATATCAAATCAAAATGGAGCAATATGCAGTCAATGATGAAGTCAATGCTCTGCTGTCTGTGAGCGTGGTCCCATTTTCGAGGCAAAAAGCTGGCCAGCGCTTAGGCGCGCCTGATACGTTTGAGTGCAGTCAATTGACGGTCAATTTTTATCGGATCAGGCGCGGCTGCATCCGAAACGCGGTGGAAAACCGCTTTTTCGCGTGACAGATGTGGCGCGCAACAATATACAGTCAATATTCAACATTGATGAGTTTCCATGAAGACTTGGCTCCCCGACCTCTCCCGCAGCAATGGCCCGCGCTACATGGCGATTGCCGACGTCATCGAGATGGATCTAAAGAGCGGCAAGCTGCTGGTGGGCGACAGGTTGCCCCCGCAGAGAGAACTGGCGAAACGCCTCGCCATCGATTTCACCACCGTCGCGCGCGGGTATGTCGAGGCGCAGAAGCGCGGGCTTGTGGCGACCCATGTCGGGCGCGGAACCTTTGTGACGGGCGGGCCGGAAAAGGAACGGCGCGGGTTTGTCTCGCAGGCGGCACTGGATTCCAGGCGCACCTCCGTCGTCGACTTTTCCATGAACATGCCGCCGGAACCTGACGATCCCGATCTTCTGGCGCGCATGCAGGAAGGGCTTTCTTCCGTTGCGACCAACATGATCCCCCTTCTGCGCTATCAGGGTTTTGGCGGCGCTGGCATGGACAAGGAGGCCGCAGCCTCCTGGCTCAGTCGCCGCGGTCTGGTGCCCTCGCAGGAGCGCATTTTTGTGACGCCCGGCGCGCACCCGGCACTTCTCGCGATCTTCGGACTGCTGGCAAAACCGGGAGACATGGTGCTCTCGGAGAATATCACCTATCCCGGCATGCGCTCCATCGCCGCCCAGCTGCGCCTGAACCTGACGGGACTTCCAATGGACGGGGAGGGGATCATTCCCGCAGCCTTTGCCGAGATGTGCAAGACCGGCAAGCCTCGGGCGCTCTACCTCAATCCGACGCTGCAAAATCCGATGACGCTGACCATCCCGGAAAAGCGACGTGAGGAAATCTGTGCCGTTGCGCGCAAATATCACGTTCCGATCGTCGAGGATGATGCGTATGGCTTCATTCCGCTGCATGGACCGGCGCCGCTCGCGGCCATGGCGCCGGATCTGACCTGGCATATCGGGGGGCTCGCCAAATGCATCGGCGCCGGCCTGCGGCTTGCCTATGTCGTCGTGCCCGATACCAAGGCGGCGTGGCCCTTTGCCAGCGCCATGCGCGCGGCCTGCGTCATGGCCTCGCCGCTGTCATCCGCGCTTGCCACGCGCTGGATCGAGGATGGCACGGCCGACAGCATTCTTCGCTTCATCCGCACTGAAGCGGCGGCGCGCCAGGCGCTGGTTGCCGAAGTGCTGCCGGCGGGCAGCTACAGGAGCGACCCGATCAGTTTTAACATCTGGCTGCCGCTCGCCAACGGATGGACACGCTCGACCTTCGGCACGCAGATGCGCGCTTCCGGCATCGGCGTGGTCGCAAGCGATGCGTTTACGGTTGATGGTCCGGCAGAAGAGGCCGTTCGCGTCTGCCTCGGCGGGCCGATCCGGCGCGACACGCTGAAGGGTGCGCTGGAATTCATGGGCCATGCGCTCGAGGGCTCACCGGAAATGGCGGGCACATTTTTCTGACGACTTTGCTCGCCCCGAGGAAATGCTGCTTGACCGCACTGTCTTGGCGGCAAGCCTCAACTCGATGCCGAATACCTTGGCGGCTTGATGCGCCCGCGCCGCGGTTTACCGCGATGCAAGTTCATGAAAGCCGGCCGTATCGGCTTCGATCGATTCGGCGATATGATCACGAACCGCTTGTTCCGCCGCGTCCGGCGATCCGCCAGTGAGCGCGTCGTAAAGTCTCTGATGTTCTTCGGTCAGGTCGCGGCGGCAAGGCCAATGCGCTTCCGACCAGCGGTAAAGCCATTCCATCTTGTCAGCGAGCTGGGCATGGCGGCGGATCAGCAATTGATGGTCGGTTTGGGCCACGAAGCTTGCATGAAAGCCGAGGTCCGCGCCAAGCCGCGTGTCCGCGTCCCCCGAATTTGCACCTTCCAGAGCCTGGAACGACTGCCCGATCGGGCTCAGATCGAGATGGTGCCGCTTCTGCGCGATGATCCGGGCGGCAAGGCCCTCCAGAGCAGAACGCAGCGTGTAGATTTCTTCGATCGCGCGGATGTCGAGTGTCGCAACATGCCAGCTCGAATAGGGCGTACGCACAACGAGTTCGCGCACCTCCAGCGCAAAAAGGGCCGAGCGGACCGTGCTTCGGCCGACACCGATCTGTTCGGTCAGTGCTGTCTCGGTCAGCGTCGCGCCGGGGCGGAACGTTCCGCGGACGATCGCATCCCTCAGCCAGTCGGCGGCGTTGTCGAGCAGGCTTTTGCGGTCGATCGGCTCGCGCATCGGAAAACCTTCACCGGTTGCGATCGAAATGGCCGCTGACGAAGGCGCGGCAGCGGTCCGAAACGGGATTGCCAAAAACCTGGTCGGGCGTTCCCTCTTCCTCGATGATGCCTTGGTTCAGAAAGATCGTTCGCGATGAAACTTCCCGCGCGAAGCCCATTTCATGGGTGACGATCACCATCGTGCGGCCATCCTCGGCCAGCGCCCGGATTACCTTCAGCACTTCGCCGACCAGTTCCGGGTCGAGCGCAGAGGTTGGCTCGTCGAACAGGATCGCGCGTGGACGCTGCGCCAGCGCGCGGGCAATGGCCACGCGCTGTTGCTGTCCGCCGGAGAGGTGTGCCGGCCAGGCGTCGCGTTTTTCCGAAAGCCCGACCTTGTCGAGAAGGGCCACGGCCTCCTCGATGCATTCGGCCCGTGGCCGCTTCTGCACGTGGATCGGGGCTTCGATGACGTTTTCCAGGACGGTGCGGTGCGGCCATAGATTGAAACCCTGGAAGACGAAACCGAGATGCCCGCGCATACGGCGTGCCACGACCTCTTCGCGGCGTGACAGATGCCCGCCGGTCGGCGCCAGATGGTCGTCGCCGACGGTGATCGAACCGCTATCGGGGATTTCCAGGAAAGGGATCGAGCGCAGCAGCGTGCTCTTTCCCGAGCCGCTGGCGCCGATCAGCGTGATCACCTCGCCATCCTGAGCTGCCATATCGATGCCGCGCAGGACCTCGTTGTCGCCGAAACGCTTGCGAAGGTTCTTGACCGAAATCGCCGGTTGCATATCTATCGGTTTCCTTCGAATTGCCAGGGCGAAAGGCGGCGTTCAAGCCATGCCGTCGCCTGCGTCACGATCAGTGAAAGTGCAAGATAGATCGCCGCCGCGCAGAGGAAGATCTCGACGGCACGCCAGGTTTCCGACACCAGAGCGCGCGCAAGTCCCGTCACCTCCATCAGCGTGATCGTGCTGACCAGCGCGGTTGCCTTGAGCATGGAAATGACCTCGCTCGAATAGGCTGGAAGCGCCTGGCGGAACGCGATTGGCAAGATGACACGGCGCAAGACGGTCGGCCATGTCATGCCCGAAACGCGGGCTGCCTCGACCGCACCTTTCGGCACGGCGCGAAGCCCGCCGCGCAGGATTTCCGACGTATAGGCGGCATCGTTGAGGATGAGCGCCAGGAGACCGCACCAATACGGCTCGCGGAAGAACGGCCAGAGAAAGCTGTGCCGAACAAAACCAAAGGTCGCAAGGCCGTAATAGATCATGAAAATCTGGATCAGGAGGGGTGATCCACGGAACAAGAAGACATAACCGGAGGCCACCGCATTGCCGGTGCGCGTAACCCGCATGAGATTGAGGAGCAGTGCCAGACATCCGCCACCGAAAAGCGATAGAATGCCCAGATTAAGCGTCAGTGGCAGGCCGGCGAGAAGCTGCCGCATGGTGGTGAGGAAGAAGTCCATGCTCATCTATCGCTCTCCCGCCAACTGGCCGCGTAAGCCCCGATGCTCGATTATGCGGAAGACCTGGCCCGAGATTGTCGTGATGATGAGGTAGAGAACCGCGCCTGCGGCATAAAAAAGAAAGTGCTCCTGCGTAGAGCCTGCGGCCACCGTGACCTGTCGCATGATCTCGACCATGCCTGTGACCGATACCAGCGCCGATTCCTTGACGACTGACTGCCACTGGTTACCAAGGCCGGGAATGGCCGTCACCATCGCCTGCGGAACAATAACCCGACGAAACAGGGTAAAGCGCGTCATGCCGACGACGCGACCGGCTTCGATCGTGCCGCTGGGGACCGCCTGGTAAGCGCCGCGCAGCACTTCGGCCTGATAGGCAGCTGAAATCAGGCCGATCGCCAGCATGCCCGCCAGAAATCCGCTGATATCGAAGGGGCCGGCAAAGCCGAGCGCGGTGCCGACGGCAGTCACCAGCTGGCGACCGCCGAAGTAGAAGAGATAGATGACGAGGATGTCGGGCACGCCGCGCATGACGGCCGTGTAGAGCCCGGCAAGGCTACGGAGCAGCCGGCTGCGGCCCGTGCGCGCCCATGCGACCAGCGTTCCGAGCACGATGCCGAAGGCAAACGCGGCAAGCGAAACGAGGAGGGACATGACGGCTGCGTGCAGGAGCACCTGCCCCCAGCCGTCTGGGCCGAAGCCGAGAAGATCGAGATCGGCCCACATCGGCGATCAGAGCTTCGGTGTGACGTCGAGCCCGAACCACTTCTGCGACATGGCCGACAGCGTTCCGTCCTCGGACATGGACTTCAAGGCCTTGTCAAGCAGCGGCTTCAGTTCCGTATCGTTCTTCTGCACCGCAACGGCTGCACCACTGCCCATCACGCCGCCCTTGAAGGAAGGGCCGGTCGTTGCGGCCTTGTCGGCGTTCTTCTTGAGGAAGGCGGCGATATTGGTGGTGGCAGCCATCGCGGCATCGATGCGGCCGTTGGTCAGGTCCTGATAGACATCGGGGCCGTTCTGGTAGGTGCGGATCGTCACGCCCTTGTCGGCGAGATACTGGGTGAGGAAGGTCGACTGGATGGTCGAAACCTGCACGCCGACCGTCTTGCCGGAAAGTGCCTTGGCAATGTCGGCGACTGCGGCCTCGGCGGCGGCCTTGTCGGCCAGGTCGATATTGCTGCCATTGCCCGGCAGTTCGGTGCCGCTGTCCTTCAGGACAACGAAATTGGAGCCACCGGTCGTATAGGGCAGCGAGAAGTTGACGACTTCCTTGCGCTTGTCGGTAATGGTCACCGCGTCGATGGCGCCGTTATACTTGCCGTCGACCAGGCCCTGGATCATGCCGTCCCAGGCCTGCGAGATGACCTTCGCTTCGAATCCGGAGCGCTTGGCGATCTCGGCGATCAGTTCGATCTCGAAGCCCTGCAATTCCCCGGTCGGCGAGGTCATGTTGAAGGGCGGGTAGGCGCCTTCGGTGGCAAAGACATAGGTCTTCTTGTCCTGTGCGAACGTGGTTTGCGCGCCGGCAAGAACAAATGCGGCAGCCGCAACACCGAAAGTAAGCAAGGCCTTACGGGTGAATGTCATGATTTCAGTTCCCTTTTATGAAGCTTGTGCAAAGATGCTGCTACGGCAGCAGTTCGACGGCCATGCGCGTCAATGCGATCGCACTCTGGGCAATACAGGACTCGTCTGGCTGATAATCGGAATTGTGGACGCGGTCGTTGCGACCATCCTGTCCGGAGCCGATGAAGATCTGGATCGAAGGCAGCCGTTCTGAGAAATAGGAGAAATCCTCCGCGCCGAAACTCGTCCCCGGCTCGACGATTGGCGCATCATCGAATTGCAGGCCGAGCGCCACTGCTGCCTGATCGATCATCTTGTCGTCATTCATCAGGGGCGGCGCACCCCTGACATAGTCGATCTCGGCGGTGACGTTCATCGCTGCAGCAGATCCTGTGCATATGCGGCGGAACGATGCCTCGGCCAGGTCTCGCGATTGCGGTGAACGGCATCTCACCGTGCCTTCGAACATGCAGCTGTCCGGGATGATGTTCTGTGTCGCGCCCCCTTGGATGTGACCGATCGTCAGGACGGCGGAGAGTGCCGGGTCCATCTCGCGCGAGATCACCGTCTGCAATTGCGTGATGACATAGGCTGCCGCGACAATCGGATCGATGGCGGCATGTGGCCGTGCCGCATGGCCTGATTTGCCGCGAATGACAACCTGAAATTCGTCGCTGGAAGCGGTGCTGGCGCCGCGATTGAGGGCAATCTTGCCGGCCGGCAGTTCCGGGCGGTTGTGGAAGGCGATTGCCATGTCGGCGCCGTCGGCTGCACCATCGGCGACCATGGCGGCAGCGCCGCTCTCCTGCGTCTCTTCCGCGGGCTGGAAGATCAACCGGACCGATCCGGCCAGGCGCGGCGCAAGCTTGACGAGGGCGCCGGCGGCACCGAGCAGCGAGGCGGTGTGGAGATCGTGTCCACAGGCATGCATCTTGCCAGGGACGGTCGAGGCAAATTCGAGGCCGGTCTGCTCGTGGATCGGTAGCGCATCCATGTCGGCACGAAGAATGACGCACGGACCCGGTCGCGCGCCGGAGATCGTTGCGACCACGCCGGTGCGCCCGATCCCGGTTTGCGGCTCGATGCCCAGCGCGCGCAGTTCCGCTGCCACAATGCCTGCTGTGCGGATCGTATCGAAGCCGGTTTCAGGATGCGCATGGATATCGCGGCGGATTTCGATCAGTCGAGGCTCGGCGGCGCGCACCAGAGCGTCGATCTCGGGGCCAAGATCATTTGGCAAATTCGGCATGACTGACTTTGAAACCTTGGCTGCAGCAATTGTCCCAACATTGCAAAGGTGAAAGCATGCTGTCAAGGATCGACAATTGACAATCGATCTTTGTAAGGGTGCAGTATGGCGGTCGACCCCCATATCGATACAATTCTGGCCGGCATTGGCCATTTCACCGATATGCAGACGGGTGGTCTGGTGCCGCCGCTGCATATGGGGGTCACGCATGTATTGGGAGAGGGCGGCCCGGCCAGCGGCTATGCGCGAAGCGGGCCGGCGGATGGGTCGCATTTCGAGCGCATGATGATCTTGGCTGAGAAAGGTGCCGATGCCGTGGGATTTGCCTCCGGGGCTTCCGCAGCGCAGGCGGCCGTTGCCATCCTTCCAGAGGGGTGCCATCTCCTGATGGAGGCCAACGGTTATTATGAGTTCCGGGATATGATCGCCCGCGCGGGGGCCGTCAGAGGCATTATGGTCGAGACCGTCGATCTTTGCGATCTTGATACGGCCAGGGCCGCGGTTCGCCCGGGGCAAACGGCCTTGATATGGGCGGAACTGCCGACGAACCCTCAGTGGCGTGTTCCCGATATTCGCGCCCTTTCAGATCTGGCCCGTGCGGCCGGCGCTGCATTGCTGGTGGATTCGACGGCCGCGACACCGGTTCTCTGTCGCCCGCTCGAACATGGAGCCGATATCGTACTGCATTCCGCGACGAAATTTCTGAATGGACATGGCGACCTGACCGCGGGTGCTTTGGTTCTTGCAGATGCAGAGAATTCGATGGCCCTGAAAAATTACCGCACGGCCCATGGAACTGTGCTTAGTCCAATGAGCGAATGGCTATTACTGAGGGGGATCAGAACGCTCGCAGTCAGGATGGAGCGCGCCTGTGGTTCTGCACTGACGATCGCCGAGTGGCTGGCCTCACGTGATGACGTCGAAGTGGTCTATTACCCGGGCTTGCCACAATCTCCTGATTTCGATCGTGCCAGCAGGCAGTTCCTGCATGGTTTTGGCAGCATGCTCTCGTTCTGCGTGTCAAGCCGCGCAAAAGCTGCCGCGGTGACGAAGGCGGCAAAGGTCTTTCGCCAATCGACGTCACTGGGCTCAACCGAGAGCCTGATCGAGCACCGTGCCGTCACTGAAGGTGTCGGCACGCGCTGCCCCGACACCCTGATAAGGCTTTCCATTGGCCTGGAACATCCGTCAGATCTCATTGCCGATCTCGCCGATGCCATGGACGGCTAGAGTGCAGACGTCATCCTTGTAAGCGGTGCGCTCAGGCTCTGTTATTCTCCCTTGGGGCTTATGCGGTCACGTCGATGACCACACGGCCACGGATCTTGCCGTCGATGATCTCCTGCGCCAGTTGCGGTAGCGCCGACATCGGCTCCAGGCGGGTCATCTGTGCCAGCTTGCCGTGATCGAGCGTATCGGCAAGCGTCTGCCAGGCGCGCCGGCGTTTGGCGAGCGGCGCCATGACGGAGTCGACCCCCAAAAGGGCGACGCTTCTTAGGATATGCGGCAGCACCGTTGCCGGCAGATCCGCACCGCCGGCCAGACCACAGGCAGCAACGCCACCGCCGTAAACGGTCTGCGCCAGCACATTGGCAAGGGTGGTGGAGCCGACGGAATCCACTGCCCCCGACCAAACTTCCTTCTGTAAGGGGCCGGCCTTTTCGGCAAGGGCGGTGCGCGCGATGAAATTCGTCGCCCCGAGCGAAGCAAGGTAGTCATGGGTTTCTGCGCGGCCCGTCGATGCGGTCACCGCATAGCCTTTTGCAGCCAGCAGGCTGATGGCAACAGAGCCGACACCACCGGCCGCACCGGTTACCAGAACCGGCAGATCGGAGGTTGCAATCATGCCCCAGTCCTCAAGCGCATTGACGCAGAGGGCGGCGGTATAACCGGCTGTCCCGATTGCCATGGCCTGTTGCAGGGAAAAGCTCTCGGGTAACGCAATCAGCCATTCGGACTTCAGGCGCTGGAAACGGCTATAACCGCCCCATTCGGTTTCCGACAGGCCGTAGCCGTTGACGATCACCTTGTCACCGGCCTTCCAGTCCGGCGACCGCGATTCAACCACCGTACCGGCAAGGTCGATGCCGGCGACCATGGGGGTGCGGCGGGCAATACGGCCCTTTCCGGAAATCGCCAGGCCATCCTTGTAGTTGAGCGTCGAGAAGGACACCTCGACCAGCACATCATGATCAGGCAGATCGGAAACTGACAATTGCCTGAACGCGCTCTTTGGCTTGCCGTCCACGGTATCGACAACCATCGCTGTGAATGAACCGGTCATGTTATCCCCTTCTTTGATTTTCTATGGATAAAGCCCTGATTTGCTCAGGTATTGTCGCGTTTTGCGCGGGCATCGAGTGCCGCCGAGTAGCTGGTGCGCACATAAGACAGCAGCGACGTCAGGGCAGCCGTTGCAGCATCGGTATCGCGCGCCCTCACGGCATCGATGATCTGCGTGTGGAATGCCACGACCTGACGGCGCTCGCGCACCCGGAAAACGATCATGTTGGTGATCGGGATAAACGCCTCGATGACGGTGTACATCATCAGTTTCAGCGGGCCATTGCCGCTTGAATCGACCAGCGCCCGGTGGAAACGCACGTCAGAGGCACAAAACTCCTCGTCGCTGATGGAGGCATCCTGCTGCACAACGATCTCGGCGGCCATGGCCTGCAAGCCGTCTTCCTGACGGTTTTCACAGGCCATGCGGCAGCAGATCTTTTCCGTCTCCAGCCGCGCCGTCACGATTTCATCGATATCAAAAGCGCCGATCCCCACCAGCAGGGTTGCTGCCCCGGTAATGGCCTTGGAGAGGCCCTCCGGATCCGGCCGCTTGACGAAATTGCCACCTTGAGGGCCGCGCCTCGAATGGATGAGGTTCTGGGCCGCCAGCCTCTTCAGGGCCTCGCGAACGGTCGGGCGCGAGATGCCGAAACTTCTGGCCAGATCATCCTCAGTCGGCAGGCGTTCATCGATCTTCAGGCGGCCGTCCATGATGGCCGAGCGGATGTTTTCAGCCACCTGCTTGGCAATCCCCGATCGCACGACCTCATCATATCTCAGATTCATGGCGCCTCTTCCTTCGCTTGAACGCATTGATGGCATGGCTCGAGCGAGAAAGCCATTACCATTTAAATATAGGTTTGACAAATATAGGATTGGCGATAACCTGCCCCACAGATCCATATAACCAGGGGAACAAAAATTGGTGGGATCGCTGTACCGGGGCATTTCATGCCCGAAATCCGTCCATCGCGGCGGCAGCCGTTCATGACGGCGTGCCCCGAAAGACTTGACGCGATTGCCGCAAATCTTGCGCGCGTCCTCGATAAAAACGCCATCCTTGCCGGTGCGGCGGTGGGCGCCGCCTATTGCGGGGATGCCACCGACGAGCGGGGTGCTGCCCCCGCCCTCGTGTTTCGCCCAAAAAACACACAGGAGGTCGCAGCCGTCCTGTCGGCATGCAATGCGGCGGGCCAGCCCGTCGTTGTCCAGGGCGGGCGCACGGGCCTTTCCGGTGGCGCGCGGCCTCAAGCCGGTGAAGTGTCGCTGTCTCTTGAGCGCATGACATCCCTTGGCGCCATCGACAGGGCCGCCGGAACGATCATTGCCGATGCGGGTGCAACGCTTCAGTCCGTGCAGGAAAAGGCTCACGACCATGACCTGATGTTCGGCGTCGATATCGGCGCGCGCGGAACCGCCACCATCGGCGGCAATATCGCCACCAATGCCGGCGGCATCCGGGTCCTGCGTTATGGCATGTACCGCGCCCAGGTGATGGGGCTTGAGGCGGTCCTGGCCGACGGAACCGTCCTTTCCAATCTGAAGGGTCTGGCCAAGGACAATTCCGGTTATGACCTCGGCGCGTGTTTCATCGGCACGGAAGGCACGCTTGGCGTCATCACGCGGGCCTGCCTGAAGCTTCATCCAAAGCCGCGCGCGCAGGCCAATGCCTTTTGCGCATTGCCATCGCTTGGCGCTGCCATTTCCCTCCTGGAGAGCCTGCGCGGCACGCTTGGGCCGCTGCTCTCGGCGTTCGAAGTGATTTTTCCAAATGTCTATGCAGGCGTGATTGCCCATTCGGGTGCCACGCCGCCGGTTCCGGTCAATGCCGGCATGTATGCGCTGATCGAGATCCAGGGCCAGTCGGAAACGGATGACGAGGCACGGTTTTCAGAGGCGCTGATGGTGGCCTATGAGGATGGCCTTGTCAGCGACGTTGCGGTCTCGACCTCGGCGCGCGACTACGCGGCGATCTGGGCTTTGCGCGAGGGTGCAAGCCAGTTCATCTTCAGCATGGACCATGTCACCGGCTTTGATATCGGGCTTCCGATCCCGGTCATGCAGGCGTTCATCGAGACGGCGTCGCACGCGGTGCTGAGCGCCGATCCCGATGCGCAATTTTATATCTTCGGCCATCTCGGCGATGGAAACCTGCATTATCTCGTCCGCACCCGCGAACATGCGCGCGTGGCGGATGCCGCCTTTGCCGCCGTTGCCCGTTATGGCGGGGCGATCTCCGCCGAACATGGCATTGGCCTCGACAAGAAGCGCTGGCTTCCCTGGGTCAGAACGCCAGCGGAAATGGCGGCAATGCGCCGTCTCAAATCAGCCTTCGACCCGCACAATATTCTCAATCCCGGCCGCGTCTTCGATCTGAAGCCTGCGGCTGCAGAGTACGTCTAATGTCTGCAATGCCCGCCGCTTCCCAACGCCCCGAACCCACGCCCTCCGAACCGGGCTCAAAGCTTGATGACCGCTACACGCTCGAGCGTGGCGCCATTCTGGTTTCGGGCACGCAGGCGCTGGTGCGCCTGCCAATGGTGCAGCGCCAGCGCGATCTGGCGCGCGGGCTCAATACCGCCGGTTACGTGTCCGGCTATCGCGGCTCGCCGCTTGCAAGCTTCGACCGGGAAATGGCCCGCGCCAAACGTTATCTTACCGAACACCATATCCGCTTCCAGCCGGGCCTTAACGAAGACATGGCCGCCACGGCCGTCTGGGGAACACAGCAGACCTCGCTGTTTCCCGGCGCGCGTTACGATGGCGTGTTTTCCATGTGGTATGGCAAGGGACCGGGCGTCGACCGGACCATGGATGTCATCCGCCACGCCAATGCGGTCGGCACCGATGCCAAGGGCGGCGTGCTGCTGCTGGTGGGCGATGATCATGGTGCGGTCTCCTCGACCCTGCCGCACCAGAGCGAGCATAACCTCATCTCGGCCATGGTGCCGCTTCTGTCTCCCGCAGGTGTTGGCGAATATATCGATTACGGCCTGCTGGGCTGGGCCATGAGCCGCTATTCCGGCGCCTGGATCGGCTTCAAGTGCCAGACGGAAGTGGTCGAATGCACCGCGACCGTCACCCTTGACCCGGACGCTTCGACCATTGTTTATCCGACGGAAGCGGGCGGTTTTTCCCTGCGCTGGCCGGATGGTCCGCATGCCATGGAACGGCGGCTGGAAAACAAGATGGAGGGCGTGCATGCCTTTGCACGCGCCAATGCCATCGATCGCTCACTTTGGGCAATCCCGACGGGCAAAGCCCGGCTCGGCATCGTCTCCACCGGCAAATCCTGGCTCGATCTCAAGGGCGCGCTCTCAAGCCTTGGCATAGACGAGCAGCGGGCGCTGGCGCTCGGCATCCGGCTTTACAAGGTGGGGCTCGTCTGGCCCCTCGAACCGGAAGGGCTGTCGCGGTTTGCATCCGGCGTGGAGCAATTGCTGGTGGTCGAGGAAAAGCGGCCGATCATCGAGGATCAGATCAAATCCCTGCTGTTCAACATGGCAGCCGACCAGCGACCACGCGTGTTCGGCAAGACCGGCGTCAACGGCAAACCTCTGCTGCCGGCTGCCGGCGAGATCGATGCGGTCTCCGTGGCCGGTGCGATCCTGTCGCTTCTCAACGATCACGATGCCGGATTGGCCGCACGCGCCCATGACATCGAAGCGGCCCTTTCTGCCAGCGCCATCGAGACACCGGCGCTAAAGCGCGATCCCTATTTCTGTTCCGGCTGTCCGCACAGTGTCTCGACCCGCCTGCCGGAAGGCAGCCGCGCCTCAACCGGCATCGGCTGCCACATGATGGTGATCGGGCTGGAGGAACGCAACACTTCGACATTCACCCAGATGGGCGGCGAAGGCGGCGCCTGGATCGGCCTTTCGCAGTTTACCGACGAGAAGCATATTTTCGTCAACATGGGCGACGGCACCTATTTCCATTCCGGTGTTCTGGCCATCCGGGCCGCCATCGCCGCCAAGGTCAACGCCACCTACAAGATCCTCTACAACGACGCCGTGGCCATGACCGGCGGCCAGAAACACGATGGCGAGGTCACCGTTCCCGGCATTGTCGGCCAGATGCTGGCCGAAGGCGCCGCGCGTGTCGCGGTGGTCGCCGAACGCCCGGAGGTCCGGCAGGGCAGACTGCCAAAGGGTGTCAGCGTCAATCACCGCGACGAACTGGATGACGTGCAGCGGCAGTTGCGCGACGTCGAGGGCGTCACCGTTCTCATCTACGATCAGGTCTGTGCCGCAGAAAAACGTCGTCGCCGCAAGCGCGGGGCGCTTGCCGTCTCCGACAAGCGGGCCTTCATCAACGAACTGGTCTGCGAAGGCTGCGGCGATTGTTCGGCGGTGTCCAACTGCATCTCCGTCGAGCCGCAGGAAACCGAGTTCGGCCGCAAGCGCCGCATCAACCAGTCGAGCTGCAACACGGATCTTTCCTGCATCAAGGGTTTTTGTCCAAGCTTCGTGACCATCGAAGGTGGAACGATCCGCAAACCGGCGGCAAAGGCGGCAAAGGTTTCGTTCGATGACTTGCCGCTGCCGCAGATGCGCACCCTTTCGGAGCGCCCTTACAACATGCTGCTTGCCGGCATCGGCGGCACCGGCGTCATCACCGTCAGCGCCATCCTGTCGATGGCCGCGCATATCGATGGCCTTGCGGTGCAGACGCTCGACCAGACGGGACTTGCGCAGAAGAACGGCGCCGTGGTTTCCCATCTTCGTGTTGCACGAGACCCGCAGCATATTTCCTCGATCCGCATCGGCTCGGGCGAAAGCGATCTGGTTCTGGGCTTCGACATCGTTGTCTCGGCGGCAAAGAGCGCCCTGCAGACCTTCAAGGCGGGCCGCACGCAGGCCGTGCTCGATGACCACTTTGCCCCCACCGCCTCTTTCGTGCAAAATACCGCACTCGATTTTCGCCAGGAAGCCACGCTGAACGCCCTGCGTAAGGCAGGTGGCCACGATGCGGTGACGCTGGTTGCCGCCACAAAGCTCGGTCTGGCCCTGATGGGCGATGCCATTGCCGCCAACATGTTCCTGCTCGGCCATGCCTTTCAGCGCGGCCTGGTGCCGATTACGCTCGATGCGATCCTTGCCGCGATTGATCTCAACGGCACCGGTATCGCCATGAACCGGGCGGCCTTCGGCTGGGGCCGCCGCTCGGCGATCGATCCGGATGCCGTCAGCACGGCGGCCGGTGTCGGGGCGCCTGAGGACAAGCCGGCCGAAACGCTTGAGGATATCGTCAGGCGGCGTGTCGACTTCCTCACCGCCTACCAGAATGCCGCCTACGCCCGGCGCTACAGCAGGCTGGTGGAATCCGCCCGCACCGCAGCCGCCGGTCTTGTCGGGGGTGATGCCTTTGCTGAAGCCGTGGCGCGTAATGCCTTCAAGCTCATGGCCTACAAGGACGAATACGAGGTCGCCCGCCTGCACCGCGACCGGAGCTTTCACGACAAGATCGCCGCACAGTTCGAGGGTGATTTCGAGGTGAAGCACCACCTTGCGCCGCCGCTGTTCTCTCGCAGGATCGACAAGCGCACCGGCAACCCGGCCAAGATTGCCATTCCCGGCACGCTGATTTCCCCGGCCTTTGCAGCGCTCGAAAAGATGAAGGTGCTGCGCGGAACGCCGCTCGATGTTTTCGGCTACACCCACGAGCGCCGCACCGAACGCCGGCTGGTGGCCGACTATTTTAGCCTGATCGACGGGCTTGCGGCATCGCTGTCGCACGGCAATCTCGATCACGCCACCGCACTTGCCCGCCTGCCCGACCAGATCCGTGGCTTCGGCCCGGTCAAGATGGCAGCGATCGCACGGTTCGAGAAAAGCAAGGCCGACCTTCTGGCAAAACCTGCCAGCACCACCGGCGCCAATTCCGCAGACACGCCCACAGACATGACCGCAAGAAGGAAGACCGTATGAGCACGACCGCCCCGTTCGAAACCATCCTCTACGAGAAGGACGGCACGGACAAATTCGCGACGATCACCCTCAATCGCCCCGATAAACTCAACGCCATGAACAAGACGACAGTGCGCGAGATCGACCGCGCCGTCGCCATGGCGGTGGCCGATCCTGATGTCAATGCGCTCGTCATCACCGGTGCCGGCCGTGCGTTCTCCTCCGGCTATGATCTCCAGGGTGCCGACTATGATGTCGACATCGAATCCTGGCAGGCGGACATGACCGAGAATGCCCAGGCGCTTCTCAATATCTGGAAAGCGCCGATCCCGGTCATCGCATCCATCAACGGTTATGCGCTGGCGGGTGCGCTGGAGCTGATGATGTCCTGCGATCTGGCGATTGCTGCCGATAATGCCAAGTTCGGCGAACCTGAAGTGCGCCATAACTCCGGTCCGCCAGCGCTGTTCATGCCGTGGCTGCTCTCGACCCGCGATACGCGCTGGCTGATGTACACGGGCGATCTGGTGGACGCCGAAGAAGCGCTGCGCATGCATCTGATCAACAAGATCGTGCCGGCCGATCAGTTGAAGGAAAAGACCGAGAACCTGGCGCGCAAGCTGGCACGCATGCCGGTTCCGGCCATCAAGTTCGCCAAAGCCTCGATCAACAACCAGCAGGTCGCCGCGGGCCTTCACACAGCCTTCGACTACAATGTCCACGCCATCGCTGCCCTTCACGTCAGCACGAAGGGCCAGGAGTGGATGCGCAATCTGCAGAAGATGTCGCTCAAGGAATATCTCGAATTCCGCGATGCGCCGTTCAAGGGCCTCGATTGATCCCGCAGCCACCAAGGCGAGACCAGAACCGGAAAAGGGTATGACAATGCAGACGGCTTCAACCGCCACACCGGGCCTTAACAGCATCCCGGTGATCGATATTGCGCCTTTCATCGCAGGTACGGACGGCGGTGCAGCCGTTGTCGCGGCCATCGAGGCGGCTTGCCGCGAAACCGGCTTTTTCCTCGTGACCGGCCATGGTGTTTCCAAAAAGGCGACGTCCGATCTCTACGATCTAGCCCGCGCATTCTTTGATGAGCCGGCGGAATGGAAAAAGCAGCAGGGGCGCGGCACAGCCCTTGAAGGGGGCGTATCGTTTTCGCCACTGGCCGACGAGGCGCTGAGTGCAACGCTCGGCATCAAGACGCCCGGCGATTACAAGGAAAGCCTGAATTTCGGCCATCGGCTTGGCGGCGACACATGGCCTTCAAAACCTGCCGGACTGGAAGCCGCCTTCCACGCCTATTTCGGCGAAATGGAAGTGCTGTCACGCCATTTGCGCCGGGCGTTCTGCCAAGCGATCGGGCTTGCGCCGGATTATTTCGAGCCGGCATTCGAGAACCATCTGTCGGCACTTCGGGTCATCAACTATCCCGAACAGAGCGAAAGCCCGCTTCCCGGCCAGCTGCGCGCCGGCGTGCATACCGATTATGGTTTCATGACTATCTTGCGCTCGGAAGCGTCTCCCGGAGGACTTCAGGTGCGCAACCGCGCCGGGGACTGGCTGGATGCGCCCAATATCGAGGGCGCCTATGTCGTCAATATCGCCGATGCCTTCATGCGTTGGACGAATGACGAGTGGGTCTCGACACCCCACCGGGTGGCCAATCCGCCGGGGGCATTCAAGGGCACGACGCGACGCCAGTCGATCCCGTTCTTCCTCAATCCCTCGCGAGACACGGTGATCGAATGCCTGCCGCCGTTCGCGGCCAAGGCTGCGGCCCGTTACGAGCCGATCACTTATGGAGATTACATCGCCCTGAAGACCAGCCAGGCCTTCGGCAAGCCGTCCTGACGACAGGAAACGAAATATCGTCCGTCGCCCATTGCTCTCACCCATGACACCGCAACGATAAGGGGAACTGAAATGATGACCATGAACAGACGGCACCTTCTTGCCGGAATGGGCGGCTTTGCAGCTGCCGGAATGATCGGCATGCCCGCTCGCGCCGAGGGTAAGACACTCGTTGTGCCGACGCTTGGCGGCGCGTGGGAACAGTTCTGGCGCACGACCTTGGCGCCGGCCTTTACCGCCAAGAGCGGCGCAGCCGTAACGCTTGACGCCGGCAACGGCCGGGTGTGGAGCGCTAACCTGCGGGCCGCAGGCGTAAAGAACCCGCCTTATTCCATCCTGATGACCAACGAAGCCTTCGCCTCGAGCCTTCGCAAGGAAGGTTTTTTCGAGAAGCTCGATCTGACGAAACTGTCGAACTACAATGATCTCTATCCGCTGGCCAAGAAGACCGATGGTTGGGGCGCAGTCGCCATGGTGTCGCCCATCGGGCTCGCCTACCGCACCGACATGGTGAAGACGCCACCGAAAAGCTGGAAGGATCTTTGGGACAATCCGGAATTCAAGGGACGCATCGGTCTTTACAACTTTGCCAACACGGCCGGCAAAATGGAACTGATGCTGGCCTCCAAGATTTTTGGCAAGGACCAGTATGATATCGATGCCGGCTTCAAGGCACTCGAAAAGCTCGGGCCCGTTATCCAGGCCGATTTCAATCTCTCGACCGGCATTGCTTCGGGTGAATTTGTCGTTGCTCCCTTCGATTTCGGCGAAGTGGCGCGCCTTCGCGCGCAAGGCCTGCCGATCGATGTCGTGGTGCCGGAAGAAGGTCTGATCATGTTCGACCAGACGCTCAACATTCTGGCCAACGGGCCGGAAAAGGAGCTGGCTTATGAATATGCCAACTTCCTGCTGTCTCCCGAGGGACAGCTGCCATTGATGAAGCAGTTCTTCGTCTCGCCCACCAATTCCAAGGTGATCGTGCCCGAGGAGCTGAAGAAGGACGTGCCGATTTCCGGCGCCATGATGGACAAGGTCCTCACCTGGGACTGGAACTTCATGAACGAAAAGCAGGCCGCCTTTGCCGAGACCTGGGCAAAGGTCATGCGCTGATTGCAGGGTTTCCTCTCTATCACAATGGCCGGGCCGCGCAGAGCGGCCCGGCACCCCGGCATAGGCGCGCAACACCATCGCGGGCAGAATTTGGAAGATCGATCATGACAGAGGTGAGCATTGAAGGGCTGACCAAGGACTATGGCAGCTCTCTGGCGGTGAACGGCATTTCCGTCAAAATTGCCGATGGCGAGTTCATCTCACTGCTCGGTCCTTCCGGTTGCGGCAAGACGACGACGCTGAAGATGATTGCCGGCTTCGAGGATGCCACGGCCGGTGCCATCCGCTTTGACGGTCAGGATGTCGTCAACGTGCCCGCCGAAAAGCGCGACATCGGCATGGTGTTCCAGAACTATGCGCTTTTTCCCCATATGACGGTGGCGCAAAACCTGGCCTTCGGCCTTGAAATGCGACGCGTCTCCCGATCGGACATTGCCACGCGCACGGCGCGCGTCCTCGACATGGTACAGCTGTCTGGATACGCCGACCGCTACCCGCGGCAATTGTCTGGCGGACAACAGCAGCGCGTGGCACTGGCCCGCGCTCTGGTGATCGAGCCCCGTATCCTGCTGCTCGATGAGCCTCTCGCCAATCTCGATGCCAAGCTGCGAGAGGAAATGCGTGTGTTCATCCGCGACCTGCAAAAGCGCGTCGGCATCACCACCGTTTACGTTACGCATGATCAGGCCGAAGCGATGACCATGTCCGACCGGGTGGTCGTGATGTTCGGCGGTCGCATCGCGCAGCACGGTTCACCCTCCGATATCTACGAGCGGCCAGCCAGCCTTGAGGTCGCGCAGTTCGTGGGGCAGGTGAATATCCTGGAAGGCAAAGTGGTTTCACCGGCCGCTGGCGATCTGACCCCTGTCGATACGGTTCTCGGGCAATTTCTGGTGCGCGGTGTAGCGCCTGATGCCAACGGCACTGTCACACTGACACTGCGTCCCGAAGCCGTCGAACTTGCGAGCGCCGATACCGGCGGTGCGCAGGCCACCGTCTCCGCCAGCTATTACTCAGGAAGCCTCGTCGATTACCGCCTGACGCTGGACAATGGCCAGACGATCAATGTGCAGACCTTCCCGCGCAATCGCTGGGCTGCGGGAGATCGGGTCACCATCAAGGTGGACGGTGAACGCTTCTGGCCGCTCGGGGCGCCGTCATGAGCATGCGCGCCCGCTCCGCAAAGCCGTTCCTGCTGATTGCGCCGGCCGTGCTGCTGCTCGGCCTCTTCCTCGTCCTGCCCTATATCAATATCGGCATCATGAGCTTTCGCAATCCGGGCAATGGCTCGCCTTACGCCCCCGGCTTTACCACCGGCAATTATCTCAGGCTGTTTTCCGACAGCTTTTATCTGGAGCAGATCGCCAATACGCTGATGATCGGCGCCATCACAACGTTTGCCTGCCTCATTCTGGGTTTTCCGGTTGCGTGGCAGCTGGCCAGAACTCAGATGCGGTTTCGTGGCCTTGCCTACGGGCTCGTGCTGTCGCCATTGCTCGTCGGCATCGTTATCCGCAGCTATGGCTGGACGATCCTTCTGGGCAACAACGGCATGATCAACCGCACGCTGATCAACATGGGGCTGATCGATCATCCGCTAGGGCTAATGTATAATTCGCTCGGCATCGTCATAGCCCTCGTCCATGTCTTCCTGCCCTTCATGATCCTGCCGCTGATGAGCGCGCTTCAGGGGATCGACCCCTCCATCGAGGCCGCGGCACGCTCGCTTGGCGCCGGCAGGATCACGGCGTTCCGGCGCATCGTGCTGCCGCTGTCCATGCCGGGCATTCAGGCCGGATGTATCCTGGTCTTCGTGCTCTCGCTCAGTGCCTATGTGACACCCTCGCTGATTGGCGGCCTGCGGGTGAAGACAATGGCCGTCAGCGTGGTCGATGCCCTTATCGACACGTTCCAGTGGCCGTTCGGTTCGGCCATGGCGCTGATGCTTTCTTTGACGGGCGCGCTTGTCGTGTTGATCTTTGCCCGGCTCACCCGCATGAAATGGAAGGCGAACTGATGTCGAAACCCTTGCTGACGGGCTATTGCCTGGTCATTTACGCCTTTCTGCTCATGCCGATCCTCGTCGTCGTCGGCGCGTCGTTCAATGCCGGCGCATTCCTGACATTTCCGCCGCAGGGCCTGTCCTTCCGGTGGTATGTCGTGTTCTTCAACAACGACGTCTTCATGCGGGCGATCAGGACATCGCTGTGGGTGGCTGCGGTCTCGACGGTGATTTCGGGCATCATCGGCACGATGGCGGCGATGTTCTACATCCAGCATTCCGGTCGCTGGAAGGAAAGTGTGCGGCTTGCCATGCTGCTGCCGCTTCTGTTGCCGGAAGTGCTGACCGCCATATCGCTGCTGTTTTTCGTCTATTCGATTGGCATCGGCACGAAGACCATCGCCGCGATGATCATCGGCCATGTGCTGATCACGCTGCCCTTCGTGTTCATCAATGTCTCGGCTGCGATGGAATCTTATGATCCTGCCTGGAGCCTTGCGGCACGAAGCCTCGGGGCGGGGCCAATCACCCGCTTTCGCCGCATCATGTTGCCCCTGATCAAGCCCGGCGTCATCGGCGGCTGCCTGTTTGCCTTCATCATTTCCTTCGATATCTTCACTATCTCCTTCATGCTGAAGAATATCGGAACGGCAACGCTGCCCATCCAGCTTTACGATTACCTGCGCACCAATTTCACGCCGGAGGCCGCAGCCGTCTCGACGGTCTCGATCGTGCTGACGCTGGCCGTGGTGATAATTTCGGAGAAGGTGCTGGGGTTGCGGATCCACCGGTTCTGATGGGAGCCGAGCCTTCTGGATTGGTATGGCCAATCACACCCAATATCCGCCCATGACTGGTCAGGCGTGTCGGTGACTGACCGCGTCGCTTTCATGTATGGGGGGCGCTTACGCCACCTTGCGGCCATCCACGTAAACAGCGGCGATATTGGCGCGGGAGGCTGTGAAGATGATTTTCTGCAAGGCCGTTTCGCTGTCTTCGTCGCCGTCGAACAGGCGCAACGTGCCGCCATCCGCCTGCGGATCGATGGTGATGGCATCGAAACGATAGCCCGGCGTGAATTGGCCGACCGGCAGATCAAGCGCCTTGCCGCCGCCAGCGGTTGCCACGTGGAAAGCATGGCGAAAATCGATACGGGTTTTTGCCCCGCTTGCCCTCAGATGGGGTGGAAGATTGCCATCAACGCCGCTTTCCAGCATCCGCGAGACAAGGATGGCCGCCCGCATGTTTTCCAGAAGCGAGGCGCTTGGGCCTCCGGACACATCGCTGCCAAGCCCGACATGCAATCCTTTTTCAAGCGCTGCCCGCAGCGGAAATACCGCGCCGGCAAAATAAGCGTTGGAGAGCGGACAATGGGCGACGGCTGCCTGGCGCACCTTGATCTGCTCCATGTCGTCGGGCGTCAAAAGGTTTGAATGGGCCAGCATGCTGCGCCGGCCCAGAAGTCCGAAACGATCAAGGCTCATCGTATCGGTCATGCCGTGGCGGGACAGCACATAACCATGCTCCCAGTCACTTTCCGAGCAATGGGTCTGCACATGGCAGCCGCAGTCGGTTGCAAGCTCACCCAGACCTTGAAGCGTTGCATCCGTGCAGGCTGGAATGAAACGCGGTGTCACCACCGGCAAAACGGTGCCGGCGGTATTGTCCGGATGCGCGCGAACATAATCGATCAGCGCCTGTGTGCCCTTGATCGCCGCATCGGGCGAAGCATCGCGGTAATAGTCCGGGCATTCGTCCGGATTGTCCATCGCGACCTTTCCGATCAGGGCGCGCTGGCCTTTCTCCAGGCAGATATCGACCAGCAGCCGCGTTGCATCCTGATGGATGGTGGCGAAATAAAGCGCCGTCGTCGTGCCGTTTGCCAGGAGATCCTCGACCAGCAGGCGATAGGCGCGTCGCGCAAAGGCAAGATCGGTGTAACGTGCCTCGAGCGGAAAGGTGTAGGTGTGCAGCCAGGTTTCGAGCGGCACGTCGAGTGCCGTGCCAAGCTGCGGATATTGTGGCGCATGCACATGGCAATCGACAAATCCCGGCAGCAGACTATGTCCCGCCGGCAGCCGGCACAGGCGTTCCTGCCGCTCGGCATCGGATTTTTGCAGCCCATAGGCCTCATCACCCGGATGAAGAACAGACTGGATGATGCCCTCGCCATCGAGCACAATGAGGCTGTCCCTCAAAACCTCGATCTCGCCCGGCATCGGCGCGTGAAAACCGCTCGCCAGCAGCACCTTGTTCCTCAGATCGCGCATGCCGATCTTCCCGTCAAATCCGCGATCCTCAGAACGCAAGCGCTGGCGCAATCATCGTGGAGAAACATCAGGCCGCCTGCAGCGATGTGCCGTAGGTCACGCCCTTTTCCTTCAGCCAGCGACGATAGGCAATGGAACTTGCGTCTGCCCGCGTCGGAATTTCGGATCGCGCTTCCATCGGCAGGAGAACCGGGCGCTGGTTTTCCAGAATGATGCGGTCCTGCAGAAAGATCAGCTGCTGGAACTGGATGAGCGAGGCCGTCGTCGACTGATCGTCGAGAAGATACATTACCGGATGAGCGCGGCAGCGATCCGGGTCGAGCGGCTGCACGAAAAGGCAGATGACATCCCAGCGCGTGTCGGAGTTCGGGCAGGTCTTGTAAAGCAGCGTCGTGAACGGCGTCATCACCCGGTAGATATACTGGGTCATCAGGCCGTCTTTTGCCGAAAGGGCAGCCTGCGGCTGGAAGAACTGGCAATTGGTTGCCCAGACTTCATCCACATCGCGGCGGATTTCGACATTATACTGTTCCACCTGCGTATGCGGTTCGGAGCCGAGAATATCGGTGTGGACGAAGGGGAAATGCGCCATGTCGAGAAAGTTCTCGATGATGCGCAGGCCGGATGCCTTGACCGACACGGCACCGCAGGGCACGTAACGTCGATCCGGCTCGTCTGCTTCCACAATGGGAAAGATGTCCTTTTCCGGCGTGCCGAGCGTGGTCCAGACATAGCCATAACGGCGCTTGATCGGAAGCGGCAGGCCTTGTCCTTCGGCAAGAACGACGACCTCGCCCTCCTCGGTGCGGGTCACCACGAGATCGGTGCCGAGCAGCCGGTTGGCAGAGGTGCCATAGGGGATTTCAGCCTCGGTCTCGATTGGATACCACTGGTCGAGTGAGGCCCGGTCTGTCGCCTTCATGGAAAAATCCTCTCGTGCCTGTCGTTTCCAGCCTTCGGATACGTTTTACGCCGTTTGCCCATGCTGTCCATCACCGGACGCTGCGGAAATAGGGTTGGCCAAGGGCTGCCGGTGCCGCCATCAGCCGGCGCATGCGCTGCCAGGCGATGACGGGCACGATGATGAAGGCGATGGTTCCGGCATAGGGCAACATGGACAGGAAGGCCGGCGCAATCGGCCAGCCGCGCGCCTGCCCGACAAAACCGAGCGCCGTGATGAAACCGAAGAGCAGGCCGGAAAGGGCGGCCGGAATGGGCCGGTACCCGGCAAAGATGACGAGGGCCACCGCAATCCATCCGCGCCCGGCCACAACCCCATCCGACCAGGCCGGCACGAAGGCAAGCACCAGATAGGCGCCGGCACCGGCGGCAAGGGCGGCACCCGCGCAGACATAACCGAAGCGAAAGAGCGTAACCGGAATGCCCGCAGCATCGGCCGCCGCCGGGTTTTCGCCCACCGCACGCATGTTCATGCCGTGGCGGGTGCGAAACATCAGGTAGGAAAGGCCGAACGGCAGGATGATGTAGATGAGATAGACCAGAATGTTCTGGCTGAAGAAGGCCGGGCCGATGACCGGCAGTTTTGACAGAAGCGGCATTTCCACACCCTGGAATGTCGCTGCAACCGGCATGCCGGAATAGGATTTGCCGATCGTCTGGGCAAGGCCCGTGCCGATCAGCGTCAGGGCAAGGCCACACAGCACCTGGTTTGCCCGGATGGTGACGGTGGCAAGGGCAAACAGCGCACCGAACAGGGCGCCGACGCACAGGGCCGCCAGAAAACCGACCAGCGGCGACGGGTAAGCGCTAACGGTGGCAACCGCTGTGATGGCGCCCATGGCAATCAACCCTTCGGCACCCAGATTGACGACACCCACCCGTTCGGCCAGCACCTCGCCCATGGCCGCCAGCGCCAGCACGCCGCCGGCCAGAAAGGCTGTCGTCAGAAGTCCGGTCAAGAGATCCATCGCACGGGTTCCTTTCAGCTTTTGTCGCGCACGACGCGGTAATGCGACAGCTCGTCGCCAATCGCCGTCAGGAAGAGGATGAGACCGGTAATCGCCAGCACGGTGGAGGTGGTCAGCCCCTGTGTCTGCAGGATGATGCCCGAATTGAGGATGAAGGCCATCAGGGCTGCGGCAAAGATGACACCGATCGAGGAGCCGCGCGCCAGAACCGCAACCATGATGCCGAGATAGCCGTAATTGTTGGAAATACCGCCCTGCAGGCGATGCACGGAGCCGGCAATCTCCAGCATGCCGGCAAGGCCGGCGATAGCGCCCGATAGCAGCATGACGGTGATCAGGTGGCGGCGCGCCGCAATGCCCAGATATTTGCCCGCAGCCGGATTGGAGCCGATGAGCCGTACCTCATAGCCCCAGCGGGTAAAGGCAAGGAGGCCGGCCATCGCCAGGGCAAGCAGGACGGCAATCGGCAGACCCCAATGCACCAGTCCCCAGAATTCCGGTATTTCGGCTTTGATGCGCGGTGTGGCGGAATTGGCAACGCCGCCGCGTTCGCGCCAGGCGTCGGTCGAAACATAATAGACGAGCAGGATGGCGACGAAATTGAGCAGCAGCGTGGTGATCAGTTCGTTGACATTGGCATAGGCACGCGCAAGGGCGGGAATGAGGATCCAGACGAGCCCGCCGAATGCGCCTGCGACACCCATGCCAACAAGGCTCCAGCCTCCCGACAGCGGCGCAAAAAGGCCGACGGCGCTGGCGGCAAAGGCGCCTGCATAAAACTGCCCCTCTGCGCCGATATTCCACGCGCCGATCTGCTGTGCAACGGTCACCGATAATCCGGTGAGGATCAGCGGAATGACCAGAAGCCCGAGATCTTCCAGGCCGAAGCTTGATCCGAGCGAGGAAGTGACGACCTGCAGGCCAAGCGCCAGCGGGTTTTTTCCGACGAAGGCCAGAATGACGCCGGCAATGATAAGCGCAAGAGCAATTGCCAGGATGCGCGCGCCAAGCGCTGCGGCTGGCGTGGCGGAGGGCAGGCGTTGCAGACGAAAATCAGCCATGGGCTGCACCCTTTTCGCCCCGCAGGCGCCCGCCCATCATCAGGCCAATCTCGTCGATATCCACCCGGTCATTGTCGAGCACGCCCATGATGCGTCCCTCGTAAAGCACGGCGATGCGGTCTGACAGGTTGAGCAATTCCTCCAGTTCCTCCGAAATCAGCACGATACCGGCCCCTGCATTACGCAGGTCAACGATATAGCGCAGCATGATGTTGATGGCGCCGACATCGAGCCCGCGGCTCGGATAGGCGGCAACAAGGATTTTCGAGGCGATGCGCATTTCGCGCCGGGCCACCAGCCGCTGCTGGTTTCCGCCCGACAGGTTGCGGATCGGCATGGCAAAATCGGGGATAACAACCTCTGCTGCACTGGCAATGCTGCGGGCAAGCGTCTTTGCGGCGCCTGGGCGAAACAGGCCACCGACGGTCACGGGCGGCTTTCCATATTCGCGCATCACCGCATTGGCGGTGATGGAAAGACCGGGGGCGAGCCCGCTCTGCAGCCGGTCTTCAGGGATATGGCCGATGCCGCGGCGCACGAAATCGGCCGCATTGGCATGGGCAATGGCGTGTCCATCGATTTCGATCACGCCGGTTGCGGCCTGCCGCGTTCCAGTCAGCACTTGCGACAGTTCGCGTTGCCCATTTCCGGCAACACCTGCAATGCCCAGAATTTCGCCGGCGCGGACATCGAGCGAGATGCCGTGCAGAGCCGTATGCCCGTTATCGTTCAACACGCTGACGTCGCGCAGACGCAGCACCGGCGAGGACGACACGGCAGCCGCCCCCGGGGGGCGGGCGCGCATATCGGCGAGCACAATGTCACGCCCGACCATGAGGCGGGCAAGTTTTGCCGGCGTGCAATCGGCAGCAAATTCCGTGCCGGCCTTCCTGCCGCCGCGCAGGATCGTCACCCGGTCGGAGATTTCCAGAACCTCGTCCAGCTTGTGCGAGATGAAGATCACGGCATTGCCGGTGGAGACGAAATTGCGCAATGCCTTGAACAGTTCACGCGCTTCGGCCGGCGTCAGCACGGCAGTCGGCTCATCCAGGATCAGCACGCGGGCCTTGCGCGCCAGAACCCGCAGGATTTCCACCCTCTGTTGTTCACCGGTCGAAAGTTCGGTGATGCGCGCCGATGGCTTGACCTGGAGATTGAATTTCTGCGCAAGTGCCGCCGTGCGTTCTTCGAGGACAGGGGCAGAGGCTCGCCTTGGCGTCTCGCTCCAGCCGAGATGAATGTTTTCGGCAACGGTGAAGGCGTTGACCAGCTTGAAGTGCTGGTGGACCATGCCGATGCCGGCCGCGATGGCCTGAACCGGGGAGGCAAACTGGCATGCATAGCCATCAATGATGATTTCGCCGGCATCCGGCTGGTAGATGCCGGTCAGAATATTCATCAGCGTTGATTTGCCCGCGCCGTTTTCGCCAAGCAGCGCGTGGATCTCGCCCGGCATCACCTCCAGGTCGACATCCTGGTTGGCAATCACGCCGGGGAAATATTTGGCGATGCCCTTCAGCTGCACGAGCGGTGCTGCACCTGTCGGCACCACATATCGGGGGCTTGGTTCCGTCATTCGGGCGATCTACCGTCCGGTTCATTCCGGCATGAGAGGCGGGTAAAGGAACCGGGCGGCAAGGTGCCCGGTCCCTGATCGGTTGCATCAGGCGTGCTTAAAGCCCGGTGACGCCTTCGACGGACCAATCCCAGTTGTAAAGATCCATTTCCGACATCTTCTGGCCCTTTGCCAAACGCACGGCCCCCTTGGAATCCTTCAGTTCGCCGACGAAGGGCGACCAGCCGCCGAGGATTTTTGTGCGCACCGCGTCAGCAGCCTTGCCGACATCTGCCGGAACCTTTTCGCCCCAGGCATCACGGTCGACGCCGGCACCCATGGCAAACAGGCTTTCGGTCGGTGTCCATTCGCCGGCGAGCCGCTTGCGCACCTGTTCGACGTAATAATCCTTGAAGTCGATGATAATCGACGAGACATAGGAGCTGGGCCCATAGCGGCGAATGTCGGTATTCCACATGGCGGCCCAGACACCGCGTTTTTCGGCGACCTGCAGATAGGCCGCCTCATCCATGATGCCGAACAGGAAGTCGCAGCCATTGTCGATCAGCGCCGTGCCGGCCTGGGCCGCCGCCTGCGGATCGAACCAGGAATTGATCGTGATGGTCTGGCAGGTGGCGCTGGGGTTTACCGTGCGCGCGCCCATCAGGAAGGCATTGGTGGAGGTATAGACGGAGGCAACCGGGAAGGAGGCGACATAACCGAGCTTGCCGCTCTTTGACAGATGGCCTGCGGCAACGCCCAGCACATAGGTCGGATACCAGTGCGCCAGGTAATACCAGCCGAGATTGTCCATCAGCACGTGGCCGTTGCATTCCATGAAGGCCGTATCCTTGGCCCGGCGCACCACTTCGTGCAGGAAGTCACCGGTAGAGGACGTGTCAAAAATCATGTTCGCGCCTTCCGACACGAACTGGCGATAGGTGCGCGTGGCATCCGCCGAATAGGGGACGTTCTCCACCTCGAGCACCTTTTTGAGGTTGGGGAATTTTTCCTTCACCGCCAGAACGCCCTGATGGTGGGACCAGGTCCAGCCCTCGTCGGTGACCGGGCCGACATGGCCAAAGCCGATCACGGCATCCTTCTCGTTGACGGCAGGAAGTGCTGTTGCGGCAGAGGCAGAACGAACAAGGCCAGGCAGCGCAAGCGAGGCACTGCCGGCCGCCGCCATGTTCAGGAAGCCGCGACGGGAAAGACTACGCAGGTCGATCATTGGAACCCCTTATTGTTTCTGTTTCGAATATGCGATGGGAAGCGGCATTCCCCCGTCGGCCTTAAAATTGGCAGCCAATCTGCTGCAACTCCCGTGCCAAGCCGCAAGGGCGACCGTGTTGGGGCAAGACAGCGGGCAGTGGCCCAGCTTCTGCGCGTCCCTTCAAGCCTGCTGCCTGCCCAATCGGACTGCCCTGAAAATGCGCAGCGACACCTTTGCTTCCAGCTGGAAAGCCTGCCCACACCCTTCGAGCCCGAGCTTTTCAAATCGCCAGTGTTCCGCATAGTCGAAAAAAACGGATCGGAAGCATGCGCAAAAGGCAACATCTGTCCGGACAGAATTTGCTTGAAAGCGGGCTCTGGCTGAGGCTAGACTGAATAAAATTAAGGCATGACCAAAGTTTAGTCACATGCCCAAGATGCAGACAATCGGAGACGAAATGCGCCGCAGCAGCATGAACGGGCAGGAGAGGGCGGATCGAACACGCCTTGCCGGGCGCCATCCTGGGGCCGCCCCATGAACCCGCCCGTGCATTTCCTGTTCGAGGGCGCGTTCGATTGCGACAGCTTTCTCGGCTTTGCCCGTCACCGTGCTGACAGGCTCGATATCGATCTTGACGTCAATGCCTGCAGCGGCACACGCGTCAGCCTGTCGGTTTCAGGGCAGGAGGCACTGGTCGATATGTTCGAAATGGCCTGCAGCCTTGGCCCAACAGACTGCATCGTGATGGATGTGACGCGCAGCGATGCCTGATGTCGAGAGGCGCAAGCTTTCAGAATTCAAGGGGAATGAACTATGTCGAGTGAAGCAGCATGGGTGCCGGTGGCGCTCTCGGCCTCCATCGAACCGGGCACGTCGGCTGGCGCCGTTGTCGAGGGGGCTGAACTTGTTGTCTGGCGCGATGCCAAGGGCGTGGCGCATGTCTGGGAAGACCGCTGTCCGCATCGCGGCATGCGCATGAGTTTCGGCTTCGTGCGCGGCGACCATATCGCCTGCCTCTATCACGGATGGTCCTATGATACGGCCGGACAATGTCGCCATATTCCCGCCCATCCCGATCTCGACGTCCCAAAGACGATCAAGATCGCCACCTATGCCGTCGAAGAAGCCGGCGGCGTGATCTGGACGCGGCTCGCAACCGCTGCGCAGGCTGCCGATCCGCTTCCCACGATGGGCACAAACCTTCCGGTGCGCAGCCTTTATGCGGATTGTTCCGCGGCCCACGCCCTTGCCATCCTGAAACAGACGCTGCTGCCTGTCGGGAAAGGCGAGACGTGTCCCGGCCGGCTGCAGGTCGTTACCCCGCATGTATGGACACTTGAGGCCGGCGCGCTCAGCCTGTCGATTGCCGTTCAGCTGATTGGTCCACAAAAGATCGGGCTGCATATCCTGGCCGACGAGGGGGCTGCGGATCTGATACCTCACCTTGCACGCTGGGCGCAGGCTTTGCGGCTTGCCCTTGAAGAGCCTGTAACCGTTGCGGAGGTGGCGTGATGTCTGAAATCACCCTCTACAATCACGATCTCGACGAGAACTGCTACCGCGTGCGGCTGATGCTCTCCTTTCTCGGCCTTGCCCATGAGATCGTGGCCATCGACATGGTGCCCGGTCATGAGGAAAAGGGGCCGGCCATGCGGGCGCTCAACCCGCTTGGCAGCCTTCCCATTCTCAAGGATGGCGACCTTGTGCTCTATGGTACGCAGGCGATTCTTGCCCATCTGGCGCGCGCCCATGATGCGGCCGGCGTCTGGCTGCCGCTTGAACCCGCCATCTTTTCACGCGTCATGCAGTGGACGTTCTTTTCCGCCACGGCACTCTCCTGCGCCATCGAGGCACGGCGCGTGGCCGTTTTCGGTCTTGGCGGAGATCTTGAGACGCTGAAGCACGAGGCGCGTCAGGCGCTGCGCATCATGGATGATCACATGGTCCTGCGCCATATCGAAGGTTTTGAGTGGTTTGCGGCAGATACCCCGACGATTGCCGATCTGTCGCTCCTGCCAAGCTTTGCGCTCAGCCGCGATTATGGCATCGACCATGACGAGTTTCCCGCCCTTCGCCGCTGGCTGCGGCGGTTCCGCATCCTGCCCGGGTTCCGCACCATGCCGGGCATTCCAGATTATCATTAAAGACAAGGCGGGAGCCGCAACCGGCACATCCCGTCACAAGAGGAGACCTTGCCAATGGCGCTCACCCGATTTTCCGTCGCCCCGCTTGCTAGCATGACGCGGCGGCTGGCCGATGTCGCTTCCGGACGTGCAAGCCCGGATCTGGTGATCACCGGGGCACGCGTGCTCTCCACCTATTCGGAGCGCATCCTGCCGGAGCGGGAAGTCTGGATTGCCGGTGGCCGGATCGCGGCCGTCAAACCGACCGGTACATCGAAAAGCACAAGTGCGAAGCGTTATGATGCGAGAGGCGGCATAATCGCGCCGGGGCTCGTCGATCCGCATATCCATATCGAATCGAGCATGGTCACGGCCTGCGCCTATGCGGAAGCGGCCCTTCTCAACGGCACGACGACAATCTTCTGCGATAGCCACGAGATCGGCAATGTCATGGATGTGGCGGGCGTCGAGGCGATGCTGGAGGATGCACGCCATGCGCCGCTGTCGATTTTCCTCACCGTCCCCTCGACCGTGCCGGCAACATCGCCCGATCTCGAAACGGCAGGCGGCGACCTGACGGCAGAGAAGATCGCGGCGCTCTTCGACAGATGGCCGGAAGCCGTGGCGCTGGGTGAAAAGATGGATTTCGTACCCGTCACCATGGGGGATGAGCGGTCACACGCCATTCTGGCCGCAGCGCTTTCGCGCGGAAGGCCGGTCTCGGGCCATGTCTATGGCCGCGAATTTGTTTCCGCCTATGCCGCGTCCGGCGTTACGGATACGCACGAGGCCATCGACCGCGACATTGCCGATGACCTTCTGGAAGCCGGTATCTGGCTTTTCCTGCGCGGCGGACCGCCGACGACACCGTGGCATTCGCTGCCGGATGCGATCCGCACCGTCACCGAGCTTGGTGCCTCGCACAAGCGCATTGCCGTCTGCACCGATGACCGCGACGCCGAAGATCTTCTTGCCTTCGGCCTTGATTGGGTGGTGCGCGAAGCACGCCGCGCCGGCATGACGCCGGAACAGGCCTGGGCCATGGGCTCGCTCCACGGCGCGACGCGCTTTGGCATGGAAGGCGATATCGGCGGCATGGGCGGTGGCCGGCGCGCCGATCTGGTGCTGCTCGATGATGATCTGAACCCCAACAGCACCTGGTATGGCGGCGAACTGGTGGTGGACCAGAAGGCCATCACGCCAGCGCTCGATGCCGCCCTCTCCAACCGCTGGCGTTATCCGGAGGCCGCCTATCACACGGTCAAACTGCCGAAGGACGTAAAGCTGACCCCGGATCTGCCGGGCGGCACAGTGATTGCCAATACCATCCGCACCGAACTGCCGGGCATCATCCTTGGCCACGAGAAAATCACGCTGGAGCCGGCCAATGACTGGGAAACCCATTTTTCCCGTCACGGGCTCTGCTTCGTCACGGTAATCGAGCGACATGGGAAATCGGATGGCAATGTGGCGCATGCGCTTCTGTCGAATTTCGCGCTGAAAAGCGGCGCGGTCGCCTCGTCCGTTGGCCATGACAGCCACAACATCATCATCGCCGGCACCAATGAGGCCGACATGCAGGTGGCGCTGCGCGCCATCGAGGCGCATCAGGGCGGGGTCTGCGTGGTGCAGGATGGCAAGGTGACGGCCATGGTGCCGCTGCCGGTCGCGGGCCTGATGTCCGACAAGCGCGTGCATGAGGTCTCGGCGGAAGTGCAGGCGCTGAAGGTGGAGTGGGAAAAGGCCGGCTGCACCATTCCCTATATGGGCTTCAACCTCATTCCGCTGTCGGTCATCCCGGAAATCCGCATCACCGACAAGGGCCTCGTCACCGTGCCCCAGATGGCCATCGTCCCGCCATTCGAGGCGGCTTGATGGACGCCTACCGGCTGGGTCTGGTTGCCACCCGCATCCATTATTTCCAGCTGGTGGCGCGGCTGGGATCGATCCGCCAGGCAGCGCTGTCGCTGAATGTCGCGCCGTCTTCGGTCAGCCGGATCCTGCGCCAGCTGGAAGACGAACTGGGCACGCCGCTGTTTGAGCGGGTGCGCCAGCGCCTGAAGCTGACCAGCGCCGGCGAGCTTCTGCTTTACCACGCGCGGGCCTCGCTATCCGAGCTTGCACGCGCCTGCGCCGAGATCAATGACCTGCATGGCCTGCATCGCGGAACCGTCTCTATCGCCGTGGTGGAGAGCGTGGCGCGCGGCCTGCTTCCGGCAGCCCTTGCCGCGTTCTGGGCGCGCCATCCGGCCATCACCGTCGATATCAAGGTGATGGCCTCGCAGGAGGCCGCCAATGCGGTGGCCGAAGGCGAATGCGATCTTGCCGTGCTGTTTGACGTGCGCGTGCCGCGCACCGTGCGGCGCATTGCCAGCGTCTCGCTGCCGATCGGGGTTCTGGCGCTGCCCGGAAGCGAGATTGCCAGCCGGACGGAGCTGAAACTCTTCGATCTTGCCAACCGGAGGGTGATCCTTTCCGACAAGAGCCTGACGCTTGGCGCCTCCGTGGAGGATGCCCTGAACGGGTCGCTGCTTGACCTGTCGCGCCGCTCGCGCACCAATTCCATCGGCCTGATGGTGGAACTTGCGCTGAGAGATCTCGGCCTTGTTCTGCAAACCCGCGTCGGCGTTGAACAGGAGCTGGCACAGGGTCTTCTTGTCTTCGTGCCGCTCACCGACACCCGGCTTCCCAACCGCAAGCTGATGCTGCTGTCCCGCTCGACCAAGGAAATGTCGGATGCGGCAAGCGCACTCGGCCGGCTGCTGGAACAATCGGTCGAGCAGCTGACGCAGGCATCGGGGCAGACGGGTGGGCAGGGATTGGGAAAGGCATCTTGAGATGTTGCCTTTTGCGCAACGAATGCGTCAGAAGATATCAGCTATTCGGAACACTTCAGGTTTGCGATCCTTTGCTCGAAACGAGGGAAAACCATGAAGCCATCATCCGTCGATGCCGTGATCCGCGGGCTGAAGAAAGCCGGCGTCAGTACCGTCTGCTACCTGCCGGACTCGCTCTTCAAGGAGCTTTACCCGGCACTTGATGCCGATCCGGATATCCGCACCATCCGCGTGACCAATGAAGGCGAAGGTGCTGCCATCTGCGGCGGCGTCTTTCTCTCGGGCAAGCGGGCAGCGCTCATCATGGAAAATTCCGGCCTGCGCGCCTCCGTCGAGCCGCTGGCGCGCATGGGGCTGGGGGCTGGCATACCCGTCATCATGCTGATGAGCTATCGCGGTGAACTGGGCGAAAACAACTGGTGGGCCATTCCGCACGGCATCACCATGGAACCGGTGCTGAACGCACTGCGCATTCCCTACCGCGTTGTGCGCGAGGAAGACGAGATCGAGCAGTCGATCGTCGATGCCTATAACTGGTCCTACAATGCCTATTACCATTCGGCCATCGCCCTTGGCGGGAGTATCGTTCGATGAAGCGCTATGACTGCATGAAACGTCTGGCCGAACGGCTGAAGGACGAGCTGGTGATCCTGTCACTCGGCGCCTCCGTCGATGAATGGTACAATGCAGCCCCGCACATGCGCGCGGCAAGCCTCTTCCAGCAACAGCTCGGCTGCGTCACCCCGCAGGCCTTTGGCCTTGCAACCGGCCTGCCGCACCGGCGCATCATCTCGCTCGATACCGATGGCGGCATGATGTTCAATCTCGGCATTCTGGCAACGCTCGGCAATGAACAACCGAAGAACCTCTTCATCGTCGTCTGGGACAACGAATGTTACCAGTCGATCGGCGGGCCGCCGACGCATACCGCCTTTGGGCGCGTGGATATTGCAGCGATTGCCCGTGGTGCCGGCGTCGAACATGCCTACACAGTGCGCACGCTTGAAGAGTTCGAGACCCATTGCGCGGCGGGGCTTGCCGCTGACGTTCCTTACGTGGTCGTGGCCAAGGTGGCCGGCACCGTGCAGCCCGATATCAAGCGCAAGCATTCGGACGGGCGCGAGGACAAGTATATTTTCGTGCGCCATGTGGAGGCGACCGAAGGCATCGTGATCATGGGGCCGAGCGAGCACAATTGAGACCGATGGAATGACCGACGTCCCGCCCATCCTGCCGAGCCGCGCGCTGCAAAAAGCCTATGACTATATCGTCATCGGCGCAGGCTCCGGCGGGCTGCCGGTGGTACGGCGCCTGATTGATGGCACGGATGCCACCGTGCTTCTGGTGGAGGCGGGCGAACCGGGGCTTGGCATCGCAGAGATCGAGGATCCGCGCCAATGGGTACCGCTCGGGCGCGGCCGCTGGGACTGGGGTTATGATTATACGCCAACGCCTCGCGTCAACGGCCACACGATCGGCATTCCGCGCGGCAAGGCGCTCGGCGGATCATCGGCGATCAATGCGATGATGTGGTATCGCGGTCATCCGAACGATTATAACGCCTGGCAGGCGGCCGGCTGTAACGGCTGGTCTTTCAGCGATGTTTTGCCATTCTTCAAAAAAGCGGAGGACTGGGAAGGCGGGGAAAGCTTCTGGCGTGGCGCCGGTGGGCCGTTGAAAATCACCACCAGCAAAAAGCTGCATCCGGTGGCGCAGGCGATGCTGGATGGCGCGGGCGATCTTGGCATTCCGGTGATTGCCGATCCGAACGGGGAAAATAACGAGGGCGCCTGCCCCTCCAATCTCAACATTGCCGATGGCAGGCGCTGGAGTTCGGCGCGTGGTTATCTCTATCCGATCCTCGATCATCCGCGCCTGACGGTGCTGACAGGTTCGCAAGGCATCGGCCTGACGCTCGAAAGGGGACGCTGCACCGGTCTTCGCCATTTGGTGAACGGAACCGTGGTCGAGACTCGTGCGACAACGCAGGTGGTGCTGTCGGCCGGCGCCTTCGATACGCCGCGCCTCCTCATGCTGTCCGGGATCGGCGATCCGGCAGAGCTGAAGCGGCTCGGCATTCCGCCTGTCCATGCGCTGAAGGGCGTCGGGCGCAATCTCCAGGATCATCCGCTGGTACAGGCTATCGTCTGCCGGTCGAAAGTGCCGCTGGGCGAGGTCCTCGACAATGGCGGCGGCACGATGATGAACTGGAAATCGCAACCCGGCCTTGCGCAGCCGGACGTGCATAGCTTTCCCGTGCAGGGAAACAGTGCGGCCCCCGGCCTTCGCGCGCTCCACGATATGTCGGGCACGGTGTTTTCGCTGGGCGCCGGGCTCATGCATTCGAAAAGCATCGGCACCCTGCGCCTGCTGTCAGCCGATCCATTTGGCCCGCTCGGCATCCAGCCGAACTATTTTGCCGAACCATCGGATCTGGAAGCAACCGTGTGCGCCATCGAGACGGTGATGGCGCTTGCGGAGACCCCGGCCTTTGCCACCCTGTTTGACGGGTTTGCCGCCCCCAACGGTCGGTTGTCGCGCGCGGCCTTGCGCGAATTTGCCCGAAACGGCTGTTCCACCTTTTTCCATCCGGTCGGCACCGCAAAAATGGGTCGGGACGACATGGCCGTGGTCGATAGCCGGCTTGCCGTACATGGGCTCGACGGATTGATGATTGCCGATGCCTCGGTCATCCCCGTCATTCCCACCTGCAACACCCACGCGCCCGTCACGATGATCGGCGAGCGGGCCGCAGCCTTTCTTCTGGAGGCGGCGTGAAACTTGCGTCCTTCGTCCTGAAACCCTGGAGCAGACCATGACCTCGACCGCAACGATACTGACGGCTGATTATCTTCTGACCATGGATGCGCAAAACAGCGTCATTCCGGAAGGCGCCGTCGCCGTCGAGGATGGCCGCATTGTCTCGGTAGGCACGCTGGAGGTGGTCAAGGCCAGCCATCCGACGCTTCCCGTCAAGAGGATCGAGAACGCGCTGCTGATGCCGGGCCTCATCAATGCCCACGCCCATTCCGGCTTCCTGCGCGGCACGGCCGAACACCTGCCGGTCTGGGACTGGCTGACGATCCACATCAACCCGATGCACCGCGTTCTCCTGCCCCACGAGGCAGAAGCGGCGTCCTATCTCTGCTACGCGGAATCGGCGCTGTCGGGCACCACGACGGTGGTTGACATGTGGCGCTACATGGATGGAAGCGCGCGGGCCGCCGAGGCGATCGGCACCCGGCTTGTGGCCGTGCCGTATGTCGGCGAACATCCCGATTACAATTATTTCGACACGCTCGACATGAACGAGGCGATGATCGAGACATGGCACCGCAAGGCCAATGGCCGCATCAATGTCTGGGTTGGCCTTGAGCATCTGTTTTATGCCGATGCGGCGGGCCAGAGCCGGGCCATTGCCATGGCCAAGCGCCACAACACCGGCTTTCACACCCATTGCTCGGAAGCGGAGGTGGAGGTCGGCGGGTTCCTCGAAACCTATGGCAAGAGGCCGATGCATGTGCTGGAGGATCTCGGTTTCTTCGAGGCGCCGCGCACCATGCTTGCCCACGCGGTCTGGCTGGATGATGCGGAAATCGAGCTGATTGCCAAATACACCGTCTCGGTTGCCCATAATCCAGTGTCCAACATGAAGCTTGCCTCCGGCATCGCCCCGATTGCCGACATGCTGGCAGCCGGCATTCCCGTCGGGCTGGGCACCGATGGCGAGAAGGAAAACAACAATTTCGACATGTTCGAGGAGATGAAGACGGCCTCGCTTCTGGGCAAGTTGCGTCACCACGATGCCTCGGCCATGGACAGCTGGCAGTGCCTGCGCATGGCAACCATTCTGGGTGCCAAGGCAATCGGGCTCGAGGACGAGATCGGCTCACTGGAAGTGGGCAAGCGGGCGGATATCATTGCTGTGCGTACCGATACGCCACGCATGACGCCGCTGTTTGGCGAGGGCCCCTATTTCAACCTGCAGCACAATCTCGTGCATGCGGTGCGCGGCGGCGATGTTGCCATGACCATGGTGGACGGGCAGATTATCGTCGAAGACGGCGTTCTGAAGACCGGTGATATCAAGGCGATCATTGCCGATATCCATGCCATGGCGCCGGCCCATTTTGCCCGCCGCGCCGAATGGCTTGCAGCCAATGGCGGCGGCACCAAGCAATGGATCAGCGAAAAGGCATCTGTCGCATGAAGACGACGGACCAGGTTGCACTCGATGACTGGTATGCCGTTGCAACGGCTGGAGACCTGACGGCAGAGCCGGTGCGCACACGACTGCTCGGCCAGGATATCGAAATGCGGTTTGGCCCGAACGGTCAACCGCTGGTGCGCGAAATTAGCCCCGGCGGCCAGCTTGGATCCGCACTGCCCGTGCAGGTGAAGTACGGCTGTCTGTTCACCACGCTCGGCACGCCGGAAAAGGATATCGTCCATATCGAGGAAGCCCTGGAGGCGGATCGGCGCTTTGTGCTCTGCGGCTGGGTGACCATGCGCGCCTCCGGCCTTCGGGTGGTCGAGAACTTCCTCGACATGGCGCATTTTCCTTTTGTCCATACGGATATCCTCGGCTCCGAGCCGTATACGGAAGTGCCGAATTACCTCAGCGAAATCCGCCGCGACGTGGACGAGGTCTGGGCCACCAACTGCACCTTCTTCCAGCCCCGCATCGCTGCCACCGAAAGCGAGGGCGATTTCGTGCAACTGACCTACCGCGTGCCATCACCTTTCGTGGTGATGCTCTACCGGGTCTGTCCGACATCGCCGAACCGGCTCGATGCGATTGCGCTCTTCATCCAGCCGATGGAAGAGGGGCTCTGTCGCGCCCAGCCGGTGATGTATCTGGTCGATGCGGTTTCGCCGCACAAGGCGCTCCTCAACTTCGAACAGGTCATCTTCCTGCAGGACCGCATCATCGTGGAAAACCAACGGCCGCTGCTTCTGCCGCTGGAACCGCGGGCGGAAATTCCGACACGCGCTGATTCCTCCTCCATTGCCTATCGCCGCTGGCTGAAAGAAAAAGGCATCCGTTTCGGCACCACGGCAGGGGCCGCCTGAGATGGAGGTTCTGGCCCCCGACACGTTGGAAAAAGCGCTGCTGGAAGCAAGTCAGCCAGAAACGTGCCTCATTGCGGGGGGCACGGCACTTCAGCTCGACTGGGCAAAGGGGCGTGCCCAGCCCCGGCGGGTGGTAAGCCTTGCCCGCATTCCAGGCCTTTCAGGCGTTATGCAAGGACAAAGCGCAGTTCGTATCGGCGCCATGACGCCGCTTGCAGAGCTTTTGCGCGCGCCGGCAATCGCCGCGCAACTGCCGCTTCTCGCCGCAGCCATTCGCGTGGTGGCAAGCCCGTCGGTTCGCAATCTGGCAACGATCGGCGGCAATATCGCCGGGCGCACCGGCTGTCTTCTGCCAGCCCTTCTGGCGCTTGATGCGGTTGTCGACATTGCGGGCGCTGCCGGAACCGTCAGCCTGTCGCTGGAGGACTGGCTTGCCGATACCGACCGAGAGCCGGAAATCCTCACTGCCATCCACATCGCGCCGCAAGAGCCTGATGAGCGCTTCGTGTTTCGCAAGACAGGACTACGTGCTGCCTTCACGCCAAGCGTCATCAATGTCGCCGGCCGGATTTTGCCGGGCAGAGGTAGCCCCCGCTTTGCCCGTCTTGCGGTCGGCGGCGGCATTGTTTCGCCGGCACGCCTGCGGGAGGCGGAAGCGCTTGCCTGTGGCGATGGTGACTGGGCAGCACTTCATGCGGTCCTGCTGTCGACCATTGACGCGCCGGGGGATGATGTCCGTTCCGCCGCCTATCGCCGGACCGTTGCGGCTAATGCGCTGACCTTTGGTCTTGGCGGTTACCTACCGGCCCGTGCGCCCGCAATGTCGGCCGCCATGGAGCCCCAAAGCGCACAAACAAAAGAAGTCGAGACGGCGCTTGGCCGCACCAGATCGCCGGAGCGCTGGCATATCCGCCCGGACTTGCCCGCCAAGATCGAGGGCACCCTGACTTATCTCACGGACCACCGCCAGAGCGATATGCTTGTCGGGCGCATCCTGCGGGCCGGCATCGCCCACGCACGCATCCTCTCCATTGACACAACAGAGGCGCAAGCCTTGCCAGGGGTCGCCGCCGTCGTCACGCACCGCGACATCAGGGGTGAAAATGCCTTCGGCATCGTTGTGCAGGATCAACCGGCGCTTTGCTTCGACAAGGTGCGCCACCGTGGTGATCCGGTCGCAGCCGTTGCCGCCGTCGATGATGCGACGGCGCAAAAGGCGCTGTCGCTGATCAAGGTTGTCTATGAACCGCTTGCCCCCGTCACGGATGTCGAGGCCGCCCTGCTGCCGCAGGCCGTGCAAGTGCATCAAAACGGCAATCTGCAACGGGAAATCCGCTTTTCCCGCGGCGATGTCGCGCACGGTTTTGCAGGTGCTGCCCATGTGGTGGAAGACACCTATGTCACGCCCCGCCAGATGCACGGTTTCATGGAAACCGAGGGCGGTTATGCCTTCATCGACCCCGATGGCATGCTGAACGTCTGCGCCGGCGGCCAGCATGGTGGGCGCGACCGGTTGCAGCTGTCGCGCATTCTCGGCCTGCCGGAAGACAGGATCCGCGTGGTCACGTCCCCGGCCGGCGGCGCCTTCGGCGGCAAGGACGAGCTATCCGTGCAGCCGGCCCTGGCGCTTCTGGCGCTGAAGGCAAAACAGCCTGTACGGCTGCACCTGTCGCGGGCAGAGTCCGTGCTCGCCGGCCAAAAGCGCCACCCGATGACGATCCGCATGAAAACCGCCTGTGACGCACGCGGCATTCTTCTGGCGCAGGAGGTGGACGTGCTGGCGGATGCGGGTGCCTATGCGTCGCTCGGCCCCGGCGTGCTCGAAACCGCGATGGAGCATGCAGCCGGTCCCTATACCGTTGCCCATATCGCCACGCGCGGCCGCCTTGCCTATACCAATAACGGGCTGTGCGGCGCCTTTCGCGGTTTTGGCGCCAACCAGATGACCTTTGCCATCGAATGCCAGATGGACCGGTTGGCAGCCCTGTGCGGTGTGTCGCCGGTGGAGATCAGGCAGCGCAACCAGCGCCTCCCCGGCACCCCCGGTTATCTTGGCCAGACAGTTGCCCCGAGCGAACGGCTTGATGAAATGCTGGCGGCTGCTCACGCGAGCCCGCTCTGGAGGCGGCCGCAGGGGCTTTGCGATGATGGAGAATGGCTGATCGGCACCGGTATGGCGATGAACTACCAGGGCAATGGCCTCGGTTCAGTCATTCCCGACCCCTGCGCTGGCCGGCTTTCCCTGACGAAGGATGGTTTTATCGAGGGCGCCTATGGGCTGGACGAGATGGGGCAGGGGCTGCTCACCGCCATCTGCGCGGCGGTTTCTGCCGAACTCGGCTGCGCGCGCTCCGATGTCCGGCCGCTCACTGGTGATACGCGGCTGGCGCCGGATTCAGGCTCCACCACGGCCTCACGCGGCACCTATGTCGTCTGGGCATCCGCGCGCAAAGCAGCCCCTGAATTCCGCCGGCAGATGTGTGACGCGGCCGCGGGTCTTCTGGGATGCGATCCGCAGCGTCTGGTGTTCGCGCCCGGCGGGCTGGCGGAGGCCGGCAGCAATAGCGGGAAACTGCTCGTGACCTACCGGCAACTCGCCGACCACCTGCCGGACGCCGATCTTCCCTCTGTGACGGTAACCTACGAATTTCCCAAGACCGATTATCCCAACAGCAATGCCCGCTATATCTTCGCCTTCGGGGCCGCGCTGGCCCGCGTTGCGATCAGCCGGGTCACGGGCCAGTTGCGGGTGCTCGATCTGCATCAGCATTCTGCCGCAGGCCCGATCATCGATCTTGCCGCCTATCTCGGCCAGCTTGAGGGCGGTGCCGTACAGGGGCTGGGATTTACGCTGAGCGAAGACTGCAAGATGCGCGACGGCGCCCATCTTGCCACCAACCTCGACACCTACATGCTGCCCGGCATCCAGGATGCACCGGCGGAGCTCAGCATCTTCGCACTGGAGGATCTGGATGCCGGCGACGAGCTTGGGCCGCGCGGAGCAGGCGAACTTGGCATCGGTTCTATCTCGCCGGCCATCGCCAACGCCATCTTTTCTGCCGCGGGCTATTGCCCGGCCGTGATGCCGATTGATCCGGAGACCCTTCTTTCCCGGCTAGTGGTGCCCGAATGACCCTTGATTTTACCCTCGACGGCAAACCAGTTTCGCTCGAATGCACGGCCGATACGCGCCTGACGGATATCCTGCGCGAGCATCTGGCGCGAACGGCCACCAAGCTTGCCTGCGGCATCGGTCGCTGCGGCGCCTGTTCGGTTCTGATCAACGGCCGGTTGGCCAATGCCTGCCTGCTGATGGCGTTCCAGCTTGAGGGCGCAGAGATCATGACCGTCGAAGGGCTCCTGGTGCATCCCCTGGGGCATGCGGTGCGGGAAGGATTGGCTGAGGAAAACGCCTTCCAATGCGGCTACTGCGCACCTGGCGTCTCACTTGCGCTGGTTGCCTTGTTTGCCGAACAACCCGATGCCGGGGAAAGGGAAATCCGCGCCGGGCTGGAAGGCAATATTTGCCGCTGCACCGGCTATCATTCGATCATCAGGGGCGCACTGAACGCTGCCTCCCGCATCCGCACCGCTCAGCTGCGCTGAAGGAACACCGACATGACCCTTGCACTCACCACCATCGCCCCGAAGAGCCAGGGAGCCAGAGATTTTCTGGCAAAGCGTCGCAAGCAGATACTGATCGGCGGCACATGGCGGAACGGCGCATCGGCGAGCTGGTTTGAAACGGCCGATCCGGCCACCGGCGAAATCCTTGCCGAACTGGCAGAAGGCTCTGTGGCGGATGTGGACGAGGCTGTGGCCAGCGCTCGCGCAGCCCTTTCCTCTACCGCATGGAAGGGTTTGACGCCGTCGCAGCGTGGCAAGCTGTTGTGGAAAATCGCTGAACTGATCGACACCCATGCAGACGAACTGGCCGAACTGGAAACGCTCGATCAGGGCAAGAGCTTGAGGAGCAGCCGGTTTGCTGAAATTCCAGCCTCTGCCGAGCAGTTCCGCTATTTCGCCGGCTTCTGCACGAAAATCCTCGGCACCACCATTCCAACCTCGATCAGCTACCAGCCGGCGGGAAAACAGATCTTTGCCTATACGACGCGTGAACCTGTCGGCGTGGTGGCGGCCATCACGCCGTGGAACTCGCCGCTGCTGATGGCCGCGATGAAACTTGCACCCGCACTGGCAGCCGGTTGCACCGTGGTGCTGAAGCCGGCCGAGGAAACCTCGCTGACTGCGCTTCGGCTGGGCGAACTGATGCTGGAAGCCGGTCTGCCGGACGGCGTGGTCAACATCGTCACCGGTTTTGGCGAGATCGTCGGCGCAGCGCTCACCGCTCATCCCGATGTCGACAAGGTTGCCTTCACAGGCTCGACGGAGGTGGGCAAGCTGATCGTTGCGGCGGCTGCCGGCAACCTCAAGAAGCTGACGCTGGAACTGGGTGGAAAATCACCCGCTATCCTCATGCCGGATGCCGACATGACATTGGCAATCGATGGCGTGGCACGCGGCATCTTTTCAAATTCCGGCCAGGTTTGCGTTGCCGCCTCGCGCGTTTATGCCCATCGCTCGATCTGTGAAACGGTGGTCGATAGGCTGTCGAAGGCAGCATCGGCGCTGCGGCTCGGTCATGGGCTCGATCCGGCAACCGATCTTGGACCACTGGTCAACCGCCGCCAGGCCGACCGCGTCGCAGCCTATGTGGCGGAGGGCCGCGCGGCAGGTGCCGAAATCACGGCCGGCGGCATCCAGAGCGGTGAAAACGCCACCTTCTACGCGCCGACCGTGGTCACCGAGGTTCGCCCGGACATGCGCCTTATGCGCGAGGAAATTTTTGGCCCGGTCGTCGCCGTTACGCCCTTCGACGATGTGGAAGAGGCCATAATCTATGCCAATGACAGTCCCTACGGCCTGGCCGGCAGCATCTGGACACATGATCTCTCCGCCGCCCACCGACTGGCAGCACAGGTGAAAGCCGGCACGATCTGGATCAACTGCCATTCCTATTTTTCGCCCGAACTGCCCAAAGGTGGCCACCGCCAGTCCGGCTGGGGTTATGAAAACGGCGCACAGGGACTGGAGAATTATCTGGAAACCAAGACGGTTTGCGCTGTCGTTTGAGCAATACTTGCGCCGTCTGGGAAGAGCCGCACCCTCTTGATGCTTTTGGCCAGGGCGGACCGGACGACGGGTTGCCCTTGCCGGCTTCGCCAACCCGCTCTGCAAAAGAGCCCTGACGTCTCGTCTGTGTGAACGAGACTTCGGTCAAGACCAACAGGACACCGCTGCGGGGCTGGGGCAAGCGTCTGACCATTCCAGATGTCAGCGAATTGCGGATGAAGCGCGCAGTCACTAGCGCTTTGCTCAGCGATAAAATACGCTAAAACATTGGTCATGTGATGACTATTCAGACCAAAGCAGGGAAAGCGGGCTGTCATTTGAAAACTGGCCGACGTTTGGCGCGGGCACGGGCGCGCACAGGTGAGGGCGCTCGCACGGGACCGGGTATCAGCCCGGAGGATATTGCCGACCACAATTCTCGGGTCGTTCTGGCGCTGTTGCGCAGCCTCGGTCCGTTGACGCGCCAGGAGCTTTCCGGTCACTTGAGCCTGACGGAACCCGCCATCAGCGGGATTATCCGGCGCCTGGTTGAGGCGGGCTTCCTGGAGGAGGGAAAACGTGACGTCGGAGCGCGTTACAAGGCTGCCGAATTTGCCATTCGCCCGGCAAGCGCACACGCGCTTGGCCTTTGGCTCTGCCCGGACCGCGGCGAGCTTGTCATGGCCGATCTCCTTGGAAATGTGCTCGAAGAGCAGACTTTTGCACCGGGGGATATGTCGGCTGCGGTCAAGCTTGCTTTAACGGAATACGGACAAAATCTCTGCGGCGCCGGTATTGCCTGCCACCCGGGCGTCGAGCCGGATCGGGATATGTTGGCTGCGATGCTGCCGGGACGCCCCCTGTTTTATGCCAAGGATACCGAGGCAGCCGTTGCGGCCGAACGGATGCTCGGCATTGGCGAGCCGGAAGGCGGCTTCGTGGTCATCCTGCTGGACGAGACCGTGCGCGCCGGCCTGATGACCGGAGGCGCCTTCTTTCGCGGCGTCCATGGCAGGGCAGGTGATATCGGCGCCATGCGACCGGGCAGCGAGGAGAGAAGCCTGAATGAAGTGGCAAGTGCTGCTTCCCTGCGTCGACATCTTGATGCTTTTGGCCAAGGCGGACTGGACGACTGGATGCGCAAGGCGGCATCACGGCTTCTCGATGCCGTGGTTGCCATTGCTGGCTTCGTCTCCCCGGGTGCTGTGCTGATCGGCGGAGATTTGCCCGATGACGTGCTCGATCGGGTGATTGGCATGATGATTGCGGACCGGGAGAAAAAACGCAGTTATTTTGTGGCGACGTCCTGGATCCCGCCGATCAGGCGGCTTTCCTTTTCCCATTGCGGTGTTGCTCGCGGGGCGGCGATGTTGCCCTTTATGGAATTGCTGCTGCCAAAGCCGCATTAACGAGCGGATCGCTGTGCGGTGAACCGGATAATGGCACCCGCGTCTGTTGCGCCGTTTCGGCCGATGGCAGACAGAGGCGGTGCGATAGCGGCATGGTGGCCGCGCCCAGCGCTGCTGCATCCTCCGAACTTGCTGCACGGTGGAGCGAAGGCGCCGGCATGCCCCGGCGTATGATCTCGTCGCGCACGTGGATCAGCAGCTCATCGATGAGCCGCACCGGCAGCCGCCCGCCGATCAGCACCGCTTCTGGGTCCACCAGCATGCCGATGTCGATGATGGCTTCTGCCAGCGTCACGGCAAACCGCTTCAGCCAGCCACTCACCAGGTCCCGGCCGCGGACATCGAGCGTCAGAAGATCGGCCGGCCGGGAGGCGGCAATGCCGTTTTGTTGCAGGTGGTCGAGGAGAAGAAACAGCGAATACATGTCGCCGAGGGGCCGCGTCTCGCCGGCACCCACCCCCTCAGTCATGACCACCGGCAACCAGCCGATTTCCCCACCCAGCCCGCCAGCGCCCTTATGGCGCACGCCATTGATGACGAGGCTGCCGCCGAGACAGGCGTTGACGAGGATATAAAAGAAACTGCCGATTTCCGTGCCAAGACCGTATTCGATTTCGCCCAAGGCTGCGGCATTCGCATCATTGTCGATGAACACCGGGTGGCTGGTCACGCGCGAAAGCGCGCCACGCACGTCAAAACCGCTCCATTCATCATAATGCGGCGGACGCCCGATGACACTGACCTCACCCAGCCAATCGGGAATGGCAAGGCCGATACCGGCAAGTCTTTGCTCGTGGATGACCCGGCGGCGCAGGAACGAGGACAATGCCTCCTCCATCAGCCGGGTGAAATCCCTTGGCAGGATGAAGCGCTGTTCGTGGTGGATACGGCCGCGAATATTGCCGGCGGCATCGACGGCAACCACCGTCAGGTGATCGCGGTCGATATTGGCGCCGATGGCAAAGACACCTTCGGGATCGATTTCCAGCTCGATGGCCGGCTGGCCGCGAAGCCCCTGCCGGCGACGCGCTTCCATCACCAGCCCCTCATCCAGCAGCCGGTCGACGATGCGGGTCACGGCCTGTTTGGTGAGACGCGATTGACGCGCGATTTCGGTGCGCGAAATCGGCGCTCCGCGATGGATCGCATTGAGGATCATGGCGCGGTTCTGGGCTGCGGCCTGTTCGCCATTGGCGCCTAGGTAGTTCACTTATCTTCCTTTTCAGTCTCATCCCGGCGGTTGTGCAACCTCGCCGGGATGATGCCTCAAAGCCTCGCCTGAAGAAAGCGGGCGTTTTATGCTTTGCGAAGACGCCAGCTTTTGACTTCAAAGGGCGACAGCGCATCGGCGGAGACACCCTCCATGGGCTCCTCCAGGATCGACAACGGCCCCTCGCTCTGCCAGCCGGCGGCAAGTGCCAGCTGGAAAGGCCCGCGCCGGCCGGACGGTTCGTAGACGCGCAGGATCAGGCCATCGCCCTCTTCGGCAGGCTTCAGCGCCGAAAGTGCGCCCGCAATGCCGTCTGCCTTGATTGGCTGCCACGTGCCGCAGGCGCGGCCGGTAACCGGCATCGCGACGAGCGGCTGGTTCAGGTCTTCCGCTTCCTCGCGCACACCTGCCTCGTGCCAGCTGCCCTCATGCGGCATCAGCCCATAGGTGAAAGCTTGCGTGCCTTCATCGGCCAGCGGATCGGGATAGATCGGCGAGCGCAGGAGCGAAAGCCCCAAACGGTTGCCGCGCATCGAGTGGCCGTATTTGGCGTCGTTCAACAAAGCAAGACCGAAGCCGGGTTCGGAGAGGTCGACAAACCGATGCGCCGGCGCCTCGAACATCGCCTCGTCCCAGGAGGTGTTGGTGTGGGTTGGGCGCTCCACCACGCCATAGGCGCATTCGCACACGGCGCGTGGGCTGCGCACCGCCACATCCGTCACCGTGCGCAGCAGCACGCGGCGATCGTGCCAGTCGAGTTCGGTAAAAATGTCGAGGCGGCAGGCATTGGCACCGAGCGACAGCGTCTGGGTGATCGTGGAATTGCGCCAGCGGCGATGGATGCGGATGGCGGCGCGGTGCGGGCTGTTTTCGATGAGTTCGATACTGTCGAAACCGGTGATTTCCTCGGCGCGCTCGGCATAATCCTCTTCCACATCCCAGGCATCCCAGCTGCGCGGTTTGTCGGAGGGATAGGCGAACAGCCGGTTGCCGCGGCCTTCAAGGGCTTCACGGCCGCTTGGCTTGTGCAGGAGGCTTGCAATCGAACCGTCATCGGCCAGCGTAACCTTGAGGATATCGTTTTCGAGGCTGCGGTCGGTGGCGCTGAGGCCGGGTTGTGCGGCAAGGGCTGAGGCGGGCAGAACCGTGACCGAAAGCGGCGCAAGCGTGCCTTCGCCAGACACGGTGCCGTGCGGCAGCGACAGGCGCAAGGGGCGGTGCGAGAGCGAGGGATTGACCACCAGCACCGCGCCATCGTCACCCTCAGGCAGCGTTGCGGCAAGGGCGTCGAGCGCTGCGGTTTCCACCGCCTTTGCGCCTTCAATCACGCCTTCCAGTTCTTCGCGGGCATCCTCATAGACCTCCGCAATGGAGGAGCCCGGCAGGATGTCGTGGAACTCGTTTTTCATCACCACGCGCCAGGCCGGCTCGAGCGATTGCGGCCGCTCGGCGCCGAGAAGATGGGCAAGGCTTGCTACCGTCTCGGCGGTAATCAGGCCGCGTTCGGCGCGCCGGTGCAGGCGCTTGACATCGCTCTGGCTGGTCAGCGTTGCCCGGTGCAGTTCCAGATAGATCTCGCCCTGCCAGACATGCATTTTCTGGTTTTCAGCGGTCGCATGGGCCTTTTCGAAAAAGTCCTCGACGCGGGTCCAGCGTGCCTCGGGAATGGCCGGGAAGACACGCAGCTGTTCTTCGCGCAGCAGCATTTCCGGCGTGACGCCGCCACCGCCATCACCGTAACCGACGCAGAGCAACGTCGTGTCGTGGCGGTCCTTCTGGCGAAAGTTCTTCCAGGTCGGCACGAAGCAATCCGGCTGCACGAAACCGTTATAGCCATGCATGGGGTTGTCGAACGTGTGGGCCAGCACCCGGCTGCCATCCAGCCCTTCCCACCAGAACAGGTCTGAGGGGATATGGTTGGATTCCGACCAGTTGACCTTGATGGTGAAGAAGCTCTTCATGCCGCCCTGCACCAGAAGCTGCGGCAGCGCGCCGGAAAAACCGAAGCAATCGGGCAACCAGCAAATGCTGTGGCGGGTGCCAAAGGTCTTTTCGAAATAACGCTGGCCGTAGAGGATCTGGCGGGCAAGGCTTTCGCCTGTCGGCATATTGGTGTCGGGCTCCACCCAGCAGCCGCCGAGCACTTCCCACTGGCCGGATTTTACCTTCTCGACGATCTTTGCCAGAAGCGCAGGATCGTCTTCCTCCAGCTGCGCATAATAATGGGCGGTGGACTGGTTGAAGCGGAAATCCTCATTGCCTTCCATCAGCGACAGGGTGGAGTGGAAGGTGCGGCGCATCTTGCGGCGTGTCTCGTCATAGGGCCACAGCCAGGCGAGATCGATATGGGCATGGCCGGTGAGCGCGATCTTGCCCTGCGGCGGGAACCGTTCACGAAGCCCGGCAAGCTTTGCCATCAGCGTCTCATAGGCGCTGATGACGCTTGCGCGCTGTTGATCAGTCAGGCCTTCCGGGTTTGCCTTCAGCTCCGGCAGGCGCCAGATCTTCTGCTGCATCGGGCCGGGTGCTGTGCGCGACACGTAGTCGGCGGTGGCCGAGGGCCAATCGAGGCTGAAGAAGGCCTCTTCGGCAGCCGACAGGAGATAAGGCACGACATCATGCCCATCGAGCACGGTGAGAGCTTCGGCGATCTGGCGAAGCAGCAGCCAGAGATGGTCGACTTCTTCTTCGATCCAGAACAGTTCGGCCCGTTCCAGCCGCGGCTGGCGCACCGGTTCGCCGAAGGGCAGGCGCGCCACCGTGTCCGAGGTGATGGAGAATTCCTGAGAGGGGAGGCGGAATTCGCGGTGATAGGGATCGACGCCGTAGCTCTTTGTGCTGCCATCGGCCGCCGTGATGGTGATCAGGCTTTCGCCGCCGAAATCGAGATAGAGGCGGGCGCGCTCAAGCGGCCAGTCCGAGGGCACTGTTGCCTGCGTGGAAAAATGCACGAGGCCGTCCTTCACCGGCCAGCGGTCGCCGATGGCAATCGGAGCGCCGTTGAACAACCAGCTGTCGAGCGCAAGCGTTGCGCGGGCGCGCCAGAATTGCAGTTCGGCCGTGCGGACCTGGAGCCGTTCGAGGCGTTGGGCATGGGTAAGGGTCATGGGATCTATCTCGTTTGCATGGGTCCGATCTCAGCCCTTGACGGCGCCAGCCGTCAGGGCGCCGAGGATCAGGCGCTGGAGTGCGAGGAAGGCGATGATGGCCGGCACCACGGAGACGAGGCAGGCGGCGGCCAGCAACTGGATGGAGCTGTCGTTCTGGGTGCCGGCATACTGGAAGATGCCGACGCCGATGGGTGTGAGGGATTCCTTGGTGATCAGCAGGAAGGGCACAAGGAACTGCGACCAGCCGCCGATGACCGAGATGATGAAGGCCGACGCGATGCCGGGCGTGGACAAAGGCAGGATGACGCGCAGGAAAACGCCGAAGCGGCTGCATCCGTCGATCATGGCGGCTTCATCGAGGGTGGCGGGGATGCCGTCGATCGTGCCCTTGAGGATCCAGGTGACCATGGGAACGGCAAGCGCGATATAGACCATGGTGGCGCCGAAATGGCTGTCGGTCAGCCCGATCGAGGCCATGTAGCGATAGAGCGGCACCATGATGACGAGCGGCGAGATCATCTGCACGGATAGAAGCGCCATCATCCACGCCCCCTTGCCGCGAAATTCGAAGCGGGAGAAGGCATAGGCCGCCGGCAGCGCCACGACGAGGCAGCCGAGCGCCGACAGGGAGGACAGCTTCAGCGCATTCCAGAGATAACCGGCAAACTTGTCGGAGGAGAGGATGGTGATGAAGTTGTCGAGCGTCGGGGCTTTCGGAATGAAGCGGCTGACGCCGAGAAACACTTCCTTGCGGGTGCGCAAGGCGAGCGACAGGAGCCACAGAAGCGGCCAGGCAAAGAAGGCGAAGATGACGAGCATGAACAGATAGCTCAAAACATCGCCGATGCGTTCGCTGGTGCTGGCTTTCATCTTTCTTCTCCCTTGGGCAGGAAGGCCGCGTAGATGAGCGCCAGCCCCAGGCTGATGATCAGCATCAGGATCGACAGCACCGCGCCGCTTGCGAGATCGTAATTGCGGAAGACGACGTTGAACGTGTAGAGCGACAGCACTTCCGTGGAGCGGCCGGGGCCGCCGCCGGTCAGCGAAATGATCGCGTCAAACGTGTTCAGCGTCTGGATGGTGATGAGGATCATGTTGACGAGGATGGCCGAGCGCAATTGCGGCAGCGTGACATGGAACAGCCGCTGGCGGGCCGTTGCGCCATCCACGGATGCGGCCTCGTAGAGCACCGGATCGATCGCCTTCAGCGCCGCATACATCACCACCATGGAAAAAGCGGTGCCGCGCCAGACATTGGAGACGACCACCGACCACATCACGAGGTTTGGATCCGACAGCCATTGCACAGGCGAGGCCCCCATCAGGCGCAGCAGGCTGTTAAGCCCCCCGAACGGCGCCTCGTTGAACAGCATTTTCCAGATGATGCCGCCGGCAATGCCGGGCACCACCCAGGCAATCAGCGCTGTGGTGCGCACGATCGTGGTGCCGAAGAGCCGGCGCTTTTCGCCGCGCACCACCACCAGTGCGATGAAAAGCCCCAGCAATTGCTGGGAGAACACGCTGGCCAGCGTGAATGTGGCGGTGACGCCGAGGATGCCGGGGATTTCCGGGCGGCTGAGCGTCTGCGCCAGCGTTGCGAAGGTATAACCACCCTCGTCGCCCAGAAGCGTGGCGCGGGTAAGCGCCAGCCGGAAGACGTCGAACACGGGGTAGAGATAGAACAGGCCGAGCACGAGGATCAGGGGGAGTAACCAGGGCGCAACCCTCGGCTTTTGCCGGGCGCGAGCCGGGGCCGCCGCGTTCGGCAGGGCGGTTATGGCGCTTGCTGGGGGCATGGGATCATCCCGTCGGACGTTTTGAAGATGAGGGCAAAGGCGCCGGGGAAGCAGTGGCAAGCCGAAGCTTCCCCGGCTGGGAGGATCAGAGACGCTTGAACGCGTCGAGAGACGCCTTGAAGGCCTCATCGACCGCTGCGTCCGTCGGCTGGCTGCCGGTCAGTACCTTGCCCATCATGATCTGGATCTGGTTGGAGATTTCCGGATAGACGGGTGCGCCCGGACGGGCCTGTCCCACCTTCAGCGCCTCGGCGAACGCCTTGTTTTCCGGCGTCGAGAACACAGGATATTTGTCATAGAGGTCGGCGCGCGTCGGCAGCTGCTGCTGCAACTCGTTGGCCGGCCCCATGTAGATCTCGCGCGCCAGATTGGCGCACATTTCCACTTTGGCCGGATCCTTGGCGAAGGAGGCGACCGTCCAGCCGCCGGTGCCGGTGGAGCGCTGGTCCTTCGTCGGGCCGGGCAGGGGCGAGAAGGTCCAGTTGGCAAGGTCTTCCGGTTCCAGCGTGGTCTTCAGCTGTGACATCTGCCAGTTACCGCCGACGAAAAGCGCCGTCGTGCCGGCTGCGGCTGCTGCGTTGAAATCGTCGTAATTGCCGATGGTGGCGACGCGCTTGGGGGCTGCACCCGATTCCACCAGGTCGCGGTAGTAGTTGACCGCCTTCACAAACTTGGCGCGGTCTTCTCCCTCGCCGAAGATCGGCTTTCCGGCATCGTCCACCAGCTTGCCGCCCTGGCCCCAGAAATTCGCCAGCCAGTCGAACGTGGTGCCTTCGTAGCGGCTGCCGTTGAAGAGAATGCCTTCCATGCCCTGGTCAACCGAGGCAAGCGCTGCCTTCTTCGTCTCGTCCCAGGTCTGCGGCGCATCGGGGATGATCGCCTTGTTGCGATAGAGGACGCGAAGGTCCGTCGACCACCACCAGGCATAGATCTTGCCATCCGTACCGGTCACGCCGTCGCGGATGAAGGGGAAAAGCTGGTCGATTTCTTCCTTCTTGAAATAGGGCGAGAAAGAAGAGAGCACGCCGGCCTTCTTGAACAGCGGCAGCACGAAGGAATCGACGGCGGCGCAATCGGGCGCATTGCCGGACTTCGACTGTTCGAGCATGCGCGCCTGCTCTTGCCCGATATCACCGGACATCATCTGCAGCTCGATCTTCCATCCGGGATGGCGGGCAACGAACTCGTTGAACAGCTTGCCATAACCTTCGGCAAGGGCGGGTTCGTTGTTGCGCGGACCGTCTGTCGTCATGCGGAAGGTCAGCGTCTGCTTGGCGTCGGCCGGACCGACGCTATCGCCGGTAATCGTGTTTTGCGCCATCGCCGGAAGGGCGGTGGAAACGGCAAGCGCGCAGATGAGCGCGCGGAAAGGCGTTGTGCGTGTCATGTGGTTCCCTCCCAAGGAATGCGCCGGGTGCGCGGCGCTTGTGCATGTTCAGCCAGCCGAAAAGGGCGGCCTTCCAAGCCGCGTCGCCTTTCCCTCCGGTCTTTCGCGGCCGTGCGCTGTCTCCTCAACAACGTGCTTTCCAGGCCGTCGAAAATAGATTAAATCACTTTTGTTTTGTGTCAAGCACGCTCGGGAGGAAATGATGGCACAGGTCGAAATCACCAATCTGCGCAAAAGTTACGGTGCGCTGGAGGTCATCCACGGCGTGGACGTTCACATCGAGGACGGCGAGTTCGTGGCGCTTGTGGGGCCATCGGGCTGCGGGAAATCCACGCTGCTGCGCATGATTGCAGGCCTTGAATCGATCACCGGCGGCGAGATCGCCGTGGATGGCCGCATGATCAATGATCTTGCGCCGCGCGACCGCGACATTGCCATGGTCTTCCAGAACTACGCGCTTTACCCGCACATGACAGTGGCCGAGAACATGGGCTTCGGCCTGAAGATGACCGGCCACCCGAGGTTCGAGATCG
>JAIXTO010000181.1 GCA_027483885.1 Rhizobiaceae bacterium
CTATCTGCCGCGTCAGATCGATGCCCTGATCAGCAATCCCTATGTGACGAACCGGGAGAAAGTGGCCCTCATTCTCTGGCAGAGCTACACAGCCCATCAGCGCGGCGACAGCGCAATGGCACGGTCGCGTCTCCTGTCGGCGCTCGAGATGTCGACCCGTCTCGGCTGCAACGGGGTCCTGTCGGAAGAACGGATCTTCCTGTCGCCGCTGCTCAACGATCAGCGCATCCGCAATTTCATCGAGACCTCCCCGGAGGTGCGCATCGCTTTGTCGATCTTTGCTTCATCGGTCAACTCGCCACAGGCGCGTGCGCTGAGTGGCGGCCTGTCGCAGCGCGAAAGCCAGATGCTGCAACTGATCGCCAGCGGCATGCCGAACAAACGCATTGCCAGCACCCTCAACATTTCCGAGGTGACGGTCAAATTCCACCTCGGCAATCTGTTTCGCAAGCTCGACTGCAAACGCCGCGCCGAAGCCATCCGCGCAGCGACTGCCCTTGGCTGGCTGTGAGCCGATCTAAGGTCGACAGGTGACGGCCGTTGCGCCATGGACTGATGTCTCTACGACGCCTGAAACGGTGGTATCTGGCGCAATAAAATACCGAATAGAATGCCGCTTTAGTTGACCTTTGCTTACGTTTCACTGGAAGTATATATAGTCCTGCAGTCACTCCACCAGGCCGGGGAACATGATCGGCCGTGGTGGCGCCAGGCGGCTGAGGGCACGGCTTGGACGCCCTCCTGCAACGCATGAAGAGATGCAAGAAAAATGGAAGTTCGCCAACTTCGGTACTTTGTTGCGGTCGCAACCGAACGTAATTTTTCGCGTGCTGCGGAAATTCTGCACATTGCCCAGCCGCCTCTCAGTCGGCAGATCCAGCAGCTGGAGGAAGAACTTGGCGTCAGCCTGATCGATCGCACGAAGCGGCCACTGTCCCTGACGCAGGCCGGACGTTTCTTTCTGGACCAGGCCTCGCAAATCCTCAGGCGCCTGGACCATGTGCGCGATCAAACGCAGAGAATCGGCAAAAGCCAGCGGCAACGCTTCGTCATCGGCTGCGTCGGCTCCACGCTCTATGGCGGCATCCCGGACCTTGTCCGGCGGATGCGGCAGCACTGGCCCGATCTCGATATCGAAATCCAGGAAATGATGTCCACGGAGCAGATCGCAGCATTGAAGGAACGCCATATCGATCTCGGCTTCGGGCGCGTGCGTTTCAACGACAAGGAAGTGGAACGTTTAACGCTTCGAGAGGAGCGCCTTGTGGTCGCCTTGCCGCTTGGGCATGCCAAAGCTGGCGACAAGGAGCCTGTAGCACTTCGTGATCTGGAGGGTGAAACACTGATCGTCTATCCCGCCATGCCGCGTCCAAGCTTCGCCGACGAGGTTTTGAACCTTTTCGAAGAAAACAGCGTGGCCATCCGGCGCGTGGAAGAGGTCCGCGAAATTCAGACGGCCCTTGGCATGGTCGCTGCGGGCGTCGGCGTGTGCCTCATCCCCGCGGCATCCCAGCGTCAGCGCCCTGATGACGTCTTCTACCGGATGATCGCCGATGAAAAGGCGACATCGCCCATCATCATGAGCTACCGGCGCGATGATCCGAGAAGCCGGATCGAGGCGATCAAACAGCTCATTCGAGATATGTATGCCGACAATCCGCCCTGGCTGCAGCTATCCAACGTGCGCCTGGACACCGGCGACATGTGACGGGCATGTGTAACGGCCGGCCGATGCGGTATTTGATTTTGCTTCAGTCCCGCCAATCCGGCGCAAACCATACCGAAAAGGTATGAAACCATACCCTAACAGTTCTGGTTGCCCGAGCCTTGCAGCGATAGCTTGGCTGCCGATGAGGAAACCCATCAGCCGCATGGTTCAGCGATGATCCGGCGCTTTCGCTTTTCCTCACCACCGCTGCAATTGGGAGGAAAGAATGCCAGAAACACATCTGCTGCAACCCATGCATCTGGAGGGATGCATCTATGACGGGGGGTGGAGACCCTCGCAGACGCTCCGCGATGTCTGCGAACCGGCAACCGGCAGGAAGCTTGCCTGCATCGGCATGGCGAGCCCGAGCGAGATCGGCCAAGTCGCCGCCCGTGCCCGTAGCACGCAGCCGGATTGGGCCGCGACCGGCTATGAACGCCGCGCCGAAATTCTTCGCGCCGCGGCACGCGCTGCCGAAACGCATGCCGATGAAATCGCCGACTGGCTGGTGCGCGAAGCCGGATCCATCCGTGCCAAGGCACAGTTCGAAGTTTCCCTGACGATCAAGGCCTTGTACGAGGCGGCGTCCATGCCCTCACAGGCTGTGGGTCAGGTTCTTCCCTCTCAGCCCGGCCGCATCAGCATCGCCCGGCGTCGACCGATCGGTGTCATCGGCGTCATCTCGCCCTTCAACTTTCCGCTCTACCTTGCAATGCGCGCCGTGGCTCCGGCCCTTGCCGTCGGCAATGCCGTTGTCCTGAAACCGGATCCGCGCACGGCCATCAGCGGCGGTCAGGTCATTGCCCGCCTCTTCGAAGAGGCCGGGCTTCCGGCTGGATGTTTGGCTGTTTTACCCGGTGACGGTGCAGCCGGTGCAGCACTTTGCGAAGACAAGCATATCGGCATGATCCAGTTTACCGGCTCGACCGGCGCCGGCCGCAAGGTTGGTGAAGCAGCGAGCCGCAATCTCAAAAAAGTCTCGCTGGAACTGGGCGGCAAAAATTCCTTCGTCGTGCTCGAAGACGCCGATCTCGATCTCGCCGTCAAGAATGCCGTCTGGAGCGTCTATCTGCACCAGGGCCAGATCTGCATGTCGGCAGGGCGCGTTCTTGTTCATTCCGCCATCGCCGAAGAATTCACCCGTCGGCTCAGCGCACATGCTCGCGCCCTGCCTGTCGGCGATCCGGCATCGGAACAGGTCGCGCTCGGCCCGATCATCAATCAGGCGCAGGTCGATCATGCCCTCAAGACTGTCTCTGCCGCAGTCGAGGCAGGGGCCACTCTTGAGACGGGTGGCAACAGCAACGGTCTATTCTTCGAACCCACCGTTCTGACGGGCGTCAAACCTGGCAATCCCGCCTTCGAAGAGGAAATCTTCGGCCCCGTCGCCGTGGTAACCACCTTTGACAGTGACGAAGAGGCCGCAGAACTCGTCAACGCGACGGATTATGGCCTGTCCGCCGCCATCGTCTCCCGCTCGGTTGGCCGGGCGATGGCGCTTGGCGAGAAGCTTCGCGTCGGCCTGCTGCATATCAACGATGCCACCGTCAATGACGATGTCGTCAATCCGTTTGGCGGCGTCGGCGCATCCGGCAATGGCACCAGCATTGGCGGCCCCGCCAACTGGGAAGAATTCACACAATGGCAATGGGTCACGGTGAAAGCCGAAGCGCCCGCCTATCCACTTTGAGGTGAGGAACATGAACCAGATATTCCGTTGCACTGAAATCACCGCCGCCGTAACCCGCGCCCAGGGCGCAGCCTTCACGCTCGAAAAAGGCAGACTTCGTGCGCCCGAGGGCAGCGAGGTTCTCGTCCGCATCGTCGCCACCGGCCTCTGCCACACCGATCTCATCGTCCGCGATCAGTACTACCCGGTCCCTCTGCCGGCCGTGCTTGGCCATGAAGGGTCGGGGGTCATCGAAGAGGTTGGCCCGAACGTCACCACACTGCAACCGGGCGACCACGTCGTCCTCACCTTCGGCTCCTGCGGACATTGTGATCTCTGCGCGCAGGGTCATGTCTGCTATTGCCAGAACTTCTTTGCCTTGAATTTTGGCGGCATGGACAAGCATGGCAAGACCGCCATCGAGGACATGGAAGGCGGACCGCTGCACGACCACTTCTTCGCGCAATCCTCTTTTGCGACCTACGCGATTGCCCAGGAAGGCAATACAGTGAAGGTGCCGAAGGACGCACCGCTTGAGATCCTCGGCCCATTGGGATGCGGCATCCAGACCGGCGCAGGTGCCGTGATGAACTCCTTGAAGGTGGGACCGGGTGCCGCCTTCGCAAGCTTCGGTGCCGGCGCCGTTGGCCTCAGTGCCATCATGGCTGCAAAAGTGGTGGGTGCCACGACCATTATTGCGGTGGATGTCGTTCCATCACGGCTCGCGCTTGCCAAGGAACTGGGTGCCACGCATGTGGTCAACAGCCGGGAGCAGGATATGGTCGAAGCGATCCGCGAGATCACCGGCGGCGGCGTGGATTTTGCCCTGGAATCCACCGGGCGTCCGGACGTTCTGGGACAAGCCATCGAATGCCTACGCTCGCTCGGCACAATCGGGGTCGTCGGCGCGCCGAAACTCGGCACCAAGGCGGAGTTCGACGTGAACAACCTGCTGCTGCTGGGTCGCAGCATCCGTGGCATTGTCGAAGGCGACAGCGTTCCGCAAATCTTCATCCCGCAATTGATCGAACTCAACCGCCAGGGGCGTTTTCCGTTCGACAAGCTGATCAAGTTCTATCCGTTCGACAAGATCAACGATGCGGTGAAGGATAGCGAAGCCGGCGTCACTCTGAAGGCTGTCCTGAAGATCGGAGACATGCCGGCATCAGACATACCGGCATAAGGACTTAACCCATCTTGTCGGCGGGATCTCTCGATCTGCGCCGACAAGATGGGGTTACGGGTCCAATGCGCCGGTGCGCAATGACAGACAATGCGATGCGGCCCTGATAAGGAAGAGCAAAATCCAGGGTGGCGTGCGCACCTGGACCAATTCCAGCACAAGCGGGAGCCGGTTTTGCGTGAGAGCGTAGCCAAGACGACCCGCCAGCAAGGCTCAGCCGGAGAGTCAGTCCGCCTTCGGCCCCAGAAATCCAAGGAGTGCGTCGTTGAACCGCTCGGCGGATTCGATATTGACGATGTGGCGGCCCGGCAGGCTGATGTGACGTCCATCGGAGACCGCGCGCGCGATCCTCTCAAGATCCGAAGGAGGGCATACCGGATCGTCCGCGCCGGAAATTGCGAGAACCGGGCGGGCGATCGAGGAGAGGCTTTCGTGGAAATCGGCGTCGGCAAGGGCAGCGCAGCCGCCGATATAACCGTCGAGCGATGTCGCCTGGAAGGCTTCGACACACGCCTCGATGATGTCCGGTGCTTGCGCGACAAAGGCTGGCGTAAACCAGCGCTCGACCGTTCCCGCCAGCAAGGGCGCAAGGCCTTGGGCGGACACGGCATTGATCCTCTCGCTCCATGACTGCGCGCTGCCGATGCGTGCGGCCGTGGCGCACAACACGATCTTGTCAAAACGCGGGCCCGCATGGAGAGCAAGCCACTGCCCGACCTGGCCACCGATGGAAAGGCCGCAGAAATGCGCCCGCTCTATGCCGAGATGGTCCATAAGACGCAGGACATCCGCGCCGAGATCGGCCATGGAAAACGGCGGTGGCGGCGAGGACGACAGACCGTGGCCGCGTCGGTCGTAGCGCAGAATGCGAAACTGCCCAGCAAGGGCCTCAACCTGCCTGTCCCACATGTGCAGATCGGTGCCGAGCGAATTGCAGAACACCAGCCACGGCGCGGTCTCGTCGCGTGCATCGACACGGTAGTGCAAACGATGATGGGATAGGTCCAAATACGGCATTCGAGTGACTTTCTTGGGATTAAAGGAGGCCCGGATGACGGGCCTCCCGGATCAGGTCGTCACGCCAGGGCGAGTTCGCGATGAGCCTGCCGGGTGCTCAGCACGGCATAGGCGAACATGGCAAGCGCGGACACGATTGCCGGCACGGCAAACAGCATGAAGTTCTGCTGCAAGGGCAGTTCCTGAGCTAAAAGATAGCCGCCAAATGTTGGTCCGACAATGGCCCCGATGCGACCGACGCCAGACGCCCAGCCGAGGCCGGTGGAGCGGATGGACAGGCTGTAGAGCTGGGCCACGCTTGCATAAAGCAGGATCTGCGTGCCGATGGTTGCGGCACCGGCGACGAAGACGCTGAGGAACAGCAATGCAGGGGGAAGCCCCGTGCCAATCAGCGCAATCGAGACGGCAGCGGCTGCGAAGAAGCCGACGACCACTTTCGGAAGGCCGAAGCGATCGCCCAGCCGCCCGCCGGCAATTGCGCCCACCATGCCGCCGAAATTCAGCGAGAACAGGCTGAGAAGGCTTGCCTTTTCGGCGTAACCCGCTTCCTGGAGAACCTTGGGCAGCCAGGACGACAGGAGATAGACGAGGAGAAGGCAGCAGAAAAAGGAGATCCACAGCATTGCTGTGCGCGGGCCACGCTCCTGCCGAAAAAGTTCCGCCACGGATGCAGATGCGCCCTTCGTTTCATTCAGGACGAGCTGGTCCCCGTCTGCGATCGATTGCATCGGATAGAGCCGTTTGTAGATCGCACGTGCTTCGGCCTGCCGGTTCTGGCGGATCAGGAAGCCGGGCGATTCCGGCAGGTGCCACAGGATCAGCGGCAGGAGGGCAAGCGGCAGAGCCGCCGCAAAGAACATCCATTGCCAGCCAAAGGCCGGAATGATGGCGATGCCAAGGCTTGCGGCCACCATCCCACCAATCGAATAACCTGAAAACATCAGGGCCACCATCGTGCCGCGCAGGCGTTTCGGCGCATATTCGTTCATCAAGGCAACCGCATTCGGCATCAGGCCGCCACAGCCGAGACCTGCAAGAAAGCGCAGGATTTCGAATTGCTGCGGCGATTGGGCAAAGCCGGTGGCGATCGTTGCCACCGTGAAAAGAACAAAACTGATGGCGATGCCCTTCTTGCGGCCGATCCTGTCGGCAAGCGGGCCGAGAATAAGCGCACCGAACATCATGCCGAACAGCGCCCAGGCTTGCAGGGCGCCAGCCTGTGGCTTGGTCAGCCCCCATTCGGCGATGAGTTTCGGCAGGACGGTTCCGGCCACGAAAACATCATAGCCGTCAACGATCAGCAAAAGCCCGCAAAGGCCGACGATCATCCATTGAAAACGCCCGAACGGTCCCCCGTCTATGGCGGCGTTGATATCGATAGTACGCATGTTCACTCCTCCCAGGTGTCAGCTTGATGGGTTGGTCTCAGCCGAGATCGCCTCCGGCGACGGGCAGGACGGACCCGGTGATGTAGGATGCTTCGTCCGATGCCAGGAACAGGATCGGTGCGACCTGTTCCGCAAGCGTCCCGTAGCGTTTCAGGAAACTCGACTGCTTCACCTGCGCGACGACCTCGCCCATCCAGCCCTGCTCGGCGGTCGTATCGCCCTCGGCATTGCGTGGAATGTGCCTCACCGGCGCCTCGGTGCCGCCGGGCGCCGTGGCGACGACGCGGATATTGCGATCGGCAACCTCCATGGCGAGCGACTGGGTCAGCGCATTGATGCCGCCCTTGGCCGCCGAATAGGGAACCCGGTGAATGCCGCGCGTGGCATTGGACGAGACGTTGACGATCGTTCCGGCCCCGCGGGCATAAAGATGCGGCAGGACGGCGTGGCAGCAATAAAGCGTCGGCATCAGAGAACGGCGGATTTCCGCATCGATCTGCTCCGCCTCGAAGGCATCGTAGGGGCGCATACGGATCGCGCCGCCGACATTGTTGATCAGGATATCGATGCCGCCGAACCGCTGGACGGCCTCCTGCATGGCCGCCTCGGCACCTTCATAGGTTTCCAGATCCGCCACGCAGGCGACGGCCTTGTCCGTCGCCAATGCGGCAACGACCTCGCGGACCATCTCGGCGCGGTCGACGAACAGGACCCGACCACCTTCCGTCACAGCGCGCGCGGCAACCGCAAGGCCAATGCCTTGCGCGGCACCGGTGACCACCAGAACCTTGTCCCGGAACCGGCCTTCAAACACGAACCCGCTCATGCGCTTTCTTTCAGCGGCAGGTTTGGCGTGAATTTTTCATAGTGGAAACTGTTGGGCGTGATGCCGTTTTCCGAGAGAAAAGCGCGAACGGCATCCACCATCGGCGGCGGGCCACAGAGATACACGTCGACCTCGCCGCCCCTGAGCAGATCGTCCGGCATATGCTGTGTCACCCAGCCCTTGCGCGGATGGGATGAGGCTTCCTCCCCAACGACGGTCGTAAAGGTGAAGCTGGGCAACCGTGCTGCATAGGCTTCCAGCGCATCGACAAGCACCAGATCCTGGTCCCGCGTCACACCATAGACGAGATGGATCGGCTGTTGCGGCTCTCCTTGCGCCATAACCTCGAGCATGGACAGGAAAGGCGCCAGACCCGTTCCGCCGGCGAGAAACAGAAGCGGACGCTCAGTTTCGCGCAGATAGAAGCTTCCCATCGGTCCCGTGACGTTCAGACGGTCGCCGGGCTTGGCCTGGGCAAGCCAGTTGCTCATCAGCCCGCCAGGCTGCTTCTTGATCAGAAAGCCGAGGCGGCTCTCACCCGGCGCGGTGGTAAACGAATAGGAGCGGGTCGCGCCGCTGCCGGGTACATCGATATTGACATACTGGCCCGGCAGGAACTGGGGCGCGACATGGGCATCCACATCCAGCTCCAGGACGATCGCTGCGTCATTGTGCGGGGTGACACCTGCAACGGTGGCCGAGAGTTTCTGCTGCCCCGTCTTGCAGACGGAGGAACGGGTCGGAACCGCGACGATCCCATCGCTGGTCGGACGCATCTGGCAGGTCAGCACCAGCCTTTCGGCTGCCTCGTCGGCCGTGAGTGCATCCTCGATATAGTCTTCGCCGAGGTCGTAGCTGCCGGCTTCGGAACGGCATTTGCAGGTGCCGCAAACGCCATCGGAACAGTCCATGGGAAGGTTGATCTGGTTGCGATAGGCAGCATCCAGAAGCTTTTCGCCTTCTTGGCATTCCACGAAACGCGTCACGCCATCTTCGAAATTCAGTGCGATCCGATAACTGGCCATGGGATCCTCCTCCCTTGAGATTACGAGCCGTCTGGCTTGGTCAGATGTGGTAGATGTCGATCACCTGGCGGATGTAGTCGTTCTTCAGAACGATCTTCTTTGCGGCAATCAGGTACCCCTCGCCGCTTACGCGCAGCGTCAGGAAAACGGCCCCGAAGAAGTGGTCGGTCACCTTGTAGCGGTGGTTGAGCGTGTGGAAATTGTAGCGAAGCTCGATCCCGGCCTCGCTTTGCGCCAGGATCTCGATATTTGAGATCATGTGGCTGGTGCGCGGTTCCGGCGTCGAGGCTCCCGAACGCTCCGTCTTGATGCGGAACACACGATCCTCCAGACCGCTGCGATCCGGATAGTAGATCAGCGAGATCTCGCTTTGCGGGTCTTCCGTCAGCCGGTCGTCATCGTCCCAGGCCGGCATCCAGTAGCTGGCATCCTCTGCGTAGCAGTTCAGCCAGGCATCCCATTCGCGGTCGTCGAGAAGGCGGGCCTCGCGATA
>JAIXTO010000136.1 GCA_027483885.1 Rhizobiaceae bacterium
CACCATTCCGATAGGGGTGTGCAATACGTGTCCATTCGCTATTCCGAGCGACTGGCGGAGGCGGGCATCGAGCCCTCCGTCGGAAGTGTTGGCGACAGCTATGACAATGCTCTCGCAGAAACGCTCAACGGTCTTTACAAGGCAGAGGTCATCCATCGGCGAGGACCATGGCGCAACTTCGAAGCTGTGGAGTTCGCCACACTCGAATGGGTCGATTGGTTCAACAACCGCCGTCTTCTGGAGCCCATAGGCAACATACCGCCAGCCGAAGCCGAGGAGCAGTATTACGCCAGGCTGGACGCACCAGCCATGGCCGCGTGACTTAAACGAAATGGCCTCCGGCAAACCCGGTGCGGTTCACTCCCTCCGCCTTGCAAGCTTGAGGTCGGCTTGTGCTCGTTGTAAAAAACCGCTCTTGAACATATCGTTTGTCGAGTTCGAAGAGCAGCAGAAGACCTAATCCAAGGCGTCTAAGAATTTCAAGGCAATTCAGAATTCAGGCTCCGCGCGCCCTTAACGGCGATCAGGCGTGGCGTTCAATCGCTAGGCCAGGCGAGTTTTTGCGCTCGCGGTTTCGGCTTGTCAGGACGCGCCGGAGCATTCTCCTTTTGCGCTTGTCCTGCTGGCGCAGATGTCGCTAGGACGGCAGCAGGGCCTTCCACCGGTCTTGGGATGGTGTTTTCATGTTGAGGGCTGTAGAGAAAATCCAATGTCTTAAAGCTGAGATCGATTTGGTCGATGACACGGCCGGGATCAGGAAGATTAAGGTGGGCATATTTCTTCAAGGCCACTGTTCCAACTCCACTCACACAGTCCTGAACCTTTTCGAGCTGGTCTTTCTCGTCGAAGAAGGTTCCGGAACATGAGTTCAGGATTTCAAGGCTCGCTGCGACGATTTTGACGCGGTCTTTCTGAAGGACCTTTATGGCCTTCTCCAGCAACACCAGCGTGCGGTCACCACGGCTCAGAGCGCCAAGGGCGCCACCCGGCGTCACGAACATGATGGTATCCGACGCCAGCCCCGCGAATTCCCACGTCTTGACGGTGACGTCACCCCATTTTTTCGGATCGACATTCTTGAAAACGAGCCGTGCCGTCTTCCCGGCGAGCGTGCCGACCGTTCGAAAGGCGGTGTTGCCGATCCCTTCGAAATTGGTCATGCGGTCATTGCCGGTCACGCGCCCCGTGAGATTGACGGCCGAAGTGATGATCCCATCGGCGGTGTTGAAGGTGGAAATGGCGGCCACAACGACAAGGAATACCGGATTCCCGCGGTTTTCCGCCTCGATGCCGATTTGCGCTTCGACTGCGTTCATGATTGCCGAGACAATGCCATAGGCCGGATCCGGCGGGGCGGGTGCCGCCGGCCTGGTAACCTGGATCCCGGCAGGATCGAGCGCGACGATGCCCTGGCTGTCGAAACCCGCCGGTATTTCCGTCACGGGCAAGATCGGCCGTGCGCCGTCGTCGTGCAGTCCGACCAGGCCGCGTGCGAAACGGAAAGGCTGCGTCCGGCCATCGAACGTAACCTGGCCTTCGGACTGGCTGATATAATAGGCGATATCGCTAAAATCGGCCGACAGGACGAAGGCGCCCTTGCTTTTCAAGCGGCCCGAGGCGCCCTGAACCTGAAAACTGGTTTCCGCAAGATCGAAACGCACCAGCGCGTAGGAACCGCCCGCGGCCTCGAATGGCTCCACCTCGAAATGCAGGGGGAGGCGGGTACCGAGTGCAGCGAGCGGCGAGACGATCGACCAGGAGGCTGGCCGTCGCAGATTGGTCGGCCGCCGGCCCGAAAGGGTGCCGTTGAGGTCGTCCACATATGAGGGCGCAGGCTGGGGAAGGAGCCACTCAATCGTGCGCCCGGGTCGATAGCGCAAGGCCACATCGGCTTCGCCCGAAGCGATCAGCCCGGTATCGAGCGCGCCGAAGCGGCTGATCCTGGCATTCATCCGGGCCGTTCCCAGCATATGGGTGACGGCGTCGTCGGGTCCTGTCTCGCGGGCATGCGCCACCAGGGCGGCGATGGCCACGATTTCGGGCGATGGTCCCGAGCCGATATCGGCGCGTTCGAGATAGCTCAGGAACCCGTCGCGCCGTTCCTGGGCGGATACGGGCGCGAAGACCAGGAGAACGAGGGCCAGGATCGAAAGGAACCGAAGAGATGCCTGTTTCATCATGAACGTCGCTCCGCCTGATTACGCCATATCTTCGATCGGAGTATCTATCCCGTGGACATGGTCGAGGCCCATACGCCTGGCGAGAGGGCCCGCTTCGCCGGCAAAGCCGGTTACATTGCCTGTCGGCTGGCAGAGGGCCCCTTCATGGGCCGTATCATAAACTGTGTCGCATCGGCTGAAGATCGGGTTGAGCGTATAGTTCCCGTCACCGTCGAGCCGGCCGACCTCATGGATATAGGTGACGCCACGCCGGCCGCCGATGCGCTGCACTTGCACGATGACATCGATGGCGGATGCAACCTGCGCCCTGAGGGCGCGTTGCGGCAGTTCGACATCGCTCATCAGTGCCATGGTTTCAAGGCGGTTCAGAGCATCGTCAGGCGTATCGGCATGCAATGTCGTCATGCTGCCGCTATGGCCCGAGGTCATCGCCTGTATCATGTCGAGCGCCTCTGCGCCCCGGCATTCGCCGACGACGATACGATCCGGACGCATGCGCAGCGAAGCGATGAACAATTGCCGGATGGTGATCCCCCCGCGGCCGAACCGGTCCGGCTTCTGGGCTTCGAGATAGACGGTGTGAGCCGGCTTGAGTTCCAGTTCGTTGACATCCTCGATGACGATCAGGCGATCGTCCAGGTCCATGAATTCCGACAGGGCATTCAGCACCGTCGTCTTGCCGGTGCTGGTTCCGCCCGAGACGACGATGTTCTTGCGCAGCGCCAGGCAGACACGCAGGAAATCGACCGCTTCCGGCGGCAGCGTTCCGTTGGCGATGAAGCTGGCGATCGAGTGATCGGAGCGGGTGAAGCGGCGGATGGCGATGCAGAGGCCGTTCCGAGAGGCCGGCGGCTGCACGATATGCACGCGCGATTTGTCGTAGAGCCTTGCCTCGACGCTCAATTCGTCACGGCCGAGCCGCTTGCCGGAATATTGCGCGATCGCGCGCGCCGCAGCCTCGAGATGCGCGGGGCTTTCGAAGGCGGCGTCCAGCCGTTCGACGACGGCGCGATCGCGAAATGTCCCGTCAGGCAATGTCTCGCGGACCTTTCGTTCCGCATAGATCGTCTCGGGACCATTGATCATGATCTCGGTGACCGCAGGATCGTCCAGCAGATGCCCCACCGGTAGCAGAAGACGGCGCACGGTCGCTTCGACGATGGCAAGTCGCCTGTTTTCCTGACGCTCCGCGTCGCTGCCTTCGGCTTGGAGAGACGGGACCTTGTCTATGGCCATGGGCTGCCGATCATCGACGAAGAGAGGCGGAACAGCCCGAAAAGAGCATCCCGCATATGCCAGTATCCGGCGATCATCGGCACACCGATGGTCGCCATGAACAGGGCGTAGATGGCGGGCGTGTTCATGCTCTCCTCGCGTTCGCTACGGCTTTCCGCGCCGGCGCGGCCGCCTGGGCAGACGATCTTCCCGCAATCAGCGAGATCGGCAGGCTGTGCAGACGCAAGGGAAGGCGATGCATGACCAGGAATGCGCAGACCAGGGCGATACATGCGGTGATGGCGAAACTCACGGCAATGCTTGCCGCCAGTTCGGACAGGCCGACGCCCAGGATATTCCATGCATCGTCACGCATCGGAACGAGCCGGACTTCGAGAAGACCGATCCCCGCCCGCGCGGCCTGCGCCGCATCGGAGGACTGGAACCAGTATTCGATGCCGAGCCGCATCAGCATGTAGAACACGATCCCGGCGATCGCGCTGGCTGCGAGCGTCAACAGCAATTGCATCATGAAGCCGACATAGATGGCGCCGGGCGACATCCCCCTGGCCACGAGAAGTCCGTAACTGGCGGCACGCCGCGCGATCATCGGCCTCATCTGCAGATAAAGCACGGCAAAACACAGTACGGCGCCAAGCATGGCCATGGCGACGGAAAGGTAGGCGATGACCTTCTTGGTGAAGTCCATCCGGCCGAGCGCATCGAGATAGTTTTCGCCGATCAGGAAGACCGGCCCGCCATGCAGCCCACGCGCTGCCTTTATCCGATCGAGATCGTCGGCAATGTCGTGGTTGCCCGGAATGAAGATCAGGCCGTTGCGAATGTCGCGGTTGGGAAGATAGGAGACAGGTCCTTCCACGCAGTCCTTCGGCACGGCTGCGGCCTTGTTGGTATTGGACAGCGCTTCGCACGGCGCCTGCAGCAGGGCACCCTCCACCACCATGCGCGGAAATGGCGAATAGGCCGGCGCGAGATTGGGTATATCCTTCAGCCCGGCCTCGGCGAGGCAGCTATTGGCGTCCCCGGCATAGAACACCTCGTTCCAGCGGATCGCCACGCGGCTTTCCCGTGCTTCCATGCCGGCGCTGGGGCCGAGACATTTCACGAGGCGTTCGAAGGCCGCGTCGCCGCCCGCCGCCGCCAGCGCCTTCTTCACCGCACCCGTGGTGGTGCCGCGAAACGAAAAGCCGGTCAGGATACTGTGCGGTTCGTCGAACTGGTTCCTGTCGGTGTCGAAGGCCATGGCGAGGCCGGCATTGCTGCGCACTGCCGCGGCAAGCGAAAGCATGTCGTCCGTGACGATGAAGCTGATCTTCTGCAGCGCCGGCAGGCTTTCGGCCCAGACGATATCGAAGCGCACCAGGCGCCGCCGGCTCTCCTGAAATGGCAGGCTCAGGTAGATGTGATCGAGCTCGCCGAGATCCCGCAGGGTCTCGGGTACGTTTCGCAAAGCCGGGGCGGGCAATGCCGGTGCGAGCGCCTGCCTGTACTGATCATAGTGAAAATGGGCGCGGAAAAGGGCCTTGCTCAGGATGATCGTGTTGATAGAGGCGCTGATCCCGGCATATTGCAGCCATACGGGATTCTTGCGTGACAGCGCCCAGCCGCGCATGTCGACATTGGCGTCACCGGAAGACGACAGGTTGGACCAGGACATGTCCCCCGGTACGCGCATATGCGAGTCCTTGGGCTCGATCTCGGTCACCGGATAGAAATTGATCTTGCCGGCATCCGTGGTGGCGGCGATCGTCGTCTCGTCAGGCGATATGCCGACATAGGCCGGATCGATGACGAAGCCGTTCGCGGGATGCCCGAACACCCATATGGGGGCGCCGGCGCCGCGAATATTGCCCAGCATCGCGTTGCTCAGGTTCTCGGTGATGCCGCGCCCGGCGCTGATCGAGAAGGCGATGATGGTGATGATGATCGCGCCGAGGCCGAACAGCGAGATGAAATCACCGCCGAAGCCATGCCTGCGAATGCCGAACAGGCGACCGGCGCCGAACAGGCCGGTGCCCCTGGTGAATTCGCGCAGGAAAACGAGCAGGACGGCGCGGTTCAAGACAAGGCTTCCTTCACCAGGGCAGGCGCGGGGCGGCCCGGATCGTTGCCCGGGCCGCCGTGCAGCAGTTCGGACGGGATCGTCCGGACGATCGCCTGGCCACCCTCATGGGTGAGTTGCAACGCGAAAGGCGCGTTTTCGAATTCGAAGGGATCGCGGTGGTGGGTGATCCAGAGGAAGCATCGATGCGGTTCGGCATCCACCCAGGCATTGACGCAACGCATCACTTCGTGCCGGGTCTCCGAATCCAGGCTGCCGGTCGGCTCGTCGGAAAAAAGCACCATCGGGTCGCTCGCCATGGCCTGGGCGAAGGCCATGCGCTGCCTCTGGCCGCCGGACAGCTGGTCGGGAAACCGCGCGCCTATCGCGGCGACGGTTTCATTCGGCGTCAGCACATTGGCAATCAGCTGGTCGGCGCGTTCGTCGATTTCGGCCCCGCTGTCCCGGCGATGCTGGAGTTCGAGCGGCAGGCGGATGTTTTCCTTGACCGTCAGATGCGGGACGAGCGCCGCATCCTGGAAGGCGAAGCCGAAATAGCGGCGACGCAATATCATGCCGGTGCGATGATCCAGATCCGGGCCGGTGATCGCGAACTGCCCTTCGAGGCCGAGATTCCATTCGATACGCCCGTCCAACGGCCGTGCCTGCGCCGCCAGCGCATAGAGCATGGTCGTCTTGCCGCTGCCGGTTCGTCCGACGACCGGCACCCGATTGTTGAATTCGGCGAAATCGACCGTGAAATTCGCTCCCTGGAGCACTGCGCCCCCATTCCAGCCGACGGACAGGTTCTTGGCCTGCAGCTGGAATGCGCCCTTTGCGCCGGCCGTGCTCATGGGAGATACTCCAACGGCACCCAGTAGACGATCTCGCCGAGAAATTTCGCGCCGAGATGATAGCTCGGGTCGGGACCTGCCGGCACACCCTGCGGCGTGTCGCGGATATATTTCAGCTCACGGCCCTGCGCGGTCATCAGCGGGCAATCGGTATCCGGCTTCTCGACTGCATAATCGCTCAGCATCTGGTTCAGGACATTGCCAAGCATGGCATTGCTGGCCTGCAGCCAGACCTTCAGGCGGTTGATCTCGCAGGATGTCAGCTTTTCCTCGTTGTCCAGTTCCTCGAACGTATAGCGCAGGAAAGGCGTCTTGACCGGGCCCGGCAGGCGGCCGGACCGCGCCAGGAACGTGGCGATGTCCTCGCCGAGATTTTCCGGCGTCGGCATTTTCAGCACGTCCTGCAGCGCATTGCTGATGACCTGTTGCATCGCCTTGCGCTCCTGGGGGAGACTGAGCTCGGTCGCCCGCGTGATCATCCGCAGGAGCGACGTCCAGTCTTTCAACTGGTCCGATGTCAGCCAGGCATCCAGCGTATGGGGCTCCGTTTTCGGGATGTAGAGATCGAAGACACCGTCGAAGATGCGTTCGCGGCACGCGGCCTCGCTCTCGGCGCAGACGGTGCGCTTGATCATGTTGAAGAACAGGATCGGAACGTCGACCCTCTCGCGCTGCAGCCGCTCGATGACGTTTTCGAGCGCCGCGCCGCCACGGAGATCGATCATGATCTCGTTGATCACGTCCGGACGGGCGACCTCCCTGACGCTGTCGGATATTTTCGCGATCATATCCTGGGGGGCGTCCGCCCCCGGCGCCAGATTGAAGAAATAGTTCCGCGCGGTCCTGTCGGGATTGAGGTCGGCCGTCGCGTCGCGCGACAGCACCTCGCCGATGATCCTGGTCCCCAGTTCCTGGTATTCGTTCCATGATTCCGTATAGAGCTGGTAGGATTTGTCCGACGGAAAGCCGGCGCGTTCCTGCTTCGGCGGACGGATGAAGAAGGCCGTCAGCTTTTCGTTTTCGCGCAGGAAATCGATGAAATCCTCGATTTCCAGCCCGTCATGGCCGCGCTTCTTCTGCTCGGCGGCATCGTAGCCGGCGTCGCTGATGACGAAGAGCAGTTTCTGGCGGTCCGGGCAGCCCTGCATGTCCAGGGCCGCCTGCAGCAATCCGCCATAGAGATTTTCATCATAGTCGTCGCTGTCGTTCTTCGACGGATTTATACTGCGCAGGTAGCGGTCGAAACGGGTCCGCTCATCCTTGCGTGCCTGGGCATTCTCATCGTTGCAATTGTCGTCGCCAAGCGGATAGGCCTCATCGACGCCGGACGGACCGTCCTTCGTGGAATCGCGAAACACGCGGAAACCTGCCCGCATGGATGCGCCGCCGCCGCGTTGTTCGATCGCCCGCACGATCGTATCGACCACGCCGCGCTTGGTGTCGTTGCCACGGATGGCGTCGATATAGGGCATCATGCTGCGCGTGCCGTCGATCAGGAAGAACAGGTCCACCTGGTTGAAGGCCAGCAGCTTTTCCTCCTTGATGCCACCCGTCTCCGAAGGGTTGATCTGCAGCTTCTTCAGCATGTCCGACGTCAGTTTCAGCTTGCCGTCGACGATCTCGCCGCCGCCAATGCCCGAGGCAGCGCCCACGACATGATAGGAATCGGCCAACACATCGATGACCGGCAACCGCTGGTCCGACCTGAACCAGCGGTTGCCGCCCAGAATGGGAACGCAATTCGAGCGGTCCGTCGGGCTTTCATAGCCGCAGATGCCGCCTGCCGGACCTGCCCCACCGCTGACCTTGATCGGGGGACGCAATCCTATCGCCCAGTTCCAGTTCAGCACATCCTTCTTGCTGACCCAGCCAACCAGCTTGTCGTTGATGCTCGCCAGATTGAAGCGCTCGACCAGAAGGTAGGCCTGGTCCGATTCCGCATAGATCAGATAGGTCGTGAAACGTGAAAGGCGGCGGCTTTCGTCGATCTGCACGTCGGAGAGGTCGGGATTGCGAAAGGCGGAAATCGCCTGCACGACACCGTCCTGCCGCTCGGCGGTCTGGGTGCGCACGAGCGCCTTTCTTTCAAGCCTCGTCTTTTCGTCGCGCAACGGAATGCTGCGGCACAACAAGTCCTGCCGGCTCATCCAGTAGGTCTTTTCCGACACAGGGCTTTCCAGGGGAAGGGAAACGCCCACCCGCTCGTCCGGCTGTTCCGTGAGGGTCACCACTTCGACGACGCTGACAGGATCCGAGAAGGCTGCATGCCCGACGACCGTGTCACCTTCCGGGCCGTCGAAAAGGGGAGCCTTGTCCCTGAGTACAAAGGCGGTCTGGCCTGTACGGTTCGACTTCTGGTCTCCGAAACGCTTCACGAAGCTGTAATCGGAACAATCCCCGACGATCTCGCCTGGCTGTGCCGAGGCGGGCGACATCGGGGCAACCAGAGCCGATGTCAGCACCGATAGACCGATCGCCATCCTCTTCAACGCATACGCAAACATCATATTCCCCTATGCCACCAACCTGCTTCCGGATGTTTGGCTTCCGGCTGCAAGCCCCATGATTTCCATTTCATTTCGGCGGAAAGACCTGCGTCATCAGGTCCTCGGCGATCTTGGCCTGCTGCCGCCCCCGGCGGGATATGTCGACACATTTCAGACCCGCGCCGACATCGCCGAACATCTCGACCCATTCCTTGCAACGATCGAGGCTGATGATCGTGACGGGCGTTCTATCGAAATGGAGCCAGGCAAACATCGGCCCGGTATTCACCTTGTCGAAGGTCTCGCGGCTGCTGTCGGCGACATAGATGATCCGGTTGAATTTTGTGCCCTGCAGCGCGAGATAGATATATCGCGTGTCTTCGAGCGCCGACATGGAACGGACGGCAAATTCAAAGCCGCTGAACAGGCTGCGCAGGCGGGCACTCTTTTCCTTCGGTGTTGCGATCTCCGCCAAAAGGGCCGTCTCGTCCGGGGCGATGGCCTGGCGCACTGCGCGGTCGCCATTGATCAGGTATACGCTGAGCGGCTTCCGGTCGTCTCTTTCCGCATTCTTTTCGAGGACGGTCTGCAGCGCACCCTTCAGCGCGAGGTCGAGACTATCGTTCCGGAACCGGTCGCTGAGGGAGAGGATGATGGCGACGGGGTCCCCCTCCATCGTAAACGGCTCGAACGTGTAGACGAGCGTCTGCGGCTTACCTTCGTCAAGCCTTGAGTTCGCACAGCGGGACCGGGCTATGGTGCCATCGAACAGGACAGCACTGCCGCCATCGACCAATTTGGGCGAGGTGTCCTTCACGTCGAACACCTGTTTGGTCTCGGCTGTCTGCGGGTGGGGAAAGACCGATTGGCAGGCCGCGAAATCCGCCAGATGAACGACCTGCAGGTTGCGCTGGTTCTTCGGCAGGCTCTCATAGCGCACCGGATATCGGGGCTTCGGTGGCTCCGCCTGCTCGTTGGTCGCATGAGGATTGCCGACATCCTGCCGCAGTGCCGGCTCGCTGGCACTGCCTTCTCCTCCACGTCCGCTGGCGGGAGGTTCGGAGCGCCTCTGGTCGCCAGCCCTGCCGGTCGTCGTCTGTTGTGACCAATTCGTGCTTGTCTCGGGTGTCACGGCAGCCATATCGCCTGGGGCATCCCCGCTTGGCGGTGTCCGCTGCGTGGATGAAGGATCCCTGCCGCTGGCCGGAATCTCGGGGGCGCCGTGGCCCAACGACGGCGAGACTACTTTGCTGTCATCGATATTGGTGATCGGTACGTTCTTGCCGGGCCCTGCAGGGCCCTTAGCCTCAGGTTGAGGTGCGGCTTCGCGAGCGGCTAGCTCGCCAATAGGAGCCTGCGGCAGTCCTGGCACAGCGTTTCCCGGCGGGTTCGCTGCTTGCGAAGCGCCGGCCCCGTCCCAGGTGAGGCTTTGCGCATAAGGGCCGTGAATGCCCGCCCGGCCATTATTTCGGAAATAATTCTCGATGCCGGTTGCCGTAAGTTTGATCAGGAAATCGCTATCGCTTGTTGCCGTGCCACGAGTCCTTAGGGTCTTTTCGGCAAATGTCATGTCGATGACGATATCGGTGCCACTCCTGCATTGGCTGGCCGTTACCGCCCTTGTGGCGGATAGCAATTCATTGCAGATGGTCGCG
>JAIXTO010000020.1 GCA_027483885.1 Rhizobiaceae bacterium
GTCCATCGGCGGCAGCGGATCGGCAATGAAGTCGCCGATCTTGGCGTCGACATTGCGGTCGCGCGCCAAAGCCAGCGGGATCTGCGTGGTATAGTCTTCCGCATGGTCGACCACTTCCAGAAGACGCTGCAGGCGGATTTCGCCGGTCTTGGAATTGATGTCGGCACGGATGTTGCTTTCGGTGCCGTAACGCGAGCGGGCGGCCTTCTGGATCGCGTCGGCCATTGCGGCCAGCACGATCTCGCGGTCGATGACCTTTTCGCGCGCCACTGCATCTGCGATCTGCAGAAGTTCTAGCCGGTTCGCACTCACTGCCATTGTCGTCGGTCTCCGTAGATCGAATTGGTTCGCCCTTGCGGAAGCAAGAACGTTTATCGGTTAGTCCTGATCTTCTTCGGTCAGGTCTTCGTCGTTCTGATTGGCGGCTTCGGCCTTGGCCAGCTTGTCCGCCTTCAACGCATCGCGGATCAGGTCGTCGGTCAGGATCAGCTTGGCTTCAGCCAGTGCCGAATAGGGAACCGTCACACGCGGTTCTTCGCCGTAAGCCACCTGGTCCCGCTCAAGGGTGAAGCCGTTATCGTCCGTTTCGACGATCTTGCCGCGAAAACGCTTGCGGCCATCGAGCATAACGGAGGTTTCGCACTTCAGAAGATGCCCGGTCCAGCGGACGAAATCTGATTTGCGCACCATCGGGCGGTCGATGCCGGGCGATGACACTTCCAGATGATACGCCTTATCGATCGGATCTTCCACATCGAGAACCGGAGAAACCGCCATCGAAACGGCTTCGCAGCCCTCGACATTCATGGTTCCGTCGTCGCGTTCACACATGATCTGCAAAGTCAGGCCGTTCTGGTTCATCAGACGAACCCTGACGAGACGGAAATCCATTGCCTCGAGCGTCGGCTCGATGATTTCAGCGACCCGGAGGTCGAGGCCTGTCTCGACGATGAGACGCGGTTCCTTGGCGTTGTCCTGCATTTGGTCTTTCGGCGCTGTCGCCGTCCCGGCGATGATGCTGCGAGCCTGACCGCCTAACAAAAAAGAGCGGGTCCTTGCGGCCCCACCCTTCATCTGACGATCAAGAATATGAGAGCCATATACGCTTTCAAAGCCGCAATTGCAAGCGTTGCGGCAGAGGCGGGGGCTGGAGGGCAAAGATGCGGCCTGCGCCTCTGCCAGTCAAGCCGGCGCGAGGGTCTGGCAAGGTCTGCGGGATATCCTAGGGGATCGCGACAAGAGGATGGCCCGCTTCGCTTTTGCGCTTGCCGTTGGCGCCCGCCCGACTAGTTTAGCCGGCAGCATCAAGAGCATGAAGAGGTTCACAGTGCCCGAGCGGGTCTCACCCCTGGCGCCTTTCGGTTACCAGACATTCCGCACCATCTGGATTGCCAGCATTGCCTCCAATTTCGGCGGGCTGATCCAGGCTGTCGGGGCCGCCTGGATGATGACGGCGATTTCGTCGTCGGAAAACATGGTGGCGCTTGTCCAGTCGTCGACAGCGTTGCCGATCATGCTGTTTTCGCTGGTGGCAGGCGCGCTGGCCGACAATTATAACCGACGCCGCATCATGTTGACGGCGCAAGGTTTTATGCTCGCGGTCTCGCTGCTGCTCACAGTGTTTGCCTTCTTCGGCTGGTTGACGCCCTGGGCGCTGCTCGGCTTCACCTTCCTGATCGGCTGCGGCACGGCGCTGAACAATCCCTCGTGGCAGGCCTCTGTCGGGGATCTCGTGCCGCGCCCGGTGCTGCCGGCAGCCGTGACGCTGAACAGTGTCGGTTTCAACATTACCCGCAGTGTCGGGCCGGCCATCGGCGGCGCCATCGTTGCAGCCTTTGGCGCGGCGGCCGCCTTTGCCGTCAATGCCGCCAGCTATTTCGCGCTCATCTATGCGCTTTCCCGCTGGAAACAGGAGGAACCGGAAAGCCGGTTGCCGCGCGAAACGCTGGGCCGGGCGCTCTCGGCCGGCTTCGGTTACGTGGCGATGTCGCCAAAACTGCTCAACGTGCTGTTCCGGTCCACTCTGTTCGGGCTGTCCGCCAGTGCCATCCTTGCGCTCCTGCCTCTCGTCGCACGCGATCTCGTCTCCGGTGGCCCGCTGACCTATGGCTTCATGCTGGGCGCCTTCGGCGTCGGCGCTGTTGGCGGTGCCACGCTCAACGCGCGGCTGCGTGAGATGTTTTCGAGCGAGATGATCGTGCGTATCTCGTTTACCGGCTTTGCGGTAAGCGCCGTCGTGGCCGCTCTTTCCACCGCGACCTGGCTCACCTGTCTCGTGCTTCTGATCCCCGGCGCCTGCTGGGTGCTGGCGCTGTCGCTGTTTAACACCACCGTTCAGCTGTCCACTCCGCGCTGGGTGGTCGGGCGGGCGCTTTCCTTCTACCAGACGGCAGCTTTTGGCGGCATCGCGGTCGGCAGCTGGCTCTGGGGCTCGCTTGCCGAAGAGCATGGCGTTTCCACAGCCCTGATGCTGGCAAGCCTTTCCATGGTGTTTGGCGCCGCTATCGGCTGGAAGCTGTGGCTGCCCTCGCTCGAAACGCTGAACCTCGATCCCGTCAACACGTTTCGCGAACCCTCGCTGCTGCTTGATCTGCAGCCGCGCAGCGGCCCCATCGTGCTTCTCGTCGATTATACGATCCGTGAGGAAAACGTGGCCGAGTTCCTGACGCTGATGTCGGAGCGTCGCCGCATCCGCATCCGCGATGGCGCCCGCCAATGGGGGCTGCTCCGGGATCTGGAAAATCCTGACGTCTGGACCGAAACCTATCATACCGCCACCTGGGCCGATTACGTGCGCCACAACCAGCGCCGCACGCAGGCGGATGCGGAGGTCTGGGCCCGCATCCGCGCCCTTCATGCCGGGCCGGAAGGACCACGTGTTCACCGCATGATCGAGCGCCAGGCCATTCCCCCGCACGATGCGCGCGACGACGTGTTCCACAAGTCGGCGCTAGACCTTCATCACTGACCGCAATTGGGAGAGACGCATTGCTGAAGATCCGCACGGCCACCCGCGACGACCTGTCCGCCATCGTTGCCATGCTGGCCGATGATGCGCTGGGGCTTGCCCGCGAAGTGGTGTCGGATCCGGTCGACCGGCGTTATGTTGCAGCCTTCGAGGCCATCGAGGCAGATGACAACCAGCTTCTCGCGGTTGCCGTTTCGCCGGAGGGCCAGGTGCTCGGCTGTCTTCAGATAAGCTTCATTCCCGGCCTGTCGCGCCTTGGCCTGTGGCGCGGCCAGATCGAAAGTGTTCGGGTGGCCGCGGATGCGCGGGGAGGCGGCATCGGCCGCCAGATGCTCGCCTGGGCCATCGACACATGCCGCGCGCGGGGCTGCAAACTCGTGCAGCTCACATCGGATAAACGACGCGACGATGCGATCCGCTTTTACCGGTCGCTCGGCTTTGAGCCGACACACGAAGGGTTCAAGCTTTCCCTCTGACAGTCTGCAAATGGCAATTTCTGCGCTTCCGGTGCTCACGTACGTGAAGTACGCTCCGCTCCGGTTCTCGAAATCACCATTTTCGCCACGCCAGAGGGAATTCTTGAACAGACTGTGAGCCGTGGAGGTTCGCTCAGCGCAGCTTTGCCTTCAGGCTCTCATCGGGAAAGCAGGTGGGAGAAAGTCCGTTCTTTTGCTGCCAGTCGCCCAGCGACCGGCGGGTCTTGAAGCCGGCGAGACCATCGGCATTACCGACATCATAACCCTTGGCCTGCAGGGTTTTCTGCATGGCAAGAACATCCGAGCGCAGCATTTTGCCGACCGGCCCCCAACTGCCTTCGAAGGCGCCGGCGCCATGGGCGATGCGGTCGGCGAGATTGCCGATGAAGAGGGCGTAGAGGTCGGAGTTGTTATATTCCTTCAGCACGTAGAAATTCGGCGTGACGACGAATTCCGGGCCGTGGCGGCCGGCGGGCACCAGCATCATGCCGTCCACCCTTAGCTCCGCTGCCGGAAACGCCTTGGCCGAGATGCGGGTGATGCCCATGCCCGCCCAGGCGGAAATCGGCTTTGCCAGATCCGGCCCCTCCTGCGCGCAGGAGACGTTTTGCGGGATGGACACTTCAAAACCCCAGTCGCGACCGCGTTGCCAGCCTTTCAGCGCCAGATAATGGGCAATCGAACCCAGCGTATCCGGCACCGAATTCCAGATATCGGCGCGTCCATCACCATCGAAATCCACCGCGTAACGCGCATAGCTCGATGGCATGAACTGCGGCTGGCCAAGGGCGCCCGCCCAGGAGCCCATCATCCTGTCCGCGGTGATATCGCCATGCTCGATGATGCGCAGGGCGTCGATCAGCTCGGTGCGAAACATGTCCTTGCGGGTGGACATGAAGGCTTTTGTGGCCAGCACATCCAGTGCCGGATAGGGCAGTTTCGCCCGTCCATAACCGGATTCGCGACCCCAGACGGCAAGCACGATGGATCCCGGTACGCCGTAGGTCTGCTCCACCTTGCGCAGTGTTGCCGCATGGGTGGCGGCGAGAGATCGGCCGGCAGCCGCAAGCCCTTGCAGGCGCTGCTCGGAAAAATAGGCGCCGGGCGATGAAAACTCCGCCTGGCTCTGGTCACGCTCTTTTGGCGGCGTGGTGCCCGGTGGGACCAGATCCGGCAGATCCCAGTAAAGTTTGACGCCTTTCAGCGCACTGTCGGCGGTGCGGGCCGAAACGCCGGCTTTTCGCGCCTCCGGTGCGATCTCCTTCGCAAGCCAGGCGCGGAACTGCGCTTCCACCTGAGCCTTCGAGGGGGCGGCAAGCGCTGGCAGCGGCAGCAGCGACAGGGCAAGGAGTGCAAGGGCGCGGCAGAGGTGCCGTCTGGCGGCGGTTGTTTTGGCCATGAGCCTCATCCTCCTCAGATCACGGTGCGGGCGCGAAGTGCGGCCGTCAGTGTTCCCTCGTCGAGATAGTCCAGTTCGCCGCCCACGGGCACGCCATGGGCAAGCCGCGTGATGCGCACCTCGAGATCGCCGAGCCGGTCGGTGATGTAATGCGCCGTTGCCTGCCCTTCGACGGTGGCATTGACGGCCAGAATGATTTCGCGGATCCCGCCTTCGCTCACCCGGTCGATCAGGCACTTGATGTTCAAATCGTCCGGCCCTACGCCATCGAGCGGCGAGAGCGTGCCGCCGAGCACATGATAGGCGGTGTTCATCGCGCCCGCCCGCTCCAGCGCCCAGAGGTCGGACACATCCTCCACGACGATGATGACTGCCTGGTCGCGCCGCTCGTCGGTGCAGACCGTGCACGGGTCGACCGTATCGACATTGCCGCAGCGCGAGCAGACTTTGACCTTGTCATAGGCCTCGCCCATCGCGGTCGAGAGCGGTCCCATCAGCTGCTCGCGCTTCTTGATGAGGTGCAGGGCTGCGCGGCGTGCGGAGCGGGGGCCAAGCCCCGGAACCTTTGCCAGCAACTGGATGAGTTTTTCGATTTCGGGACCGGTCACACGTTTTGCCATGCGCCGCTTTTAGACCATATGTCTGGAAAACGGAATCGCACAGTGAGGCTTGCCCCATGAAAGTCAGCGCCATCTGTCTTGGCCAGGCGGAAAAACTGCCGGGAAAAAGTTATAAGACGGGCATCAACAAGCACTCCGTTTCGGGTGCCGTGCTGGTCGACGAGAACGGCCTTGTCGGGGACAAGATCTGCAACCGCAAATACCACGGCGGGCCGGATCAGGCGGTTTATGTGGAGGGCAGCCTGACGCTGGACTGGTGGGCCGAGGCGCTCGGTCATCCAGTGGTGCCGGGACTGTTCGGCGAAAACCTCGTCATCGAAGGCCTCGACAATCGGGATGTCTGCGCCGGCGATAGGTTTTACCTCTCAGGCGGCGTGGTGCTGGAGGCAACCTCGGCCCGCATCCCCTGCAACACGTTTTCCGCCCGCATGGGAGATCCAAAATTTGCCAAGCGCTACATGGCAGCGGGCAGGCCGGGCATTTATTGCCGTGTTCTTGTGCCGGGAACCATAAGCCCCGAGGAGCCGGTGAGGTTCGAAGCTTTTGCGGGAGAAAAAGTCCCGATCCCGGAGATGATGCGGACTTTTGGCAAGAGGCTGACGCCGGAAGACCGGGTGCGGTATCTGGCGGCACCAATCCATACGAAGCTGTGCGCGGATCTGGAAAAGACGGGCAGTTGATGCTGCGTGCCCCTCATCCCGCTGCCGCGACCTTCTCCCCGCAGGCGAGGAGAAGGAATTCCGGGCAACCCTTTCGCTCAGGCAAAGACTGGGTAGCAACAGCCTGGACCGCAGCGTTGCCGCAACGGCCCCGTATCTGCCTTAGAACGGCAGCTTCATGCCGGGCGGCAGGGGCAGGCCGGCGGTCAGGGCTGCCATCTTTTCCTGGGCTTGCGCCTCGCCCTTGTCCTTGGCGTCCTTGTGGGCGGCAACGATCAGGTCTTCGAGGATTTCCACCTCGTCTTCCTTGAAGAGCGCGGGATCGATCTTCAGGCCGCGCATTTCGCCCTTCCCGTTGAGGATCACGGTGACGAGGCCACCGCCGGCCCGACCTTCGATTTCAAGGGCAGCGATTTCCTCCTGCACCTTTTCCATCTTGGCCTGCATTTCCTTGACCTTGCCCATCATGCCCATGATGTCGCGCATCGGGTCGCTCCTTATCGTTTGTCGTTAGAATTCCATGTCGTCGCCGGGCAGGATGTCGCCCTCGGCACTTTCGATGGTGGCCGGCGGCGGTGCCTCGTCGGCATCGTCGATAATCTCGGCCATCCGGATGCGCACGTCGGTAATGCGGGCGCCCGGAAACTGCGAAAGAATGGCGGCGACATCCGGGTCGGATCGCGCATCGGTCAGGCGGGCCTCGCGGGCTTCCGTTTCCACTTCAGACAGGGTCTGCGATCCGGCCTCGCGGCTCAGAATCACCATCCAGCGGATTTCGGTCCACTCTTCCAGACGTTTCTGCAGATCGCCGACAATGCTTTTCGGCGCGTCGGTCGGCAGATTGATTTCAAGCCGGCCGGGCTCCACCTTCACCAGCCGCACGAAACCGCGCAACAGCGCCTTCAGCTTCGGGTCGCGGTTCTTGGTGCAGAGATCGGCAATGTCGGAGAGCGAGGTGATCGGCACCTTCGGCTCAGCCTGCTGTTTCTGCTGCGGGACTGGGTTGCTTGCCGGCAGCGCTTCCGTCTGCCCCATCGCCATCGGTTGTGAAGAGGTTGGAACGGCGGCCAGCATGGCGGTCGCACCGCCCGAGGGCATGCGGGGAGCCGGGCCACTGTCTGCCCCGCGTGCCACAGCATTCATCTGCGGTGCTGCCATCGCGCGCGCGCCGCCATTGCCATTGCCGGCAGGCGAAGCGGAGGCACCGGCATCGCTGCCGCCGTTGGAAAGAAGGTCGGCCATGCGACGCGCGGCATCTTCCGGAGAGGGCAGATGAGCGGCATGGGTCAGGCGGATCAGCACCATTTCGGCAGCGCCGGCAGGACGCGACGAATTTTCCGCCTCGGGAATGCCCTTCAGCAGCATCTGCCAGATACGCGACAGCGTGCTGACGGCCACCGTGCCGGCAAATTCGGCACCGCGCACCCGCTCGACTTCGCTTAAGGATGGGTCGTCGGCGGCATCGGGGATATATTTGACGCGGGTGACGAGATGGGTGAAATCGGCGAGATCCGTCAGCACCACGACCGGGCTCGCACCCGCTTCGTATTGCGCGGTAAATTCCGAAAGTGCGGCCGTCACATCGCCCCTCACCACATGCTCGAAGAGGTCGACGATGCGGGCGCGGTCGGCAAGGCCCAGCATGCCGCGCACGGTGTCCACCTGAACGCTGCCGCCGCCATGGGCAATCGCCTGGTCGAGCAGCGACAGGCCGTCGCGGGCAGAGCCTTCGGCTGCACGGGCCACCATGGCCAGCGCCTCCGGCTCGAAGGGCACGCCCTCCTTGCCGAGAATGGTGGAAAACAGCCCGACCAGATCGGCGGCACTGATGCGGCGCAGGTCAAACCGCTGGCAGCGCGACAGGACCGTGATCGGAACCTTGCGGATTTCGGTGGTGGCGAAGATGAACTTCACATGTTCCGGCGGCTCTTCGAGCGTCTTCAACAACCCGTTGAAGGCCTGCGTCGAGAGCATGTGGACTTCGTCGATGATGTAGACCTTGTAGCGCGCCGAACCCGGGCGATAGCGCACCTGCTCGATGATCTCTCTGATATCGTCGATGCCGGTATGGGAGGCGGCGTCCATCTCGATCACGTCGACATGGCGGCCTTCCATGATCGCCTGGCAGTGTTCGCCGGGAATACGAAGATCGATCGTCGGCTTGTCGATCTCAGCCGTCTTGTAGTTCAGCGCGCGGGCGAGAATGCGGGCGGTCGTGGTTTTCCCCACGCCGCGCACGCCGGTCAGCATATAGGCCTGGGCAATGCGGCCGGTCTCAAACGCGTTGGTGAGGGTGCGCACCATCGGTTCCTGGCCGACCATCAGGTCGGAGAAATCCTTCGGGCGGTATTTTCGCGCCAGGACCCGGTAGCCGGCATTGGACGGAACGGCGGTGCCCGAAACTGTCGGCCTGTGTTCCGGCGGCTCTATGTCGCTCATGAGGTTCCGCCAGCCTTCTTGAAGGCCGCCCCGGCCTCTGCCGGAATGCGGACCGACCGGACGCTGGCCAAATAGGGAATGAGGTGGGAGGCTGGCACGGCGACCCGTGCCTGGCTCGTTAGGGCTGCTTCCTTCCGGACCTGACCCGGTTGGCGAGTGGCTCGTCCACCACCAACCTCCCGAGGCGACATATCGGCAATAACGGAACCAAATGCAAGCCAACCTTCCAAAAAACTGCTAGCAAGAGGAAAAAGCAGGAGGAAACCTTGAGCCCATTCGAACTGGATGCCCGGCTGGCGCGCGATTCTGATCTGGTGACGGTGCTGGGCCTCTGCCAGCTGCGCATCTTGAACGACAGCCGCTGGCCCTGGCTTATGCTGGTGCCGCAGCGGCCCGGAATAAGCGAGATCTTCGATCTTACGCCGCTCGACCAGACCATGCTGACCTTCGAGACGAATCTGGTGGCGGAGGCCCTGAAGCGGGTCACCGGCGCGAAAAAAATCAATGTCGGGGCGCTCGGTAATGTTGTGTCGCAGCTTCACGTGCATGTGGTGGCGCGCAACGAAGGCGATGCCAACTGGCCGGGACCGATCTGGGGCCATGGTTCTGCCGTACCTTACGATGAAGACAAAAAGCGCACCTTCCTCGCCGCCCTCGACCAAGCCCTCTGACCCTCCAAGATCTGACCCCATGACCCATTCCCTTTTCGATACCGATGCGCCGCACGGCGAGCCAAGCCGGCTGACGGCATTTACCGGCAACCGGCTGGACCGCGATGCCGAACACCGCACGGAAGACAGTCTCGGTCAGGCGCTGGCGCTTGGTGGCGCGACCATCCTTGCCTTTTCCGGAAACCGGCTCCTTCTGAAGGAGAACGAGGGCACGCTTGATCCGCTGTTTGACCGTGAAGAGCTTGAGCCTCTTTTGCCGGATCTGGCCGGCGCCATTCTGCTGGGGATGCGCCAGGATGGTTCGCCGCGCCTTGCCGTTCCGGTTCAGCGCGCGGCCGAGGAACTTTCGCTGTTATTCCGGCTGACCGATCCCCGTTCTGCCTTGCGTGATGGTCTGGTCGCGGAGGAGGTGCTGGGCGAGGTGGCGCAGGCCGTCAGCCTTCTTCACTGGAACGACGCCAACCGTTTCTGCGGCAAATGCGGCACCAGGACCGAAAGTCGCCTTGCCGGCTACAAGCGCATCTGTCCGGCCTGCGCGCATATGATGTTTCCGCGCACCGATCCCGTCGTCATCATGCTGACGGTGGACGAGGCGCGCGATCGCGTGCTGCTCGGCCGCGGCCATCACTTTACGCCGGGCATGTATTCGGCGCTTGCCGGGTTCGTTGAGCCGGCGGAAACCATCGAGGATGCTGTGCGCCGCGAAACGCGCGAGGAATCGGGCATCGTCACGGGCCGGGTACGCTACCATGCATCACAACCCTGGCCGATGCCGCATTCGCTGATGATCGGCTGTTATGCCGAGGCGCTGAGCGAGGATATCCGTATCGATACCCAGGAACTGGAGGATTGCCGCTGGTTTTCGCGTGCCGAGGTTGTCGCCATGCTTGCGGCCGATCCTGCAGGCGAGGGGCCGTCTGCACCGCTGCGCGGTGCCATTGCCCACCGTCTGCTGCGTGACTGGGCGGAATGGCGCCGCTGATCAGGCGGGTTTTGCGCGGCGGGTGAATTCGCGCACGGCAAGCGAGACGCCGATGACCTGCAGGAGGCAGCCGAACCCTTCCGATGGCGTTGGCCAGCGCAGGTCCATGGAAAGTCCGAAGATCAGGCCGAACACGGTTTCCGCCACGATCAGCTGCGCCGTCAGCGCCAGCGGCAGCCGGTTGGAGGCAAAGCTCCAGCACCAGGTGGCAAGCCAGGAGGCGGCCATGCCGAGCACTAGCGCCCAGACGATGAAGCGCATCAGCACATCGGAAGAGACGGTCTGATAGGCATCAGACGCCATGGGCAGAAGGATAATCGAGCCGATCAGTGCGCCAAGACCGTGAAGGGTCGTCCAGTCCATGGCGCTCGGTGGGTTTTCCGCCCGCATCAGGCGGGAATTGACGATGCCGTAGATCACCCAGACGAGGAGCGCTGCCACCGCGCATCCGGCACCTGCCAGCATCATGCGCTGTCCGGCAACGTCAAGCTTTGCCACCAGCTCAAGATTGACCACCAGAATGCCGGCAGCAATCATCACCAGAGGGGCTGCAAGCCGGCGCCAGGCGATGGTGCGCTCCATCAGGTTGGCAATTGCCGGAAGAACCACGGGCGTCACGCCGATGATCAGCGGCGGAATGACGGGACCGGCCAGAAGCACCGCCTGCGAGGCGAGCAGAAAATAACCGACATACCCGATGACGCCGAGCGCCATGCCGATCAGCGCGCGCTTCACCCCCACGCCCTGCAAACGAAAGCGCGGATGCAGCATGGTGACAAGGCAGGTGATGCCGAAGACGAAATAGCGGCCGATCGTGATGTCCCAGATGGAAAAGGGATGCACAAGGCGCGCGGCAACGAAGGTGAGGCCCCAGAGCGCGCCCGTCAGCAGGCCGGCGAGGATTCCAAGCAGCATGCGATCTCCTTTGCCGCAGTCCAAGACGATGCTGGCGCGACGGCTGACGCGTGAAAAGAAAGGGCGGGACCGATGATCCCGCCGGGAGGGGGGGAAATCAGCCGCCGTTCAGAGACCGGCGCATGGGATGGCCGAGATAGCTGCCGAGAATGCGGACCTTTTCGGAAAAGAAGCGCAATTCCTCCAAGGCGCGGCGCACCGGCGCATCCTCCGGATGTCCCTCGATATCGGCATAAAACTGCGTTGCCACAAACTTGCCGCCGATCTGGTAGCTTTCGAGCTTCGTCATGTTGATGCCGTTCGTCGCAAAGCCGCCCATCGCCTTGTAGAGGGCGGCTGGAATGTTGCGCACGTTGAAGACGAAGGTGGTGACGATGAGTTCGTCCGGGCTGTTGCGCTTCACCCATTTTTCATCGCGCGAGAGAACGACGAAACGGGTAACGTTGTGCTCGGAATCCTCGACATTTTCCTGCAGGATTTCAAGCCCGTAGAGGCCGGCGGCCAGACGCGGCGCAAGCGCTGCCATCGAGCGGTCGCCGCGTTCGGCGACAAGCTTTGCAGCGCCGGCGGTATCGCCGGCGACCACGGCCTTCCAGCCGTTCCCGCGGATGATCTTGCGGCACTGGCCAAGCGCATGGATATGGCTGTGAACGGTGCGGATCTCGTCATGCTTCACCCCCGGCAGCACCATCAGCTGGAAACGGATCGGCATGAAATATTCGCCGATGATGTGCAGACGCGATTCCGGCAGAAGATGGTGGATATCGGCGACCCGGCCGGCCAGCGTGTTCTCGATCGGGATCATCGCCAGATCCGCCTCGCCGCTTTCGAGCGCCGTAAAGGCATCCTCGAATGTGGGGCAGGGCAGCGGTTCCATGGTCGGGAACATGTCCCGGCAGGCCATGTCGGAGTTGGCGCCGAAATCGCCCTGGAAGGCGATGCGATTGGTCGTCGAAACCATGTTTGGATGTCCGGTCAGAGGGAGCGGCTGGCGAGGATCGCGCGCGCCTTTGCAAGGTCGGCGGGAGTATCGACGCCGAGCGGCACCGAGTCAACGATCTCCACATCGATGCGCATGCCGGCTTCCAGCGCGCGCAGCTGCTCCAGCTTCTCGCGCTGTTCCAGCACGGACGGACCGAGCGAGACGAAACGTTCGAGCGCTGCACGCCGGTAGGTGTAGAGGCCGATGTGGTGGTAAAGCGGGCCTTCGCCGTAAGGCGCGGTGGCCCGGGTGAAATAGAGGGCGCGCAGCCGGTTTGCGGAGAGAGGCGAACCCACCACTTTCACGATGTGCGGCAGGACCTTGTCTTCCTCGTTGTCGATTTCGACAGTCAGCGTGGCGATATCCACGGCCGGATCTTCCATCGGGCGCAGCGAGGCATGGACAGCTGACGCCTCGATGGTGGGAAGATCGCCCTGGATATTGACGATATATTCGACCTTTCCATCGGGGTCTGCGGCAACCATGGCTTCGTAGATGCGGTCTGATCCGGACTGATGGTCGGCGCGGGTCATCACAACCTCAAATCCGGCTGCCTGCACCGCGTTGAAGACGTCCTGATCGTCGACGGCCACCATGACGCGGCCGACATTGGCTTCCCGTGCGCGGCGCGCCACCTGTACGATCATCGGGGCGCCGTTGATGTCGGCAAGCGGCTTTCCCGGCAGGCGTGTGGAGGCCATTCGGGCCGGAATGAGAACGAGCGTCTTGTCAAAAGCCGTATTGTGCATTGGTTTCTCTTCTGGCATTGCCGATGGGATGGCAAAAGGTCTCAGGGGCGGCAATGTGATTCAGGTTGCACCGATCCTGCAAAAGACATAGCTTTCAATGGATTTCAAGGTGGGACGCCTGTGATTCCGGCGGGTGGGCCGGCGGGCGGGAAGGAGCTTTTCTCGGATGAATTCCTATACGAACATGGCCGCGGGGGCCTTGCTCAGCACTGTTTTCGTGATGATGTCGGTCTCGATCGCCTCCGAAGGCCTCTTCCATGCGGAAGCGCCCGAGAAGCCGGGATTTGCCATTGTTGCCGAAGACGCGCCGGCAGAAGGCGGCGCAGCGGCCGCAGCGCCTGCCGCCGTGCCGATCGCACAGCTTCTGGCCAGTGCCGATCCGGCCGCGGGTGCAACCTCGTTCAAGAAATGTGCGAGCTGTCATTCGGCCGAACCGAGCAGCCCCAACAAGGTCGGACCCGGCCTGTGGAGCGTCGTCAATCGGCCTATCGCAGCACATGAAGCCTTCAGCTATTCGGCAGCCATCAAGGACTTTTCCAAGGGTGGCGCGGAAAAGTGGGATTATGAACATCTCAACCACTTCCTGGCAGCGCCCAAGGCTTACATCAAGGGCACGGCCATGGGCTTTGCCGGCCTGAAGAACGATCAGGAACGGGCAAACGTCATCGCTTATCTGCGTTCGCTGTCCGACAGCCCGGCACCCCTGCCGGATCCGGCTGCCGCACCGCCGGCGACCAACTGATCGTTTCGATCGAATTTCCACTGAAGGCCCGGCTTGTCCGGGCCTTTTCGCGTCAGGGGTTCAGCTGAGCAACCAGGCCCAGAAGCTGACGGAGACGACGCCGAAGATGGTGGTGATGCTGATCACCGAGGCGGCAAGGCTCTGGCCGGAGCGGAAACGGGTGGCAATGATCCAGGCATTGATGCCTGTCGGCACCGACGAGGTGAGCACCATCGCCGCCGTCCAGGGTTTTGACAGGCCGAGCAGATGGGCAAAGCCAAAGACAGCCGCCGGCAGCAGCAACAGCTTCAGAACTGCCATCATGGCGGCAAGCGAGAGGTTGCCGCGCACCGGGTATTTCTTCAGCGTCATGCCGAGCGAGATCAGCGCCGAGGCGGCCGTGACGGCGGCTATCTGATCCACCACGCTCTTCAGCACGACCGGCAGAGCGCCGAGGCCGGAGAGATTAAAGGCAATGCCCAGCGTCAGCGCAATCACCAGCGGGTTTCGCACCAGATTGGCGCCCACCTGTTTGACGACCGTGGCGATGCTGCGCCGTCCGCCGCCATCCACCTTGGCACTGGCATGTTCCATCAGGATGGTGCCGGCCACCATCATCAGCGGCAGATGGATGGCAAGCAGGATCGAGATGGCGACAAGCCCGTCATCACCGACGGAGCGGCCGACGAGCGGCAGGCCGATGAAGACATTGTTGGCAAAGGCCGACGACATGCCCGCAATCACGCCGATCTTTTCGTCACGCTTGAACAGGTGTTTTGCCACCAGATGCCCGACCGTCCAGGTGACGGCGACACCGCCGAAATAGGCGATCCACAGACGAAATGGCGAAGCACCCTCGAAATGCGCCTCCGCCAGCGTGCGGAAAATGAGCGTCGGCAGTGCGATCTTAAAGACGAATTCGGCCAGCGCATCGCCGGTTTCTTCGCGCATCAGACCGGTGCGTGCCACCAGAAAACCGATGAGGATCAACAGGAAAACGGGCGCGACATTGATGAAGACAGCTGACACGGGGGGAGGGCTTTCAAAGAGGAGATACCTCGTTTAGCCCATTCGCATCCGCGGGACAAACCCTCGCGTCTGCCGCATCGCCCAAAAAAGAAAGCGGGCATCAAGCCCGCTTGTCACCCGAAACCGGGTCTCGATATCGCTCCCTGCCAGTTCATCCGTGGTCCGGGAAGCAATTCGATGACTACGAATATAGCGGGGTTTCGTGACGGGAGGATGACGGGGTATGCCGCATTCTGCGTCGGTTTTTTCCTTTTCTTCAACTCTGAAAGCTATATGAGGAGACTGACGCCAACCGCGGAGATTGAAGGCTTCATGAGCAAGTTCGACGTTCTGACCATCGGCAATGCCATCGTGGATATCATTTCGCGATGCGATGACCGGTTTCTCGAGGAGAACGGCATCATCAAGGCCGCGATGAACCTCATCGATGCGGAACGGGCGGAACTTCTCTACTCACTGATGGGTCCGGCCCATGAAGCTTCCGGCGGCAGCGCCGGCAACACGGCGGCAGGCGTTGCCAGTTTTGGCGCGCGCGCGGCCTATTTCGGCAAGGTGGCGGAAGACGAGCTGGGCAAGATCTTTGCCCATGATATTCGCGCCCAGGGCGTGCATTACGAGACCAAGCCCGACGGCACGTTTCCGCCGACCGCCCGCTCGATGATTTTCGTGACGCCCGATGGCGAGCGTTCGATGAACACCTTTCTCGGCGCCTGCGTCGATCTCGGCCCCGAACATGTCGAGCCGGAAGTGGTGGCCCAGTCGAAGGTCACCTATTTCGAGGGTTATCTCTGGGATCCGCCGCGCGCCAAGGAAGCCATCCGCGAATGCGCCCGCATTGCCCACGAAAACGGCCGCGAAGTGTCGATGACACTGTCGGACCCGTTCTGCGTCGGCCGTTACCGCGACGAATTTCTTGACCTGATGCGCTCCGGCACCGTCGATATCGTTTTTGCCAACCGGCATGAGGCACTGTCGCTCTACGAGACCGATGATCTGGAACTGGCGCTGAAAAACATCGCCGCCGATTGCAAGCTTGCCTGCGTCACGTTGAGCGAAGACGGCGCCATCGTCGTGCGCGGGTCCGAGCGCTTCAAGATCGAGGCGCTGAAGATTGACAAGGTGCTGGATACGACCGGCGCTGGCGATCTGTTTGCCGCCGGATTCCTTGCCGGTTACACGGCGGGCCGGCCGCTCGATGTGTGTGGCAAGTTGGGGTGCCTTGCCGCCGGCATCGTCATCCAGCATTTCGGGCCGCGCCCGATGGTGTCGCTGAAGGAAGCTGGCGAAGAGGCTGGCCTTCTTTAGACCGGGTGAGGTCTACTTGAAGGCCTCTTCAGGATAGGCGCCCCAGATCTCGGCCTGCGAGACCCAGCCTTCCACGGAACCGGCAATGGCCTGGCACCAGGTGCCGTTACACTGCTTCAGGCGCATGATGACGCCGGGTTCGAGCTTTGCCAGAACCTGGGCGGAGCTTTGCGGATCGCGGCGCATGTTGACGAACACATCCTGGCCCTTGCTGCGCATCCAGGGGGCGGCGATCGCGCTGCGTTCGCCCGACAGCAGCGCCTGGTTAACCCATCCCTCCGTGCCATCGGCATCGCGCACACGGCGCCAGTTTTCGTATTCCTGGATGATTTCCATCGGCAGCCCCTCTTTCATATACATCCACGACACCGCGTAATCGGTGCTGGGGCCGATGCGGATGTTGACGCGGCGGGATTTCAGGCTGACGAAACGCGGCAGGGGCAGGCCGCTTGCGCCTTTCGAGGCACCCTGGGCAAACGCCGGTGCCGTCCATGGGAGAGAGCCGGCCGCGGCCACCATGGACAGGACTGCAAGACAGGCGATACGGATGGAGCGGTTCATGTTTCTTCTCTGTGTGGTCTTCAGGCGCTGGCAGACCCAAGCCGGTCGGGCGAATCGGCTGCCGGTCCTCAGTGAGGTTTTATTTGTCTTCGCCGGTGGGTCTGGTAGAAAACGCCTGATCCGTCGAATGTCGCCTATCTTGGTTAACGACTTCTGAACGAGCTTCTTGCAGGACGCCCATGACCGCCAGGAAAAAGCCCAAGGTTTACATCACCCGCAAGCTGCCGGATGCGGTAGAGACGCGCATGCGCGAATTGTTCGATGCGCAGTTGAACATCGACGACATCGTGCGAACGCCCGAACAGCTGATGCAGGCGATGAAAACGGCGGACGTGCTGGTGCCCACCGTGACGGATCGTATCGATTCGGCGATGATCGAGGCGGCCGGGCCGCAGCTGAAGCTGATCGCCAGCTTTTCCAACGGCGTCGATCATATCGATGTCGATGCGGCGGCGAAAAAAGGTATCACCGTCACCAACACGCCGAACGTGCTGACGGAAGACACCGCCGACATGACCATGGTGCTGATCTTTGCGGTGCTGCGCCGGCTGATCGAGGGATCGCGGGTTCTGACCGAATCGCCGGGCAGCTGGCCCGGCTGGTCGCCCACCTGGATGCTCGGGCGCCGCATCGGCGGCAAGCGCATCGGCATCGTCGGCATGGGCCGCATCGGCACGGCCGTTGCCCGCCGCGCCAAGGCGTTTGGCCTGTCGATCCATTATCACAACCGCTCGCGCGTCAACCTGGCAACCGAGGAGGAGCTGGAGGCGACCTATTGGGACAGTCTCGACCAGATGCTGGCCCGCGTCGATATCGTCTCGGTCAACTGCCCGTCCACGCCTGCCACCTTTCATCTTCTGTCGGCCCGGCGGCTGGCGCTGATGCAGCCGTCGAGCATCATCGTCAACACCGCGCGCGGCGACATTATCGACGAGGCAGCGTTGATCCAGCTGTTGCGTGAGGGAAAGATTGCGGGTGCGGGTCTCGACGTGTTCTCCAACGAGCCGCTGGTCAATCCGAAGCTCTTGAAGCTTGCGCATGAAGGCAAGACGGTGCTTCTGCCGCATATGGGCTCGGCAACGATCGAAGGTCGCATCGACATGGGCGACAAGGTGATCATCAATATCCGCACCTTCTTCGACGGCCATCGCCCGCCAAACCGCGTTTTGCCAAGCCGTCTCTGAATATCCATTCCGCGTCCCCACGGTAAAAATCGCCACGGCTAGCGTTTGATCTGCGGGCCTCGCGAAAACTTGACCGTATTTCTTGGGGGCTCCATCGATCCAGCCGGGAACACGCGCCGTAAACCCTCATCAGAGATGAAAGGAGGCAGTCATGAAAAAGGCTTTGCTCTCGCTCACGATGGGGCTTTCGATGCTGACACTGACGGGGACGGCACAGGCAACCGACCTGGTGTTCGAACGATATTTTGCAGGCAAGACAACCGCGACGGGCTCGTTCAGCGCCATCAACGGGGTGAAGCGCGACTTTAACGTCGATCTCACCGGGCGCTGGAACGGCAAGACGCTGGTGTTGCGGGAAGATTTTGTCTTTTCCGACGGCGAAAAGGACACCAAGACCTGGCGTTTCACCAAGACGGCCGAGGGCCGTTACACCGGCACCCGCGAGGATGTGATCGGAACGACCGACGTGGTGATCGACGGAAAAACCGCCCGCTTTACCTATCTCGTCAACCTCGGTACTGCGGCCAAACCGAACACGGTGCGCTTCCATGATACGATGGTGCTTCAGCCGGACGGCCGGGTGGTCAATACCGCCTGGGTGACGAAATACCTGTTTCCGGTCGCCAAAACCCGCGTGGTCTTCAGCCGGTAAGGCAGATCAGGCCGAGGGGACAAGCCGCTTGCGCATCTCGATGAAGGTGGGCCGCTGAAAACCGGGATGGGCTTTTTCAGCGGTCTTTTCAAAACCCCAGGCTGAAAACGTCGCGTGATTGCCGACAAGTTCGATGCGTGTTTCGAGCCGGAGTGCCGGAAGGTCAAGGCGGGCAGCCTCCGCCTGTGCCACCTGAAGCAGCTTTCTCCCGATACCGCGCCCCTGCGCTTGCGGCGATACGGCAAGTTTTCCGACATAAAGGCAGGCGAGCGGCTCCGGCTTCAGGAACATGCAGCCGACAAGCGTCTCGCCGTCGTGTGCCAGGAAGGCAATCTCGTCGCGGGCCTTTTGCGCCAATGTCTCCGGCGTCAGCCGATGGGCGGAGGAGGGCGGGTCGATGACGCCATCCATATAGGCGAAAGAGTCCATGATAAGCGCGAGCAGGCCCTGCCAATCGGCAAAGTCCGGGCGGATAGGGTTGATCGTGATCATTGGTGTCAGGTCTTTGTGCGGCGTTTGTAGCGGATGGTGTTGAAACTGGCTGAAAGGGCATCGTAGATCAGCAGGCGTCCGACCAGCGGTTCGCCGATACCGGCAATCAGCTTGATCGCTTCCATCGCCATCAGCGTGCCGATGACGCCTGTCAGCGCGCCGATGACGCCAGCTTCTGCGCAGGCAGGGATCAGGCCCTCGGGCGGTGCTTCGGGGAAGAGGTCGCGATATCTGGGATTCTGCCGGCCCTCCGCATCGGTCTCATAGGGTTTCAGCACCGTCAGCGTGCCATCGAAACGGCCGACGGCGCCGGTGACGAGTGGAATTTTGGCCGCCTGCGTGGCGTCGGCTGCCGCATAACGGGTGTCGAAATTGTCGGACCCGTCGATGACAAGATGAAAGCGCGCCAGATGCATGGCTGCAAATTCCGGCCCGAAACGCTCTTCGAAACGCAGGGTGCGCACATGCGGGTTGAGCCGCGCAATGGCGTCTGCCGCACTTTGCGTCTTCATGTCGCCAAGCGTGCCGCTGTCGTGGATGACCTGCCTTTGCAGGTTGGAGAGCGACACCCGGTCATCATCGACAATGCCGAGCGTGCCGACACCTGCGGCGGCCAGATAATGCAGCACCGGTGCGCCAAGGCCGCCGGCGCCGATCACCAGCACGCGGGCCGATTTCAGCTTGCGCTGGCCCTCGCCGCCCACTTCCGGCAGCAGGATATGGCGTTTGTAACGTTCGATTTCATCAGGGGTCAGTACATCCATGGGGGGCAACCTAACATGGCCAAGGCGTTTGCGACATCAGGCATGGACGGCCCCTTGCGCGACGGTCAAAAATTGTGCCCGTGCGCCAAGGGCTGAAAACATCGCGCGATCGGTGCCGGTCATGAAGGACTGGCCGCCGAGATCATCGACCAGATCAAACAGGGCGGCCCGGCGTCCCTCGTCCAGATGGGCAGCAATTTCATCGAGCAGCAGCACCGGCGCATGGCCGGTCATGTCGGCCGTCAGCCGTGCATGGGCCAGCACGAGGCCCACCAGCAGCGCCTTCTGTTCGCCGGTGGAGCAGCGCCCGGCATCCATGTCTTTTTCGCGGTGGCGCACCAGAAGATCGGCGCGGTGCGGGCCTATCAGTGTACGCCCCGCGGCCGCATCCCGGTAGCGGCCATCACGAAGGGTGGCGAGGTATTCCTCTTCCAGCTCGGCAAACGGGCGCCCCGCAGCGTCATCGTTGAAACCGCAAAGGGTGAGACTCGGCGTTGGAAAAGGCGAGGCGGCGCGGGCGATGAGGGCGGAGAGAAGATCCAGCATTTCCGAGCGCGCGGCCGCCATGGCCATGCCAAGCTCTGCCATCTGCACCTCGATGCCGGTCAGCCACGCCGGATCGAACCGCCCCTCCGACAAAAGCTTGTTACGGCTGCGCATGGCGCGCTCGTAATCGGCAGCCCGGCGTCCATGGGCCGGGTCAAGCGAGAGCACGAGCCGATCGAGAAACCGCCTTCGATCCGAGGAGCCGCCGGTAAACAGCCCGTCCATCGCCGGTGTCAGCCATAGCACGTTCAGATGGTCGGTGAGTTCCTCGACGGATTTGACCGGCGTGCCGTTCAGCCGCAGACGCCGGCTCACAGCCTCCTCGCTGCCATCGATGCCGGTGCCGATGGCAACCTCGCCTTCACGTCCATCCACATCGGCAAAGACGGAAAAACCGCCGCTTGCGCCAACCCGCGTCACCTCCGAGAGCACGGCGCGGCGAAGCCCCCGGCCGGGCGACAAAAAGGAAATGGCTTCCAGAAGGTTCGTCTTGCCGGAGCCGTTATCGCCCGTCAGCACCACGTGGCGCGCGTCGAACGACAGCGAGGCCGCCGCATAGTTGCGGAAGTCGGAAAGCTTCAGTGTCGAAAGGGATGTTTTCTGCGCCATGATTTTTCGCATTGATCGTGATTAGGAGCTAATCCTTCAGCCTGACGAAGGCAAGCTTGCGCCGGATTTTTGCAGCTCCGCCACCCTTAAACAGGTCACTTTCCCGCACGCGCCTTACCGCACGAAAATATGGAACCGGTTGCGGAAAATCATGTTAGGATTGGCTGAAATTCACAAGTCCGTGGGGGAGAGCGGGCCATGAACAGCGAGCACATTCATCAACCCGAGAGCAGTCATTCACCGATGTCGGCGGAGGAGGCGCGGGCAGACCATGTGAGCATGCTGCGTTTTCTCGCCATCAATGCTTCTTTCGGCTTTCTGGTGGGGCTTGGCGTTGCGCTCTGCCTGCTCTGGTTTGATCTCGGCGGGCTCGGCACGCGGGTTGCCCGCTCGCAGACGCCGCTTATGGTGATTTTCATCCTGTCGGTGCCGATGGCCTTTACCTTCAGCGGTGCCGTCACCGCATCGGCTGTCATGCTGATGCCCTACAAGGCCAAGAGGCAGGCCTGACAGCCTCTTGAAGACCGGAACGACGCTTTCCATTCCACCGCACCTGCAGTAGAGGAGGCACCATGTCCGATATGATCAAACCTGAAAACGCCCATTCTGAACACGACCGCATCGTCAAGCTCGAGGAAATCGTCGCCTACCAGACGAAGACCATCGACGAGCTATCCGAGCAGCTGGCCGATCAATGGAAGGTGCTTGAGCAGACCCGCGCCAAGCTCGACCGGTTGACGGAGCGCTTCCTGTCGCTCGAGGAAAGCTCGCTCGACGCGCCGGCCATCACCAAGCCGCCGCATTACTGAAATCTCGCCCAAGCCGGTTGATCTTCGTCAAGCAGGGCGGCTGCAGCGCTGCTAGAGATCGGGTCCAATCAATGCTGAGGGCCTGTTTTCGATGACATTTTCAAACTTCAGCCTTGCCGTTCTGCTGCTACTCGTCACCCCCGGCCCCACCAACACGCTGATGGTGCTCGCCGGTTATCAGCGCGGCATTGCCCGCGCCCTGCCGCTGATTGCCGCTGAAATATTTGGTTATCTTACTGTCATCATTCCCGTGGCAAGCCTTGCCGCGCCGCTGTTTCAGGAATGGCCGCTGCTCGCACAATGCCTGAAGCTTGTCGCCGGCTGCTGGGTTCTCTTTCTCGCCCTGCGTCTCTGGCAGGCGGACCCGCAGGCGAGACAACAGCGACCGGTCGGCGCACGGGGCGTGTTCATCACCACCTGCCTCAATCCGAAGGCCTTGATCATTGCGCTCGTGCTTCTGCCGCACGGCAACGTTCTGACGCTTGCTCCGTGGCTCTTGTTGTTTTCCGGGCTGGTGGTGCTGGCGGCCGGCTGCTGGATCGCGGTCGGGCACCGGATTGCGCAAACGGATAAACCCTTCCTGAAACCGCGCGTTATCCATCGCGCCGCCGCTGCCGGCCTCCTGGTGTTTGCCGTCGTGCTGACGGGAACCAGCTTGTCTGCGATGGGGTGAGGGTGTTGGTTTTTTGGGGGGGCAGGGCGAAGGGGGCGGTTGCCCCCAACTGAGCGTTGGATTGATGGGTGGAGGAGGGGCTGCGGTTTTTGGTTGGCGTGTCCCGGCCCTTCGCTTTGGGCTCAGGGCGTTCGCTGCTCAAAACGTGCCACTGGCACGTTTTGTCGGCTACGCCGACCGCAGCTTACCCCTCAAAAAATTCCTTCATGCGGGCGAAGAAGCCGGTCGATTCCGGATTGTTTTCCTTCGACGAGATTTCCTCGAATTCCTGCAGCAGTTCGCGCTGGCGTTTGGTCAGCTTCTGCGGGGTTTCGATCTGGATCTGGATATAAAGATCCCCCGTCTGCGACGAGCGCAGAACCGGCATGCCCTTGCCCTTCAGGCGGAACTGCTTGCCCGGCTGGGTGCCTTCCGGCACCGAGACGCGCGATTTCGTACCGTCGAGCGTGGTGACGTCAAACGTGCCGCCAAGCGCTGCCGTGGTCATCGAGATCGGCACGGCGCAATAAAGGTCTGCTCCGTCGCGCTGGAAAAACTCATGCGGTTTGACTGACAGGAAGATGTAGAGATCGCCCGCCGGGCCACCGCGCGCACCGGCTTCGCCTTCGCCCTGCAGGCGAATGCGTGTGCCGTCTTCGATGCCCGAGGGAATGTTGACGGACAGTGCCCGTTCTTCGGTGATGCGGCCCTGGCCGTTGCACTTGACGCACGGATCCGGAATGATCTGGCCACGCCCGTGGCAGGTCGGACAGGTGCGCTCGACGGAGAAGAAACCCTGGCTTGCGCGCACCCGGCCGGACCCCTGGCAGGTGCCGCAGGTTTTGGGCTGCGTGCCGGGCTTGGCGCCCGAGCCCGTGCAGACGTCGCAGGTCACAGCTGTCGGCACACGGATCTGCGCGGTCTTGCCGGAATAGGCCTCTTCCAGCGAAATTTCCATGTTGTAGCGAAGGTCGGCGCCGCGTTCGCGTCCACCGGAGGAGCGGCGCGCACGCCCGCCACCCATCATTTCGCCAAAGATGTCTTCGAAGATGTCTGAGAAACCGCCACCGCCGGCAAAGCCGCCGCCACCACCGCCACCCATGCCGCCCTGTTCGAAGGCCGCATGGCCGAACCGGTCGTAGGCTGCCCGCTCCTGCGGGTCCTTCAGGGTCTCGTAGGCTTCGTTGAGTTCCTTGAACTTCTTCTCGGATTCAGCGTCGCCGGGATTCTTGTCGGGATGATATTTCATCGCAAGCTTGCGGAAGGCGCTTTTCAGCTCCTTCTCGTCAGCGGTGCGGCCGACACCCAGCGTTTCGTAAAAGTCAGCTTTTGCCATGGAGGTAACGGCTCCCGAAAGGGGTCCGGCTGCACTGGGGCAGCCGGATGTCTACTCGATTACAGGTTAAGCAGTCAAACCTCAGGCCGACTTCTTGTCGTCCTTGATTTCCTCGTAGTCGGCATCAACGACGCCGTCTTCGTGCTTGCCGCCCTCGGCACCGGCTTCCGCCTTCTGCTGGGCTTCGTAGATCGCCTGGCCGAGCTTCATGGAGGTTTCCATCAGCGTCTGCGTCTTGGCAGTGATGTCTTCTGCATCCGGCTCGGATACTTCGGTCGAAGCCTTCAGGGCAGCGATAGCATCCTCGATGGCCTTGCGGTCCGCCTCGGAAACCTTGTCACCGTATTCATGCAGCGACTTTTCCGTCGAATGAACGAGGCTTTCGGCCTGGTTCTTGGCTTCCACCACGGCACGACGCTTCTTGTCGGTCTCGGCGTTGGCTTCGGCGTCCTTCACCATCTTCTCGATGTCGGCGTCGGAGAGACCACCGGAGGCCTGGATGCGGATCTGCTGTTCCTTGCCGGTGCCCTTGTCCTTGGCCGAAACCTGCACGATGCCGTTGGCGTCGATGTCGAAGGTGACTTCGATCTGCGGCATGCCGCGCGGTGCCGGCGGAAGGCCAACGAGGTCGAACTGGCCGAGCAGCTTGTTGTCCTGCGCCATTTCGCGCTCGCCCTGGCTGACGCGGATGGTCA
>JAIXTO010000017.1 GCA_027483885.1 Rhizobiaceae bacterium
CACCAGCAGGGTGAACAGCTCGTCGGTCATCATTTCGGTCAGCGGCAGGTGCAGACCCTTCACCTTTTCCTTATCCATAAGGAATGAGATGCGGGTGATGAAATAGCCCTGCACGGCGCCGTTGGCGAGGACAGGCACGTTGATCGCCTCGCCCTTCACCAGTTCGGACTTGTCTTTCAGCAGTTGTGACTCATCCACCGGCGGGGGCGGCGCCGACATCTTCACGGAGAAATACACCGCACCCAAGGTGACGACGCAGACCCACAGACCGGTGATAATGAGCTTAACCATCAGGATTCGCTGTAATAGAATTGTTCTTGGGTATAGGTGCCGTCGCCATCGGCGTCGCGCACGGCGTTCTTCAGAAGGTCTGCCACGGTGCGCACGGCATTCAGATGCGCTTCCACCCGCCGCGCATTCAGCGCCAGCTTCACCTTCAACGCGTGCATCTGTTCGATGTGGTTAACGGCCAGCTCCTGCGGGCTGGTGCTGCGGAACAGCATCGTCAACTCATAGAGGCAACGGCTCTTGTGCGCGTTCGACACCTTGAGGTCGAACTGCGGATCCTTGCCGATCCGTTCATTCTCGTTGTCGACAATCATCTCCAGCCGGCCAAGAACCGTCTTGATGCGATAATCGTTGGAGATAACTTCCATGTTTTCGGTTCCGCTATGCTGCATTGTCACGCCTCGCCCCGTTCGGCCGGTGCAAGGTCGAATACCTTACGTTCAAAGTCGTTGATCATGGAGAGCGTCCGACTGCGGTCATCCTCGTCGGTGCGCGCATTGACCTCACCCTGGCTGCGGGCCTTCTGCAGCGCCTGAGAATAGACCTGCTCGGCAATGCCGACGCCGCCGCTCTTGGAGATCTGGTCGGCGATCTGTTCCGACATCATGCTTTTCCAGAACTCGCCGGCCGAGCCCTTGCCATAGACCTGCTCACTGTCACTCGGCATCATCGAGTTGACGAAGGTCTGCAGGATGGAGGCCTCGAACTTGCGATATTCCTGCGGCATGTCGGCCGCTTTCGCCTTTTTCTCGGCGCGTTCGATACCGGCTTTGGTCTCGGAACCGTCGAGCAGATCGACGGCCACGGCAAATCCGGTGCCGGCAGAGGCAAGACTGGTGGCGGCAAAGGCCGCGCGGGTTGCTTTCAATTTTGCCTGGGCGGCCTGGACATCGCTGGGGTCAGCGGCGCGCAGCACATCGAGCACCAGGTCGCTGGGAGGAGAGATCGCCACGTGAGCTTCCTTTCGTCTGAGTGGCGAGACTATGCGGGGTGAAGCTTGCTGCAGGCTGGCGTGACCGCGATCGGACAAAAACAGAGGAGGAAGCCTGACGAAGCGGTGCCGAGTAAAGAACTCAACCTTTTGTTTTTGAAAAGTATTTATGAAAATCAGGAACCGGCGCCCTGTTCGTCTGAAATGCAGCGCTTACGCTGAAAGCCGCTGCCGGGCACCGCGGAAAGGCCGGTTCCCGCGTCTAGGCGGCAACGAATCGGACAGATTGTCAGAATGGCTTTGCCTTGCCCGGAAGCAGGGTCATTTCCAGGAGATCATAGATGGCGTTGTCATCGCGTTCGCGGTCTTCGTCGTCACGCGCATCCTTCATGTGTTCTTCCAGACGGTCGCCCTTGGTGCGCTCGCGGATGACACGGGCCTCCAGCACCTGCTGTACGCCGGCAAGCTGCTTGTCCTTGATCATCAGGCGGCCGAAGCGTTCGGAATAATTGCGCGAGAACTGCATGTGCAGCGGCGTCATCGAGCCGATGGCATCGATGACCAGATCCATCTGCTGGCCCACTTCGACGCGCTGCACGGTGGTCGCGGCAAGCTCGCCCTCGGCCATCTTTTCCAGATGCCGCTGCACGGCGACGAGCCGTTTGAGTTTTTTGGATCTCGGTTGTCCGCTGCTTGCCATGGCCGCCTCAGAAGGAGTTGAAGACCGCCGGAAATCCGTCGGCGAACTGCCGCATCATGGCGGCGATGGCGAGATAGAGCATAAACACGCCCCCGGTGATCAGATAGGGCGTCGAGATGAAGTAGACCGGGATCTGCGGCGCAAGCTTGTTGACGAGGCCGATCGCCACGTTGAACAGCAGCCCGTAGATGAGGAAAGGGCTGACGAGGCGCAGCATGATGGAGGTGGAGGCGCGCAGCGTATCGGTGAGCGTGATCAGCATTTTCTGCGGCTCGACGAGTGCGCCGACCGGCGTTGCCTTGTAGGAATCGATCAGCGCGTGAAACACCATGTGATGGAAATCCATGATGAACAACAGCATCAGCCCGGAAAAGGTGATGAGACTGGTGACCGAGGATTCCGAGGTATCCTCGATGATATCGTGGCCGCCGGGCGCCGTGAAACCGATCGACATGCCAAGGATTGCGCCGGCATATTGCAGGCCAAGCACGTAGAAGCGGGCAATCATGCCATACATCACGCCGACAAGCGTTTCAGACGCGATGAGGCCGATATAGGTGCCCGGCGGCGCCGATGCGTTCGGATAGACGCTGTCCCAGATCACCGGCAGGATCGCCATCGAGACGGCGATTGCCACCATCAACCGGATATTTGTCGGCAGGCGGGCGCTCGAAAAACCCGGCAGGGTCAGAATGCAGCCACCCATCCGGCAAAACGCCAGGAAGAGAGCAAGCATTATCCCCTGCGGGTCTGTTATCATGAAATCGAGCCCAATATCTTGATGTCGAGCCCCTTGGCGAGTTCCACATGCGACAGCACGGGAAGCGTCGAGAACAGGCGTTCGATGATCATGCGCACATAGGACCGTGTTTCGGGCGAGGTGACAAGCACGAAAGGCAGGCCACGATCCATGAATTCACGGATAACCTTGCTCGCCTGCTCGCTGAACTCCTCGAGTGCGCGCGGATCGATGTCGAATTCCACCACGTCGCCCTTGGGATCGCGCTTCAGCGCCTGGTGGAACAACAGGTCCCACTTGCTGCCGAGACGCAGCACGCGCAGCACGCCATTGTCGGCGAGATCGCCGCAGAGCTGCTGGGCCATGCGCACCCGCACATGCTCGACGATCTGCTCAGTCTTTCTGACATGCGGCGCAAGTTCCGCCACTGCTTCCAGAATGAGATGCAGGTTGCGGATGGAGACACGCTCGGCCAGAAGCAGTTTCAGCACCGCCTGCAGGCCGGAATAGGACATGTGCGACGAGCAGATCTCGTCCGCCAGCTTCTTGTATTCCGGGTCCATCCGGTCGATCAGCACCTTGACGTCCTTGTAGGACAAAAGCTGCGGCAGGTTGTTGCGGATGACTTCGGAGAGATGCGTCAGGACAACCGAGACGTTGTCGATGGGGTGGAACCCCTCGCGCTTCAGGTCATCGGCAAAGGCTTCGAGAATGGACACGGCCGGCATGCCGAAAGCGGGTTCGCGGATCTCGTCGCCGGGAATGCTCGGCTTGCGGCCGGAGCCGGTCACGACAAGCACGTCGCCGACGCGCAGCGAATTGGAGGCGATCGTCGTGCCGTGGATACGGATCTGGTAGGATTTTTCCGGGATGGAGATATCGTCGGCGACCTTGATCTCCGGCACGACGAAGCCGTACTGCGTGGCAAACTTCTTGCGCATCTTGCCGACCCTAAAGGCCAGTTCCTGATGCGCGCCGAGAAGCCGCGTGGAGACCTGCTTGCCGAGCGCCAGCTCGATCTCGGCCGTCTTCAGCATCGACTTGACGGAATCCTTCTCGGCTTCCTTGGTCTGGATGACCTTCTTTTCTTCCGTGTCGCGACGCGCCTTGGTTTCGGCAGCCAGGCGACGCGGAACCATCCATGCGCCGAAGGCCATGATGCCGCCGAGCGTGACGAAGGGAAGGAACGGCAGGCCTGGCACGACTGCCAGAATGCCCATCAGGCAGGCCGCAAGCGACAGCGCGCGCGGATAGCCGCCAAGCTGGTCGATGACGGCCTTGTCGGCCGTGCCGGGTGTTCCGCCGCGCGATACCAGAAGGCCGGCAGCCAGCGACACGATGAGCGCCGGGATCTGTGCGACGATGCCATCGCCCACCGACAGCCGCACGAACACGTCGGCAGCTTCGCCGATTTCCATGCCGTGGCGGAAATAACCGATGATGATGCCACCGAAGACGTTGATGGCGGTGATGAGGAGGCCGGCGATGGCATCGCCGCGCACGAACTTGGAGGCACCGTCCATGGCGCCGAAGAACATGCTTTCCTCTTCCAGCTCGCGACGGCGATGCTGCGCCTGCTTTTCGTCGATGATGCCGGCCGAAAGGTCCGCATCGATCGACATCTGCTTGCCGGGAATGGCATCGAGGGTGAACCGTGCGCCAACTTCAGCGATACGGGTCGCACCCTTGGTGATGACGATGAAGTTCACGGTCACCAGGATGAGGAAGACGATCACCCCGATCAGGAAGTCGCCCGACATCACCAACTCGGCAAAGCCGGCAATGACACCGCCGGCGGCGGTGTGTCCCTCGTGCCCGTGGCTGAGGATGACGCGGGTCGTCGCAATGTTCAGCGACAGGCGGATCATCGTCGAGATCAGGAGAATGGTCGGGAAGGACGAGAAATCAAGCGGCCGCTCGATCCACAATGCCACCATCAGGATCAGCACGGAAAAGGCGATGGAAAACGCCAGTCCCATATCGATGAGGAAGGTCGGGATCGGCAGGAACAGGATGCATAGGATAGCGATGATGCCAAGGGCAAAACCGATATCCCGGCCGTCCGGAGCGACCTTGGGAATGGAGAGTGAGGGTGGTTGCGCCATGGGTTCCGTCTCTTCATGAGAAGGCGGCGCAACGGAGGTCACGCCAGTTCATGACAACCCTAGAGGTCGAAGCTTGCGCGAGGATGGCTGAACCTTGCGCAGGCATCGGTGTGAAGCGGCGTCAGAAACCCGACTGCACGCGCGAAAAGACAAGCTCTGCAAACAGATAGATCTGGCTGCCGATGAACGGAGCCGACAGCCCGACAGCGAGCAGGATGGCAACGATCTTCGGAACGAAGGTCAGCGTCATTTCCTGGATCTGGGTGAGAGCCTGGAGAAAGGCGATGCCCACCCCTACCACCATGGCCGCAAGGACCGCGGGGCCGGAGGCGACGAGGACCGTCCTCATCGCCGCCTGCATGATTTCGAGTGCGTCGGCTTCATTCATTGAGCCACTCCTTCCCTGTTACATCCAGGGATGATTCGATCAGTTGCTTGTATCGGTCGAACTGTCCGACGTCGAGGATTCCGTGTCGGTGATCGGATCGTTCGACAGGATGACGCCAGCCTGCATGAGCACCTTGTCGCCGTTTTCGGTGACGGCGATGAGACCGTCCGAATAAACCTGCGCTTCCTTGATCTTGCCGGTGACCGTATCGTCGGCGCTCTTGACATATTTGCCGACGAGATCGCCGGCCCGCGTCAGCGCCTCGGCCTGCAGCATGCTCTTCAGATGCGTGTTCGTCTGGATGGTCTGCTCCACCTGCGAGAACGACGCCAGCTGCGAGATCTGCTCGGATGCATCCATCGGATCGGTCGGATCCTGGTTTTTCATCTGGGCAATGAGCAGCTTCAGGAAGCTGTCATAGTTCAGGCTGGCATTGTTCTTGTCAGTGGACGAGGCGCCGGCATTGGCCCAGGGGTTGGATGCCGCAGTCGCCGTCGTCGTGGTGACCGGGTCTACCGCCATGGTGCGATCTCCCGACGGATCTGCTCAACCGTTGCCGGCGTCATTTCCTGGTTGTTGAGAATGCGGTCCTCGATGGCATAGAGCCCGCGGATCGCCTTCAGCGCGTCAAAGGCGCGACCGCTCGCCACCATGGCATCGATGCGCTTCAGTTCCGCCAGAACCTCGTCATCATGGAAGCAGGAGAGCAGCATGGTGATGGACTTGCGGAACATCGTCAGCGACTGGTCTTTCCCCTCGGGGTTGATCAGCATCATCTGCGCAATGAAATAAAGCTGACGCAGAGGCGTCGTGGCGTCTTCCAGCTGGAGGACGTGGTTTTCCAGAAGGAAGGTCACGTCGTTGAGGAATTCCAGCGCGACCTTGCGGTCCACCCGCAGGACGGCGCCGTTGATGAAGATTCTTTCGCCGGATTTCAGCGAGATGCGCAGCGTACTTTTCATTTAAGTCCATCCCTGATGATGGTTGTCACGTCGATGATGCCCTGGAAGTTGTCGGACTGACGACGCCTGATGCGTTCGCATTCCTTGAGGATCCAGAGGGCAATGGAGATGAGATTGGCTCGGAGTTCGACATTCAGTTCGTTTTCCGGCTGGCGCAGGTCCTCGATGAACCTGGTCCAGACGCGCCGGGTGTAGAAAAGTGCTTCGATCGTCTGACGTGCGTGCGGCGGCGCATCGCGTGCCGCTTTCAGCAGATCGATGGATCGCTCGAGTGCCTGCCGCTCACGGGACTTGGCGTCAGCGACGTCGTCCTCCATGATCTCGGCATATGAAAACTGGTACATTCATGTATCCTTCATTTTCACCAACTTCCTTCGGTCATCAAAGGAAGTTCACAAGGCTCAGCTGTTGAATTCGCGAGGTCAGTGTGTAGGCCGCTTCGAGAAGCGCCTGCAGCGACGTGACCCGGGTGGATGCTTCGTAGGCATCGATGCCCTGAAGATCGTTCAGATGCGTTTCGATGATGGTTTTCTGCGCTTCGAGGGTCTCGTCCGCTTGCTTGACGCGCTGCGACGAAAGCCCGATCTCGGAGCGCTGGCTGTTGAGGCCGGAAATCGCCTTGCCGATTGCAGACGTGGATTTTTCCACCACGACGCTGCGCACGTTTTCCGGAATTTCCTCCGTCAGGAACTTGCTGGACACGACCGAGGCGAACATGAAGCTGCGAAAGCCGCTGCTGTTGGCATTGGTCGAGGTGGCCACCACTTCCGTTGCGCTGATGCGCGTCGTCATGTTGGTGTCACTGGCATCCGACACGAAGTTCGACCAGAAATCCTGGCCGCCAAGGCCGGTATGCGGTGGGTCGCTCAGTGCCGTGGTGCCGTTGAACTTGCCCTCGAGATCGGTGAGGAAACTCTGCATCTGCGCCGGCGTCATGGTCTCGGCGGACGCGATGCCGTTGCTCGTCAGGTAGAAATTCAGCTCCGTATCAACCGCGGCATTGAAGGGCGAGCTGGCTTCGGAATAGGAGGTGAGCGGCTTGACGTCGGTATTGGTGCCGGCAAACAGGTATTCACCGGTGACCGAGGTGTTGGCGATATCCGTGAACGTGTCCATGGCACTGCCGATCACGGCGCGCGCATCTCCAAGCGTCGAGGTGCTGTCCGTCAGCGCCGCCAGCGAATCCAGCACTTTCTGGCTGACGTCGGACAGCTTCGACAGCGCTTCCTCGGAGGAATCCAGGCGTTGCTCGGCAATCGAGTTGGTGGTGAGCTGCGCATCAATGCGCATGACATCACGGCTGAGGTCGATACTGCGGGACGTGCTGCCCCCCAGCGCCACGCCCATGTCGGCATGCACACCGGTAGTGACTTCCTCATTGGCCTTGACGAGTTCGCTCTGCGCCTTGGCCATGGCCTGGCGCAGGCTGGTCTGGATGGAAACGGTCGAGCTGAAAGAGGTTTTCATGGTTTATCCCGCCACCGACAGAAGCGCCTGCATCATTTCATCAATGGTGCTGACGAGTTTGGTCGCAGCCTTGTAGGACTGTTCGATATCGAGCAGCAGCGACAGTTCCTCATCCAGGCTGACGGCCGTTTCGCTGGAATAGGCCTGCAGCGCACGCGACTGCATGGCGCTCTTGCTTTCCTCGGCCGACGATGCGGTGCTGCGCAGGCTTTCGAGCCAGCCGGCAGAATCCGAGGCAAACGACATGACGTCCAGATTGCCGTCGATGCCGGTCGAGGCATCGAAGGCCTGGGGTGTCTGCATCGCCTGGGAATAGCTGTCGAGAAGCGTCGAGAAGCCGGCCGAGCTTTGCGTATTGACCACATAGCTTGCACCATTGATGCCGCCATCGCGCAAAAGCTGCGGATTGCTCTTCACGGCGGCATTGATGGAAATGCTGCCGGCAAGGCCCGCGATCACGGTGCCGCTGGAGGGCACGCTGTCATCGACGCCATTGGTAAAGAGGCCGGCCTTCGGCGTGAGCGTACCGGTCGGGCCGGTTTCGGCAAAGGCGACGATCAGGCCGCGCGCCACTTCGTCGAGCTGGCTCTGGAACTTCGGCGCAATGTCGTCGCGGATCTGCAAGAGGGCCTGGAGCGAGCCGCTGGCATCCGTATCGGAACCGTTGCCGGCCTTCATGGCCACGCCATCCACATAGATGGCATTGCCAGTGGTGCCGGCCGTATAGGTGGCCGTCGGCTGGAAGGAGACCGTGCGCGGGACCTTCTCAAACAGGGTCGTGCCGTCGCTGGTATAGATGGCAACGTCGCCGCCGGGGCGCGAGACGGTGGAGATGCCGACGATTTCCGAAATCTGCTTCAGCAACGTATCGCGTGTGTCGAGCGCATTGCTGGCGTCGGAGTTCGACACGGTCGCCCGCATCACCTCGGTATTGGCGCTTTCGAACTGGCTGAGCAGGTTGTTCAGCGTGTCGACCTGGCTCTTGATCTCGGCATCCGCACGGGTGCGGATGGCCTGCACTTCGCTGGCGGCATTGTTCAGGGTATCGACGACATCCTGCGCGGAGGAAACAGCCGTCGAGGCAAGTGTTGCCTCGTTTGGTTTTGCCGCATAGGCATCGAGATTGGTCAGAAGCGTGCTCAGCCGCGTGCTCGGCGAGGTGTCATAGTCGTTATTGCCAAGCAGGCCGCGGATTTCTTCCAGCCCGTTGAGCAGCGTCGTCTGGCCACTGGCCAGCGACGTGCTTGCAATGGTCTGGCGAAAGAGCGTCGAATTCTGCACCCGCTCGGTGCCGGCCACGAGCGCACCATTGCCCGCGGTGACCAAAACTGCAGTGCGCCGGACATAGTTGGCGTTCTGGGCGTTGGAAATGTTCGTCGACGTGACCGAGGTTTGCGTCCCGGTGTTGTTGAAGATCGACTGTGCGGTGGACAATGCTGTGGAGAGCGACATTTGACTAACCTTTTCGAGACGTTACGCGATTACCTCTTGAGGTTGACCAGCGTTTCCAAAAGTTCGGAACCGGTCTGGAAGACCTTGGAGTTTGCGGTGTAATTCCGCTGGGCCTGGATCATCTCGGTGAGTTCCTCGCCGATATCGACGTTGGAATCTTCAAGCGCCCCCGAGAGGATCTCGCCGTAGCCGCTGCTGCCCGCATACCCCATGACGACGACGCCGGAATCGTTGCTCTGCGAGTAGACGTTGCCGGCAAGCGGATTGAGGTTGTTGGGGCTCTGCACCATCGCCATGGCGATACGATAGGAGGGAATGGACTGACCGTTTTCATAAAGGATGGACACGATGCCATCCTTGCTGATCTCGATCTTGTCGACCGAGCTTGCGCCCTGCCCGTTGATATTGCCGGTGACCGAATAGTCCGCGCCCTTCTGCGATGTGCCTGAGATGTCGAGCGTGAGGCCACTCAGCGTGGCACCGCCGATCGCCTGGGCCGTCGTGGTGATGCTGGTCGGGCTTTGCAGCGCGCCGGCGCCGTCGAAGGACAATTCGTAGCCAGTGCCATTGCCATTCGACGATCCGATGATCGACGAGACGCCCGTGCCAGCGCTGAGGCCGGACAGATCGACGGTCAATGCACCAAGCGAACCGCTTGCCGTCGTCGTCATGGTGGACGAGCTGGTGAGGACGCCGGCAGCATCGAAGGTCAGGGACGAGGTGCCGATCGAGGTCGTGCCGTCCAGCACTTCCAGATCCCAGCCGGTCGCCGTCTTGGTGTAGTTATAGTTCAGGGTGTGGGCAGCGCCCGTGCTGTCATAGGCCAAGGACTTGGTGGAATAGGTGGCGCCGGTGGCAGCCGTGGCATAGAGGTTGCCGTTGACGGCAGCCGTGGTGGAGCCGGATGCGACCTGGCCGGTCACCGAGACGCCGTTATACTGGACGTCGAGCGTCCAGCTGTTTTCGGAGGCCTTGGTGTAGACGAGATCGAGGGTTCTCGAATTGCCCTGCGAATCGTAAGCCACAAGCGACGATTTCTTGGTGTAACCGACCGCCTCATTGCCCGGCAGGTTGCCGCTGACGGTACCGGCGCTCGAGGCCGTGGACTTCAGGCCGCCGGCGGCGACATTGATCTCGGTCAGGCCTTCAAAGCCGTTGATGACGATCGTCGGATCTTCGGTCGAGGAATAGGGATAACCCATCAGGGTGAAGCCTGCGGCGTTCTGCAGCGAGCCATCGTCCTGGATCTCGAAATTGCCGGCGCGCGTCAGATAATCGACGCCGTCGCTGCCCTGCACGATGAAGAAGCCTTCGCCATTGATGGCAAGATCGGTGGAGGACGTCGTGTAGGTGAACGACCCCTGGTCGTTGATGGAATAACGGATCGTGCTGTTGACGCCGCCCGAATTGTAGGAGCCGTTCGAAGACGGCAAAATCATCGATGAAAACTGCGTGGACGACTTTTTGTAGCCGACCGTGCTTGAATTGGCGATGTTGTCTGAAACCGTGCCCAGGAGATTTGCCTGGGCGTTCATCCCGGACACACCGGTCCGCATCGTTCCGTAAAGGCTCATATCAAAATCCCCGTATTGCCTATGGTGTGGACACTAGATGGCGGGCCTTGCGTGAAGCTGTCTGTCTTCACCTTTCCAGCGGCAGCTCGCCGCTATTCCATCCGGGACCTTTCCCTCGACGCTTTCATAAGGCAGACAAAATACAACCCCGGAAACCGACGTCGATTTCCGGGGTTGTATATGGATAATCACGAATGAATCGGGGCTGGCTCGCAGGCGAAACTGTGTCAGTTCCAGTCGATGCAGTAGCCGAGGAAGCGCTTGGAATCGACCGGGTCGAAACCGAGCTTCTTGCGCAGTTTCTTGCGCAGCTTGCTGATGTGGCTTTCCACGACGTTTTCTTCAACTTCCTCGTCGAAGATGCCATAGATCGCGTTGAAGATCTGGGTCTTGGAAACGCGACGGCCACGGTTGGCGACTAGGTATTCCAGGATGCGGCGCTCGCGGCGCGGCAGCGGGAAGATGTCGCCGTGGATTTCCGGATCGCGTCCGTCGGAAAACACCCGGATGGGGCCGACATCGGTGAAATTGGAAATTGCCTTGAGCCGGCGGCGGATCGCCGCGGCACGGGCCAGAATCTCCCGGGGATGAACCGGCTTGCGCACCACATCGTCGACGCCGCTGTCGAACAGGGCAAGCGTTGCTTCCAGCGAATGCTGATCGCTGACGGCAATGACCGGTGCGGTCGTCCGCTCGCGGATGGCCCGCGGCAGTTCGAGTGCGCGTCCGGTCTGGCCGATCAGGAAAGCTTCCACGGCGTCGATATCCGTGTCTGCCGCCGTAGCGACCCATTCTCCGAATTCCTTCGGATCAAACCCAGTCGAGGGAACTCCCTCGCGTCCAAAAAGTGAGGTGTAACCCTCTTTAACAAGCTCACGCTCATCAACCACTACGATCATTCGTCCGCCTCCGAATCAGTGTGGTGCCTCGATGGAG
>JAIXTO010000231.1 GCA_027483885.1 Rhizobiaceae bacterium
AGTCGCTGTCCTTCCTCGAATTCAACTACATGATCCTGCAGGCCTACGACTTCGTCGAGTTGAACCAGCGCTACGGATGCCGGCTGCAGATGGGCGGCTCGGATCAGTGGGGCAACATCATCAACGGCATCGATCTCGGCCACCGCATGGGCACGCCGCAGCTTTACGCGCTGACCTCGCCGCTTTTGACAACATCGTCAGGCGCCAAGATGGGCAAGTCGATGAACGGCGCCGTCTGGCTGAACGCCGATATGCTCTCGGCCTATGATTTCTGGCAATATTGGCGCAACACGGAAGACGCCGATGTCGAGCGTTTCCTGAAGCTCTACACAACGATGCCGCTGGACGAGATCAAGAAGCTTGCGAGCTTGGGCGGCTCGGAAATCAACGAGGCCAAGAAAATCCTTGCGACCGAAGTGACCGCCATCCTGCACGGAAGGGCGGCCGCAGACGCATCGGCCGAGACGGCGCGCAAGACCTTCGAGGAAGGCCAGCTTTCCGACAACCTGCCGTCGATCGACCTTTCGGCTGGAGAACTGGACGCCGGCATTGGCCTGCTCGCCCTCATCGTGAAGGCAGGCCTTGCCGCCTCCAACGGCGAAGCCCGCCGTCATGTTCAGGGCGGTGCGGTGCGCATCAACGACCAGGCGGTTGCCGACGAGCGCAAGGTAATCGGCACAGGCGACGTGACAGGTGACGGCGTGATCAAGCTGTCGCTTGGCAAGAAGAAGCACATCCTGGTGCGCCCCGCCTGATCGGCTAATACGTCTTTAAAGCATAATAAGTCCGGCCATCGCGCCGGACTTTTTCGTTCTCGATCGCGTGCATGGCCGGCAACGTTCACGTTTTACTGGAACTCGAAGATCTGGCGGAAAACGCCGGGCGCGATGATAGACAGAGGGTTGATCGTCAGTTTCGGTTGGTCGAAGCGACCCACGACCTTGAAGGTAATGCCCAAAAGTCCGCGGTCACGGCCATTGCCGAGAATGGCACCGATGATCGGCAATTCCGCAAACAGCCGGTTGAGGCCATAGGCGGGCATGAAGGTGCCTGTCATGTCCATGTTACCAGCGGCATCGCGCAGCATGCCCTGGAACGTGGCGCCGATCTGCTCCCCGCGGACCACGCCGTTTTCAACACCAAGCGCACCGCCGCGATAAACCACGCGGGCAAAGGCGCGCTGGAACTTTTCCGAACTGACATCGATGTCGCGCTTGACTGCGGAATTGAGACTTCGCCCGTCTTCGCCAACCGGCGTGGAGACGATGGATTGCAGGCGGTTTTCGTTCACCAGCGAGAAGCTGCGGATATCGACCGACCCGCTCATGTCGCCGGCCGCCTCGTTGTTGAGGCGAATGTTGAGCAATCCGCCGCGCATATGATCGTAGAGATTGGCGAAACGCACAAGCGCACCGGCGTCCCCACTGGTCAATGTGATAACTTCACCGCCGTCGCTGCCGGCCGTCTGGGCCACAACAGCCTGTCCGCTACCGGTCACCGCATTCAAGTCCACCCCGCTCAGCTTGCCCTCGCGCAGCGAAAGCGAGAAATCGACATTGCCGAGGCTTTCATCGTTAAAGCCGATGGCGCGGTCGAGTTTTGCCCGCACACGTGCGCTGCCGGAGGATTTGCCGCCACTGCCACTGCCACCCTGCGCGCGGATCTGCTGGAGAACGGGGCGCAGATCGGCGGCCTTGCCGGAGGCGGAAATATCATACGTGCCCTTGGAACGTCGCACGGACACGGCAAGATCATCGGCAGGTGACAGGCGGACCTGCGAGAAATCGGCAGAGACCAGCCCGCCGCTCCCCATCTTCAGGTCGCCGCGCACGCCAAAACCATCGCCGGTCACATCCAGCCCATGAATATCGGCGCCGCCGTCTTTTTCGCTCAGTTCGAACGCAGCAGTTGCCGGAATGCCGCTTCCCTTCGTCCAGCCGACCCCCGGCACGGACAGCACCGCGCGCCCGAGATCGAGCTTGACGCTCTGCCGGTCATCATCGATGCGCTTGACCTCCACGGCCACGGTGCCGTTGATGATATCGGACAGGCCGGGCGCCAGTTTTTCCCGCTGCTCGTTGTTGAGCGATGCCGTGACCACCAGGTCTCGCGCCACCTCCGACGTCTTGCCGATCGGCTCGACAAGCTTGATCTGTGCCGGAACGGCATCGATGGTGCCCTTGGCGGAGAGACGGGCAGCACTTCCGTCGATATCGAGATCACCCTCCAGATTACCAATCTTTCGCCCGGCAATCGGTTGGCCGACATCAACGTTCAGGAGATCGATATTGGCCGCAAAGGAGGGCTTTGGCGGATTTTGGGCGCTGACCAGGCCAAAGCGGGCCTTGACTGCCGCGCGGCCATTCCCCTTGAAGTCTTCGGGCTTGAAGGGCGTATTCTTCAGGCCTTCGATCGGCTTGAAGCTTGCAAGTTCCGCCAGCGCATCGGCAGAGCCCGACACGTCGAGCGCAAGATCGGCCATCAGCGGCTGTGTGTAGGTGGAGGCGATGGTAAACTTGCCGCCGTCTGCGGTTACGCTGCGCCCGGAGGGAAAATAGGACGCTGCTTTTTTCACCCCCACCTCGATACGTTCGCCACGCACGTCCACATGGCCGGCGAGATCGCGCACCGGTGGCAGGTCTCCGGGAAGGGTCAGCCGGGTATCGGCAATGTCGAAACCGATGTTCAGCTCGTTGCTGTCGAGCTGCAGGGGGATGCCCGGCCCATGCATCCGCCCGGCCGGGATAAAGACCGAGATCGAGCCATTGGTGACAGTGCCGCCGAACATGTTGGCGACGGCCCAGTCACGCGCCTTGCGCGCCATCCAGAACGGCCAGAGCTGCTTGACACCGGCCACATCCATGCGCGGCAATTGCGCGCCAAAACTGATTTCCGGGGAAACAACGCCGGGGAAATGCACCTTCAGCGAGCCCGCCATCTGACCGGCGGGGCTGGAAACCTTCATGTCATCAAATTCGAGCACGCGATCGGCAGAAAAATATCGGCCGCTGGCATTGAGATCGAAGAGCACGGGCTGCTCACCGCCATTGGCGGCCTGCGCATGGCCGCCGCTGATCAGCGTGCTGAGGCCGAAACCGGGGCGCTTTTCCGCAGGATTCAGCCGGTCGAGATCGACGATGGCGCCGGTCAGCGGCAGGACGGTCGGCCCGAAGCGGAATTTCGACGGCCGGATCTCGATGGAATTTCGGGTGAAATCATAGGCAGTGTGGACTTCGGCGCCGGACAGTTCCTGGCCGACGCCATCGAAATAGAAAAAGCCCGGCGCATGGTGAATGCTCGCCTCGATCACCGGGTCGGTTTCCTGCGTATCGCGTGTCGCGTTGATATCGAGGTCGATGGCGCCCTGCAGGCCCTCGCGCGGCTCTCCATCCGGCATGCGCTGCAGCAGGAAGGGCGTCATGTCGAGGCCGGCCACGTGCGCTTTCAGGGATCGCGTCACGCCATTGACGGCGGTTGCCTGCACGTTGAGATCAGCGCGCCGCCCATCCAGTTCCATGATGCCGGTCAGCGCCACCATGCCTTCCTGCGTCAGCGTCAGCTTCAGGTCATTGATGAGAAGCGTGGAAACCTTGCCTTCACGGTCCGGTGGAAACTGGATGTTGATACCGTTGATGCGCACAAGGCCGGTTCCGGTGCGCTCGATAATGCCGCGCGCCTCGTCCAGCCGCTGGAACGCCTGTTCGAGCGCTGCCGGCAGGCGGTCGACACGCGTCTTCGACAGGTCCATCGGATCACCGGATGGCAGGAGTGCCGTATCGAGCGAGATATTGTCGGCCTCCATGCGCCGGATCGTGACGCGACCGCTGATCAGCGCCAGTGGATCGATGGCAAGGCGGATGGCGGCGGTGCGCGTCAGGTGTTCGCCGGTCGCCACCTCGACGATATCGACGTCACGGGCTTCAAGCGCCAGGCGGAAATCGTGATCGAAGCGGATGGCGGTGGAGCCGACCGTTGCGCTGTAGCGATTGCCGATGGCGTTGGAGAGTGCGCTCTGGGCGCGCGCATTCAAGGCGCCATCGATAATGCCCGTTTCGATGGCAAAAAAGCCGCTCACCACGGCACCGGCACAAAGCGCCAGAAACAGGAGACAGAAGCGCAGGATGCCTTGCGCACGCGAACGCTCGCGCGGGCAGTGCACGATCAGCGGATCATGCGCCTGCGCCGAGGGAAGCTCATGCAGCGCCACCAGATCCTTCCGGCGGAAGCTGACCTTTTCCCCTCTGATTTCCGCCATGTTTCTCCAAAGCGTGCGTCACCCGCGATTCGGGTGATCTGGACCAATGTCGCGCCAGTATATATCGATTGCGGCGACAATTACCCAACATGCAGGCGAAAGAAAGGAAAACTATGTCGGAACTAGCAAGCGGCATGCCAGCCCCGGATTTTACCCTCCCCCGCGATGGCGGTGGTGAAATCACGCTGTCGGCCCTGTCGGGCAAGCCGGTGGTTCTCTATTTTTACCCCAAGGACGATACCAGCGGCTGCACCACCGAGGCGCTGCAATTTACGGCCCTTTCCGCCGAGTTCGAACAACTGGGCGCCACCGTGATCGGCGTATCCCCCGATTCGGCGGCCAAGCACGACAAGTTTGTAAAGAAGCATAACCTGTCTGTGGCGCTTGTCGCCGACGAGGAACAGGTGGCGGCCAATGCCTATGGCGTCTGGAAACAGAAGAGCATGTACGGCAAGAGCTACATGGGCATCGAACGGTCGACCTTCCTGATTGCAGCCGATGGCACGATCGCCCGCGTCTGGCCGAAGGTAAAGGTCGAGGGCCATGCGCAGGAAGTGCTTGAAGCTGTGAAGGCCTTGTGACAAGGACGGGGCCATGACAGAGGCCCCGCTCCCACAAGAAGCCACACCAAAAATCCCGCTGCCGCCGGTATCGTCATTGCGTGCCGGCGCAATCCTTGCCATTTCGTCGGCTGATCTCGACGTGAAGACGGAACTGGCGCAGCAGACGGCCACCCGCTGGTTCGAGCGGCGCCTCTCGCTCCGCTCCCCACTCGATCCGCCACTTGCCGACCGCCCCGGCCGCCCGGCAAAGCCGGAGCTGGTGCCGCCGAAACTGGTGGAAAAGCGGTCGCTTCACACCGTCAAGGGCCGCATCGCAATCCTCCATGCCATCGCCCATATCGAACTGAATGCCGTCGACCTCGCGCTCGATATTGTCGCGCGCTACGCAACCGAGCCGGTGCCGAATTCCTTCTTCGATGGCTGGATGCAGGTGGCTTTCGAGGAGGCCAAACATTTTCGCATGGTGCGCAAACGGCTGAACGATCTGGGTGCCGATTATGGAGACATGCCCGCCCATGACGGCCTCTGGCAGGCTGCCCATTCCACCCGCAACGATTTGACTGCACGTCTTGCCGTGGTGCCGCTTATCCTTGAGGCGCGGGGGCTCGATGTAACGCCCTCGCTGCAGGCCAAGATGCGCGAGACGGGCGATCATGAAACGGCAGCCGTGCTGGATGTGATCTACACCGACGAGAAGGGCCATGTCGCCATCGGCGCCAAGTGGTTCCGCTTCCTCTGCGCGCGTGAACGCAAGGACCCGGCAGCCACATTCCGGGATCTCGTGCGGGCTAATTTCCGCGGCGCGCTGAAGCCGCCCTTCAACGATCTCGCTCGCGCCGAAGCCGGCCTCACACCCTCCTTCTACCGGGCACTGACGGCCACCAGCAACGCCTGATACACACCACGTAACGCTTCGTTAACCTTAACAGGTTCTAATCTTCTAAAGAGAAGGCCCTTGAGGATTGGCTGGGAGACGAACGTGGCGAAGGCTGGCGACAACAGCGTCTTTGGCAGGAAAGCCACAAGGCCCGTTCTCATCCTGGCATCCGGCAATACCGTGCGTCATGTCACCCTTCG
>JAIXTO010000109.1 GCA_027483885.1 Rhizobiaceae bacterium
CTCGGTTGTCGATATGGCGGCACATCCACTCGATCTGGTCCGCATAGATGTTCGGCGTCGCCATTTCCACCGTCGAAGGCAGATTGAGGATCAGCTTGTTGTCTGCCGTCGGCTTCACTTCGGCAATAACCGCGTTGCAGATCTCTAGCGCCACCTCGAGTTCTGTACCGGTGAAGCTTTCCGGCGAATATTCAAAGCGATAGCCGCCGCCAACCTTGGCCGCCATGTCGGTGATCATCTTGGCCGCATCCACCGCAATCTGCTTGATGCCGGCGACATCCTTGCCGAACACCACGCGGCGCTGCAACTCGCTGGTGGAATTGTAGAAATGGATGATCGGCTGATAGGCGCCTTCCAGCGCCTCGAAGGTGCGGGTGATCAGCTCGGGGCGGCACTGCACCAGCACCTGCAAAGACACGTCCTCAGGCACACCGCCTTCTTCCACGCACCAGCGGGCAAAGTCGAAATCGGTCTGCGACGCGGACGGGAAACCGATCTCGATTTCCTTGAAACCCATGTCCAAGAGCAGCTTGAACATGCGGGCCTTGCGATCATGCCCCATCGGGTTGACCAGCGACTGGTTGCCGTCGCGCAGGTCCACCGAGCACCAGATCGGCGCCTTGTCGATGACCTTGGAGGGCCAGGTACGATCAGGGATCTGGATCTGCGGATAGGCGCGGTATTTGCGCGATGCGTCGGGCATGCCCTTGATGCCGGAAGCGGTAACGGCGGTAGTGGAATTCTTGGCGTCCATGGTTCTTCTCCTTCGCGTCCAGCGTCGGCGCTTGTGCCTCAAGGCTGTTACAGCGCCGTGACGGTGGATCAAGGCCTCCTCAGAGGCTTTTGGTCTACAAATCGGGGAATTTCTGCGAGGAGCTTTGAGCCGACGGGCGCTTACGGCCGCCGGGCGCTCCTCAACGGACCCGGCAACCGCGGATAAGGCCGAGGAGAAGAAGCGAGTTTGGCACCGACGCGACAAAGCCGGCCGCAGGGCGGGCCGTCATTTCAGTCGCAGCAATGGATGTGCCGTTGATCGTCATGGAAACTTGATAGCGCGGGAATTAAGGGAGTGCAAGCGGGTTATTCGGCGGCCGGTTTCATCTCCAGCCGCTCACGGACCCATTGCGATACAAGCCGTTCCCGTGTGGTTCCAAGACGAGCGGCTTCGGCATCCAGTTCAGCCAGTTCTGCCTTGGGCAGTTCCAGCTCAACCAGCTCGTGTTCCCAATTGACTCGACGTGCATTTGCCCAGTCGAAATATTCGCTCACATCCTCGCCATCGTCGAATTTCCGATCAAGTTCAGCGGCGGTTATTGTCTTCATAGTGCTTCTTCTCCGCGTCTCGTGCCCTGCGCACGGGAATGATGCGAATATGGCGGCCCCGGATCGTAAAATACCCGACCCAGTGCTTTCCATCGATGACGCCGATAATACCATAACGCACTTCGTCTTGCGAGCGGCCCGGCGTCGAGGCTCCATTTCCGTCGCGCCACAAAGCCTGGGCCTCGACAAAGTCGCTCCCATGCTTTTCCTTGTTTGCAGCGCTTTTTGCCGGATCGAATTCGAACTCCATCCGGCCATGAGATCACAACCAACCGGAGAAATCGAGCGCGTTACCCCTTGGTCGCCACCCGCTTCAACCCCAGCATCATGGCCCCGGCAATCAGCCCCCAGAAAGCGCCGGAAACACCGGCGAAGGCAAGGCCCGATGCGGTGACGAGGAAGGTGATGGCGGCGGCCTCGCGGGATTCGGCATCGCGAAACGCCGCCTGGGCGGAATTGGAAAAGGCGCCGATGAGGGCAAGGCCAGCCACCGCCTGCAACAGGATCGGCGGCGAGAGCGCAACGAAGGCGATGATGGCCGATGCCAGAAGCCCGAGAAGGATATAACCGACACCGCCGATCAGCGCCGACCAGTAACGCCGCTTCGGATCGGCATGCGATTCCTCGCCGGCGCACATCGCCGCCGTGATGGCAGCAAGGTTGACCGGAACCGCGCCAAAGAGCGCGGCCACGGCGGAAAACAGGCCGGTGGAGACAAACAGATGGCTTGGCGCCGGCTCATAACCGTTGACCTTCAGGATGGCGATGCCCGGAATGTTCTGCGAGGCCATGGTGACGATGAACAGCGGCACGGCAACCGAGATGAAGGCATGCAGCCCGAAGACGGGCGCAACGACGATCAGGTCCGGGTGAATGGCGCCGCCGAGCCGCGCAAACACATCCGGCGGCAGATCGACGCCAAAGACCAGAACGCCGACGAAGGCCGCAAGGGCCGCCGGCACCGCCCAGAGACGTTTCCAGATGACAACGATCATCCAGGCCGCCACGATCGGCAGGCCGAGCAGCGGGTTGAAGGCAATGGCCTTGACGGGCGCCAGACAGAGATTGACGAGAATGCCGGCAAGCATGGCGTTGGCAAGCGGCGCCGGGATCATCCGCACCGCCTTGCCGAGTGGAGAAAACAACCCTGAGAGCACGATGAGGCCGGCTGCCATGACGAAGGCGCCGACGGCTGCGGGAAAGCCGCCCTCGATAACGCCGATGCCGGTGAGAAGAGCCGCCCCCGGCGTCGACCAGGCAATGCTGATCGGCATGCGCTTCCAGATTGGCAGGATGATGCCGAGCAGGCCCATCAGCAGCGACAGCGCCAGAAGTGCCGAGGCCACTTCCGGCGGCGTGGCCCCCATGGCCGTCAGCCCCTGCATGATGACGGCAAAGGAACTGATGAAACCGACAAATGCGACCAGAAGCCCCATGATCAGAGACTGGACGGAAAAATCTTTCAGCATGCTGGAAACCCGGATAGGAGGCGAAAATGCCTGCCGTTTGAGAACCAGAATGACGCCGGCTTGGCAAGCCGAAACGCCGGCAAATCGGTTCTTGCCCTGCCCCGGCAAAACCTCCGCGGAGCGCCCGCCATGCGCTCGACGGGACCGAATTGCCGCCAGCCAGACCGTCCTGCTGCGGAAAAACGGTAAATTGTGGCAGAGTTTTCCCCTTGCCGCTTGCCTATGACAACGGTTTTGCCTACCTCGCGGACCTTGGTTTTATGAACGCGTGAGGAACAGGCCGTGATCCAGACGCCTTATTATCTGATCGACAAGTCGAAGCTTCTGCGCAACATGGAGAAGATCGCGACCCTGCGCGAACTTTCCGGCGCCAAGGCGCTGCTCGCGCTGAAGTGCTTTGCCACCTGGGGCGTGTTCGATTTCATGCGCGATTACATGGACGGCACGACGTCCTCCTCGCTCAACGAAGTGCGCCTTGGCCATGAGCGTTTTGGCAAGGAAACGCATGCCTATTCCGTCGCCTATGCCGATTACGAGATCGACGAGGTGATTTCGCACGCCGACAAGATCATCTTCAACTCAATCGGGCAGCTGACGCGTTATGCGGAAAAAGCCTCGGGCATCACGCGTGGCCTTCGCCTCAATCCCGGCGTCTCCTCCTCCACCTTCGACCTCGCCGATCCCGCCCGCCCCTTCTCGCGGCTTGGCGAATGGGATTTGAAGGCAGTCGAGCCGGTGATGGACCTCGTCTCCGGGTTCATGATCCACAACAATTGCGAAAACGGCGATTTCGACCTGTTTGACCGTATGCTGGGTGAGATCGAAGAAAAATTCGCGCCGCTTCTGAAGAAGGCCGAATGGGTGAGCCTCGGCGGCGGCATTCATTTTACCGGCGAGGAATATCCGCTCGCAAAATTTGCCGAGCGGCTGAAGCGCTTTTCGGGCGAATATGGCGTGCAGGTCTATCTGGAGCCGGGCGAGGCCTCGATCACCAAATCCACGACGCTCGAAGTCTCCGTGCTCGACACGCTCTCTAACGGCAAGAAGCTGGCTATCGTCGATTCATCCGTCGAGGCCCATATGCTCGACCTCCTCATCTACCGCGAGAGCGCCAAGATGAGCCCCAATGATGGCCCGCACCGCATCATGATCTGCGGCAAGTCGTGCCTTGCCGGAGATATCTTTGGCGAATTCAATTTCGACCATGACCTGAAGGTCGGCGACCGGATTTCGATCCAGGACGCCGCCGGTTATACCATGGTCAAGAAGAACTGGTTTAACGGCGTGCAAATGCCGTCAATCGCCATCCGCGAACTGGATGGCAGCATCAGGACGGTCCGTGAGTTTGACTACACGGACTACGAACACAGCCTTTCCTAAGGCTTCTGACGATTGGACACGAAGGAGTTAGTCCTCATCATGAAAAAGAACGTTCTCATCATCGGCGCCGGTGGCGTCGCCCAGGTCGTTGCGCATAAATGCGCGCAAAACAACGACGTGCTGGGTGATATCCATATCGCCTCGCGCACCAAATCCAAATGCGACGCCATCATCGCTTCGGTTCACGAAAAGAAGGCGATGAAGCAGGCGGGCGTCATCGAAGCCCATGCGCTCGACGCGCTGGATATCGAGGCCACAAAGGCGCTGATCGAAAAGCTCGGCGTGGAAATCGTCATCAATGTCGGCACCGCCTTTTTGAACATGTCGGTGCTGCGCGCCTGCATGGATACGGGCGTCGCCTATATCGATACGGCCATCCATGAAGAGCCGAACAAGATCTGCGAAACTCCGCCGTGGTACGGAAACTACGAGTGGAAGCGCGCCGAAGAATGCGCGGACAAGGGCATTACCGCCATTCTGGGCGCCGGCTTTGATCCGGGCGTCGTCAACGCCTATGCGCGTCTCGCCAAGGATGAATATCTCGACAAGGTCACCGACGTCGATATCGTCGACATCAATGCCGGCAGCCATGGCAAATATTTCGCCACGAATTTTGACCCGGAAATCAATTTCCGCGAGTTCACCGGCGTCGTCTATTCCTGGCAGGGCGGCGAATGGAAGGTCAACAAGATGTTCGAGATCGGTAAGGATTATGACCTGCCGGTCGTCGGCACGCGCCGCGCCTATCTCTGCGGCCATGACGAAGTGCATTCGCTGGCGAAAAACATGGACGGCGCCGACGTGCGCTTCTGGATGGGCTTTGGCGATCACTACATCAACGTGTTCACCGTTCTGAAGTCGATCGGTCTTCTCTCCGAACAGCCAGTCAAGCTTGCCGACGGTTCGGAAGTCGTGCCGCTGAAGGTCGTAAAAGCCTGCCTGCCCGACCCCTCTTCGCTTGCCCCCGAATACGAAGGCAAGACCTGCATCGGCGATTACGTGAAGGGTTTTAAGGACGGCAAGGAAAAGACCGTCTTCATCTATAACGTCGCCGACCACAAGGAAGCCTATAACGAAGTCGGCTCCCAGGGCATTTCCTACACCGCCGGCGTTCCCCCGGTTGCTGCCGCCATGCTGGTGGCAACAGGCGAATGGGACGTGAAGAAGATGGCCAACGTCGAAGAACTGCCGCCCAAGCCCTTCATCAATCTGCTGAACAAGATCGGCCTGCCGACGCGCATCCAGGACGAAGACGGCGATCGGGCTGTGGAGTTTTGAGAGCGCGGGTAAGCGCTTGAGTAAATGCGGACCCCGCCGGAGAGATCTGGCGGGGTTTTTCTTGCGCCATAAAGACCAAGCGTCATCATCCTCAGGCGTAGTCCCGAGGATCTACTACCGTCAGCGGCAGGCGACAAATTCTAGTGTAGGCGTGGGGATTGTTTGAAGCTATTATTCAAGACTTAATTCTTGCAGAATTAGCCTTATAATTTTCCTCTGATTGGATAGTTGAAAACGCCCGAAACTTCTTGTCTAGAGCGTTTTTCATTGAAACACGGCATTTCACCAGACGTTTATCAGATGTGAATATGAATACGTTGGGTTTCTGGTAGGCAATTGCAAATATGTGTGGGTCATCGCAAGAATCTTCGTTAATCCATTCCTGCGTTGAGTTAACCTCTTTTATCAGTCTCGAGCAGATCTCGGGATCGGTATCATCTCGACGATTGCGGTCTCGCATCAACTTCAAAAAATTGCCGAGGAACGTGTTTTTAGAAACTTCTTCTCTATACTTTTCATGACCAGAGTAAACAAACTTTACGTTTGGGCAACGGACCAGATCCTGCAGCGCATCTTTAAGCCACTTATCGCCCGCGGCGGAAACATCTATTAAAACTCTTGCCATTAAAACATCGTCCGCAGCAGTTCATTTACAAAGAATTCTTTATAATTTTCAGGGGCTCCCTCAAGCTCGCCATTCGGAAGTATATTGATGACCGACACCCGATTACCCTCCTCTCCGTTTTCGCAGAACACTATTTGGCTCCTCGGCGGAGACTCATCGTCCCTACAGAGGGACCTATATCGGTCCATCAAATAGTCACTATGCGTTTCGATAAAATATGAGACGCCGTTCTTTGTCATTGAGTATATGAACTCCCCCAACGCCGCTTGCGCCACCGGATGCAAGTGAAGCTCCGGCTGCTGAAGAAGTAATAATCCTGGAGAACCGCCGTCGCTTTCAAATATAGAGTCAATTATGACAGGCATAACCTGAGAAACACCAACTCCGACCTGCCCAAGATCGAACTCTCGACCGTTCTTCTTCACCTTAACAATCAGCGGAGAGTTCGGCAGACGACTGGAAATTTTCTCGACGAACAACTCGTCGAACAAACCGCTCTCCTTGCCAAATCGCCTAACTGCACCATGAAGTTGAGGAGATTGCGCCTCACTCATATCAATCCACATTGACGCAAAATGTGCGCCGGACGGCTTAATGCTTCGGTCAAGGCGATAGAATGGCTCAGGCAAAGCTCTCACCGGCCCACTGTGTTGTACACTTGAAAGATAACCCGGCCTCGTTGCCAGCAATATGTTGCGAGCAGTTTTGCTGTCCACGCCGAGAGCACGGATAACTGCGTAAAGCAACGGTATCGAATTCGACTCGAAATCGAGCTCCTCGTCTTCAAGATGAACTTTCTTAAACCCACCCTTCTCCTCGTGAGCCGCCCTCAAAGTCTCTACGTCGACACACTCCATTCCGGGAGATAGTTTTACAAATGCCGTCGATTTGCTTTTTTTAACAGTTAGGCGTAACTTTTTATCTATAAATGTAAACTTGGTGATTTCCGGAGTGTGCCCCCGATTTCTCTTCTTTAAAGTTATCTGCTTTCCAGCAATCCTGCTACCCGAATTAACTACAAATCCGATATCAACGTCAGCTGACTTGAAATATGGAGAGAAGAAGTCATATTTGTCATTTACAAAATTGTTGTTCAGGGATGCGTCTCCATTTAGCTCTGTTCTGAAAACATAATCCACCAGATGAAGTACCGAGCTTTTACCGGAACTATTATCTCCGGTAACGAAGTTTGATTGCTTCACCTCAAAACAGATGTGGTCAAATCCCCGAAATTTATTGGCAAAGATAATTACTGACACTAAGCATCCCCATCCCACTACTGCTCCGCCTGAACACGACGAGCCTGATTCCTGTGAATTCACGATATACGTGCATTCAAATTTTCACCATAGATCATGGTCGAGACCATCTGCAGCTTCAGCGTTCATGAGTTTGGAATGCAGTTGGGCGAGGTCCGCAAAGTCATGCAGGCGACCCAGCAGGATATCGACGCCCGTGCAGGCATATCGCAGGACACCGTCTCAATGATGGGGACGATGTACTGCTTTCCTCGGTGGTCCGTTACATGCGGTCAGTTGTTGGTGGCGCCGAGTTCATCCCGAAGATCGTAGGGCAAGGAAGGTCGGCCTGACGCCCGAGATATCCATCGCGACGTCGGGAGCCTCCCCTCGCCCCCTCAAATATAAATCGGTGCCATCCGGCGCCAGGCGCCGGCGCGGTGGGCGCGGCCGGTCCAGAGGTGGAGGCGGTGGTCGATGCCTTTTTCGGCAAGCAGGCGGCTCAGGTGAAAATTGTTGTCGAGGAAGGGGTCAGCATCGCCGATCGTCAGCACGATCTCCATCTGGCGCAAGCGCTCCAGGCGCCAGTCGCTGCCAAGGCCGGGCAGGAAATGGGTCGGCGTGTGGAAATAGACTTCTTCGTCGTAATAGCCGTCCATGAGATCGCCAAAGCAGTCGACCTTCAGTGTCAAGTCGTAACGTCCGGAAAAGGCCACCAGCTTGCGAAAGAGATGCGGGTGGCGCATCGCAAGGCTTGTGGCCTGATAGGCGCCAAGGCTGCAGCCGTGTGCAATCGTGCAGTCATGCGGGTTTTTCGCCGCCATCAGCGGCATGACTTCGTTCAGCACATAATCTTCGAAGGCGGCGTGGCGACGAATGCGCTCGGCTGGATGGCGGCGCGGGTCGTAGAAGCTTTCGCTCGCCAGCCCCTCGATGCAGAACAGCTGCAACTGCCCTGCCCTCACCTTGTCGCCCAGGCTTTCGACCACGCCCAGTTGCTCATATTCGAAAAACCGGCCCTCACGGGTCGGAAACATCAGAACCTTTGCGCCGGCATGGCCGAAAACGAGAAGCTCCATATCCCGGTGGAGCCTTGGACTGTACCAGCGCACATATTCCCTGTTCATGGAACCTCGAAAAACCGCCGGATCTTCTGCGACAGCAGGGCATGTTGCGCTGCAGAATCAGGATAATCGAAGTGCCCCGCGTCGAGAATGAAAGTTTCGTTAAATTTTGATGGCGGCAGGGCATTGGCGATGGAGAACTGGCACGGCGGGGCAACGGCCGGATCAAACCGCGCCACCGCCACCAGCATCGGCGCGGTGATGCGTGTGGCAGCGGTTGCGGCATCGAAAAGCCGCAGCGTGGCATCCACCTGCGGATGCCGCTTGCGATAGATCTGCACGGCCGCCGCGCTGCCCGTCGTCGGCAGCGTCAGCCAGAGCGGCCGGTTGCCAAAGGTCGGCACTTCCAGAAAGCCGCGGTCGATGCGCGGGTCGAACGGCATGGCGAGCGCACCAAGGCCGCCGCCAAAACTGATGCCGCTATAGCCAATGCGGCCGGCGAGATCCGGATACAGCGCGAGCAGTGCCGAGACGGCAATCCACAGATCCTCGACGCAGCCGCCGATCACGTATTTTTCCGGCTTGTCTATATCGTGCAGCACATGCCAGTGCGATTGCGGCGAGATCGGCGGATGCGGGCTTTTCGACAGGCCGCGAAAGCAGGGAAAGACCAGCACCGCATCACGCACCGGAAAATCGAAATCCGGCGCCTCGCGCCCGCCATAACCATGGCCGACGACGATGCCCCGCCGGACTTTTTCACGCGCCGGTGTCAAAATCCAGCCGCCGATCCGCACGCCATCCGTCGAGGTGTAGAACAGTTCTTCCACACGAAAATCCGGATGGGACAGCGGGCTTGGACGACGCCTTGGCGCCTGCTGCACGGCCAGCGCGCGCGCATACCGGGCCTGCCAGAAGGCATCAAAGCCGGCAGGCGCTTGCGGAGCCTTCAGCGCAAGAAGCTCTTCCAGCGAAAGGCCGTAGGTGGGATCAAAGGCGAAGGGATGGACTGTCGGGATGCTCATGGATGCGGTTGTTTCGCGAAATGCCGTCGGCCACAAGACAAAAAGGGCGGGAAACGGCGGCAAATTTCTGAAAAAGACGCGCTTTTCTGTGGGCAAGCCCGGGCGCAAACAGCGTCGCGCATCGGGCTGTTTTCAGCCATCTGCAGGGCGGGTTGGAAAGAGTTCAGCGGCCTCGGCTGGACCTGCCCTGGGCCAGACCTGCGGCGCATTTGCCGGTCATAGTCCTCGGCTGACGCCAGAGATACATTCGCAAGTCCTTGAATACGTTTCACATTACAACCCAGTGCCAAGCGATGCAGCTTTTACGCTGCATTGCAGCAAAGGCTGAAATGGCCTAGTTTTTCCTCGGGGCTGCGGATCAAGGCGCGCATGGAGCATCCATGCCAGATCGAGGATTGCAGATGGATCAGACACCAACTCTTGGACCTTCACCGACCTCTCGCAACCAACCGAAGGATCTTGAAACCATTGCCCGCAGCGGCGGCGTCTTGCGTCGCATGGCGGCCCGCGTTCCGACCTACCTTGCCGATCTCAGGGAAAATCCCGCCTGGCTTGCGATGTTTCTTTTGGCCCGCACCATGCCGGCCCGGCGTGCCCACTGGCTGACGGCAAGAAAAGTGGCAGACACCGCCTCCCAGCCATCGATGTTCGGCGATATTTCGCCGCGCATGGCAGCCGAAGCACTGAGGCGCGATGGCATCTTTACCGGGCTGACGCTTCCGGCGGAAATGACCAACGAGATCGCCCAATTCGCCACGACCACGCCCTGCTTTGGCAATTTCGACCGAAAGCTTGAGTTTCTGGCACCGGAGCATGACAAGGCGGAGGCACGGTTTGGCCGTTCGCTGCTGAGCGGCCACCATTTCGAGCGTATCCTGCAATGCCCGGCCGCCCTTGCCGTGCAGAAGGATCCGCTACTGATTGCCATTGCGCGCCATTATCTCGGCGGCGAGGCACAATTGATCACCACCCGCACCTGGTGGAGTTTTCCCACCAAGGCGGCCTCGGAGGCGGATCTCAACAAGGCGTCATTCAAGTTTCATTTCGATCTCGATGACTGGCGCATGCTGAAATTCTTCTTCTACCTGTCGGATGTGGACGATGAGGCGGGCCCGCATGTCTTCGTGCGCACAAGCCACCGCAGGCGCCGGCTGAAACACCAGTTGACCCTTCTGGTCGGGCATCCCTCCGAAGAGGTGCTGTCCTTTTATGGCCAAGAGAGTGCCACAACGCTAACCGGCCCGGCCGGCTTCGGTTTTGTCGAAGATCCCTTCGGCTTTCACATGGGCACACTGGCCAAGACAAAACCGCGGCTGATGATGGAAGTGGGCTTTGGCATCTCCAAACCCTCACGGCGTCGTTATCACGGCGAACCCATCGTGCGCTGAGCCTTCAAGGGCCGCACGGCCTTGCGCCGGAACGACAAAACCCGCCGGCATCACACCGGCGGGTTTTGTTTTTCAGACAACAGCGAGAAAACCTCAGCCGATTTCCGACTGGCTTTCGACGATCTTCGACACGAGGCCGTAGCTCACGGCGTCTTCGGCAGACAGCCAGTAATCACGGTCGATGTCCTTGGCGATCTTTTCTTCCGTCTGGCCCGTGGCCTTGGAGAAGATCTTGATCAGGCGATGGTTCATCTTGATGATTTCGCGCGCCTGGATCTCGATGTCGGACGCCATGCCGCGGGTGCCGCCAGAGGGTTGGTGCAACAGGAAGCGGGTGTTGGGCAGGCAAATGCGACGTTCCCTGGGCACCGACACATAGATCAGCGCGCCGGCGGAGGCGACCCAGCCGGTGCCGATGATCCAGACCTTCGGCTTGATGAACTTGATCATGTCATGGATGGAATCACCCGATTCGACGTGGCCGCCGGGGGAGTTCACATAGATGCGGATGTCTTCGTCGCTGGCGGCGGCCAGCGCCACAAGCTGCGTGCACACCTTCTGCGCCAGTTCCTGGGTAATGCCGCCATAGATGAAGATCGAACGCGACTTGAAAAGGTTCGCCTCCGTTTCCTTGCCGAGCGCCAATTCCTTCGTCTTGTCGTCGTCGTTCTCATCAAGCATCGAGCAGTCTCCAGTGTGGATTTCCTAACCCCGGACATAATGCGTTCGTCGTCACAAAACAATGCGCCAAACGCCAGGAGCGCATCGTAAGGTGAATACGGTCTTCGTCATTTTGCGGATGGACAGATTTTTAGGCACTGCCTAATCTTATCGCGATGGCATCGCGGCGGGCTCCCACCGTCGTCGCTGCCAAAATCCGTTCAAGGGGAACTTGTCATGTTGAAACGTCTCACGGTGACCGCAGGTGCTTTTGCCGCCGCCGCCGCACCTGCCTTCGCCCATCTCGATCCGCTGGCGCATGGATCTATTGCCGCCGGACTGTCGCATCCGCTGTTTGGCGCAGACCATGTGCTGGCCATGGTGGCCGTTGGTCTGTGGGCAGCGCAGATTGCCTCCGTGCCGGGCCGCAAGGCAGCACTCGCCATCGTGCCCGCAACCTTTGTTGCCACCATGGCGGCCGGTTTTGCGCTGGCGCTCGCCGGCGTGCAGCTTCCCTTTGTCGAGCCGGGCATCTTGGCCTCGGTTATCGGGCTTGGCCTGCTTGTTGCCATGGCCGTGCGTCTTCCGGTGGCCATGTCGGCGGCCATCGTTGCCGTGTTTGCACTGTTCCACGGCCATGCCCACGGGGCGGAACTGGGGGCTGCCGGCGCGTGGAAATTCGGCGTCGGTTTTGTCATTTCCACCGCTTTCCTGCATGCGGCCGGCATTGCCATCGGCCTTGCAGCGGGGCGGGCAGCGCCGGTGCTGACACGGATTGCCGGCGGCCTCACCGCCCTTGCCGGCCTGTCGCTGGTGTTTGGCTGAGACCCCGTACAATTCACTGCGTTCGGGGGAGCACAAGTCCCCCGAAACTTACGGCGATTTAACAATCGCCGCTGCTGAAAAAGCCCGAATCCAGCCCCATTTCCTCCTCATGGGCTGCCGCTTAAGCCCGCCACACGAGGAGACGACCATGTCACCGGAAGAACGCCAACTGCTGAGCGCATTGTTCGACCGCATCCGTACTGCCACCGCCACGCCGCGCGACCCGGAAGCGGAACGCCTCATTGCCGATGCGCTGAGAGCAGAGCCCGCCGCGCCCTATTACCTGGCACAGGCCGTCATCGTGCAGGAAAAGGGGCTTGAAGCGGCCTCCGCGCATATTACCGAGCTTGAGGCACGCATTCGCCAGCTTGAAGCTGCACCTGCGCAGGAGCCGCCACAGGGCCGCGGCGGGTTTCTCGATTCGATCTTCGGCTCCGGCCGCGCGCCGCAGCAAGCCGCGCGTCCAGCGCCAGCTGCCGGCCCCTGGGGCAGCGCGCCATCGGCAGGGCCTGCCCAGCAACCCACGCCGTTTGGCCAGCAGGGCGGCTATGCGCAGGCACCCGCTTATCAGCCGCAGCAGGGTTATCAACCGCAGCAGCCGGCCGGCCCCTGGTCTTCCGGCGCGCGTCCCGGCATGGGCGGCGGGTTTCTGACCGGCGCGCTTGGCACGGCGGCTGGCGTTGCCGGCGGCATGTTGCTTGCCAATTCGCTCAGCGGCATTTTCAGCAACCACATGTCGGGCCTTGGCCTTGGCAATCCCGCCGCCGAAGGTCTGGCCGGCGCCCCGGTCGAGGAAACCGTCATCAACAACTATTATGGCGATGCCCCGTCAGCCCCCATCGACGCCAGCGACGTCCCGGACACTTCCGCCGACGACAACATCCAGCAGGCCGACAGCAGTTGGAGCAACGACGACAGCGACTTCGACACGAGCAACGACAGCGATTTCGCGTAATTTTTTGAGGGTAGCGCCTGAAAGCCCCTCATCCGGCTGCGTCCTTCGGACCCTTCTCCCCGCCTGTGGGGAGGAGGACGGGTGAAGATGCGTGGCTCCACCCCGGCAGGCTAGGGTGAGGGGCAACTTCTAGACACCCGTCGCAGCTGGCTTTCGCCCCGGCCCTTCGCTTTAACTTAAGGGCGTTCGCTGCTCAAATCGCTCCACTGGAGCAATTTGCCGGCTTCGCCATCGCAGCTGGCTCCACCCCGGCCCTTCGCTTTAGCTCAGGGCGTTCGCTGCTCAAATCGCTCCACTGGAGCGATTTGCCGGCTTCGCCGTCGCAGCTGGCTGCGCCCCGGCCCTTCGCTTCGGCTCAGGGCGTTCGTTGCTCAAATCGCTCCACTGGAGCGATTTGCCGGCTTCGCCGTCGCAACTCACCCACGTCCGCGATAGGTGGGAACGCCCTGTTCGGGCAGCCACACACCCTGCGGCAGGTCGCCGGTCTGCCAGAACACGTCGATCGGGATGCCGCCGCGCGGATACCAGTAGGCGCCGATGCGCAGCCATTTCGGATCGAGAAGCTCCACGATGCGGCGCGCGATATAGACCGAGCAATCCTCGTGGAACGCACCGTGGTTGCGGAAGGACTGCAGGAACAGCTTCAGCGATTTCGATTCGACCAGAAAACCGTTCGGAATGTAATCGATGACGATATGGGCAAAATCCGGCTGGCCGGTCATCGGGCAGAGCGAGGTAAATTCCGGCGCGGTGAAGCGCACGACATAATCGGTGCCGGCATTGCTGTTGGGCACTTTTTCCAGAACAGCCTGTTCCGGGCTTTGCGGTGCATCCACCTTCTGGCCGAGCTGCGACAGCCCGCTGACATCCGTCATGCTCATTGTTCGTGACCTTCTACCTGAACTTTCAAACCATGTGCCCGCTCGCCTTCGGGCTCCACATGGATGGCGAGAGAGGCGCCGGGAATAGCCTCTTTGATCGCATCTTCCAAGCGGTCGCAGATTGCATGCGCCTCGATGACCGTCATCGCAGCCGGCACCACCAGATGGAAATCGATGAAGGCGACCGCGCCGGCGCGGCGGGTGCGCAGATCATGCACATCGAGCACGCCGGCCGAATGGGCGGTAATGGCCGCCTTGATCGCCGCTTCCTCTTCCGGCTCCACAGCCCGGTCCATCAGCCCGCCCACCGAATGGGAAATGACCTTGCCGCCCTGGTAGAGAATGTTGATGCCGACGATGATGGCAAGCAGCGGATCAAGGATCGCATAGCCCGTGAGGATGGCCAGAACCAGACCGATCAGCACGCCGATGGAAGTCACCACATCCGACATGATGTGATGGCCGTCCGCCTTCAGTGCCGGCGAGCGGTGGCTGGTGCCGATGCGGATGAGAAGCGTTGCCCAGGCCGCGTTGATGACGCCGGCCAATCCGTTGATGGCAAGCCCCAGCACCGGGGCATCCGGCAGGCGCGGCTCGACCAGTCCGCCCCAGGCCTCTTTGACGATCAGAAGGGCGGCAACGATAATCAGCACGCCCTCGATGACCGCTGAAATATATTCCGCCTTGTGGTGGCCAAACTGGTGATCATCATCGGCCGGGCGTTGCGCGTAGCGGATGACGAAATAGGCGATGAAGGCCGCAGTGACATTGACCGAGCTTTCCAGCCCGTCCGACAAAAGCGCCACCGACCCGGTGACCCACCAGGCCAGCATTTTCAGGCCCATGACGCCGATAGCGAGCGGGATCCCCCACAGCGCCAGGCGCTGAACCAGTGCGTTCTTCGTGTCGGTCATCGTCTTTCCATGCGTCTGCGAATGAGTTGCAAGTGCCCTGAAACGGCGAAACCGCCGGAGCGCAACATAGCGCCCGGCGGTTTCGAATTGGTGGCGTCTATGACGAAGATTGCAGCGAATGTCAAAGCACCTTTTGCCCGGACCGCCATTCTGCCTCGCAAGACGCGCTGGCGGATCGCCAAAACCAGCCTTAAATTTGCCATCCGCCCGCCGTTCTGCTTGAAGACGGCAGGGCGCGGCCGAACGGCCATCAGGGGGCATTCGATGAACATGAAACGGGTGTTGACACGGTCGGGGCTTGCCCTGCTCGGGCTTTGTGCAGCGCTTGGGGTTTATCTCCTCTGCCTGCAATGGAGCGGCAATTTCCACGAAGTTCTGCCGGGGCGCTATTATCGGTCAGCCCAGCTTTCGGCGACGACCCTCGCCACCGATATCGAGAAATATCACATCAAGACCATCATCAACCTGCGCGGTGCAAAACCCGGCACCCGCTGGTACGACGATGAACTGGCCGTGGCTGAGGCCTATGGCGTGACGCATGTCGATTTTCCGATGTCGGCCAGCAAGCGGCTGACGCCTGAGGAGAGTTATGCACTGGTGGCGGCGCTCAGGGCAGCGCAAGGCCCTCTCCTCGTTCACTGCAAGAGCGGTGCCGACCGCACCGGCCTTGCCTCCGTGATGTATCTGCAGCAGGTAGCAGGCGTCGATGAAGAGACGGCCGAATGGCAGCTGACGCCGCTTTACGGCCACGTGAACATTCCCTTCACCGGCGTCTACGCCATGGACGACACCTGGGAAGCGTTCGAAAAGCTGATCGGATTGCCGAGTTAAAGCTTAGGAGAAAGTGGCGCGCTTTTGCATCGCGCCACCGGCCACTCAGGCCGCCTTTTCCTTCACCCGCTTGGCGAGCTTTTCCACCACATTCTCGATCATCCGCATGCCGGCGTCACCGCCGAGCGTCATGATCGATTCCGGGTGGAACTGGACGGCGGCCACCGGTTCTTTCGCGTGTTCGATGCCCATGATCGTGCCATCCTCGCTTTCGGCGGTGATGATGAAATCCTGCGGCAGGGTTTTGGGATCGGCAAAGATCGAGTGGTAACGGCCGACGGTGACCTCACGGCCAAGCCCCGCAAACACGGTCCCGGCTTCCAGCACGCGGATGCGCGACGGTTTTCCGTGCATGGGCACGGCAAGCTGACGCAACTCACCGCCATAGGCTTCGGCGAGCGCCTGCAGGCCAAGGCACACCCCGAAGATCGGCAGGTTCTTGGCCCGCGCGGCCTTGATGGTGGCCTTGCAGTCAAAATCCTTGGGGCTTCCCGGTCCGGGCGACAGAACCACCAGATCCGGCTTGATCCGGTCATAGATTTCGGCTGCCACCGGCGAGCGCACGGTGGACACTTCCGCCCCCGTCTGGCGGAAATAGTTGGCGAGCGTGTGGACAAAACTGTCCTCATGATCGACCAGCAGGATCTTGACCCCCTGCCCGACCTTCTGGACATCGCGTCCGACCTTGGCCGTATTGCCGGCACGCGCATCGCGGATGGCGGAAATCATGGCGGATGCCTTCAGTTCGGTTTCGGCTTCTTCTTCCTGCGGGTCGCTATCGTTCAGAAGCGTCGCACCGGCGCGCACTTCGGCAATGCCATCCTTGATACGGATGGTGCGCAGCGTCAGCCCCGTGTTCATGTTGCCATCGAAACCGACCATGCCGATGGCCCCGCCATACCAGGCGCGCGGGCTCTTTTCATGGCTTTCGACAAAACGCATCGCCCAGAGTTTTGGCGCACCGGTGACGGTAACGGCCCAGGCGTGGCTGAGGAACGCGTCAAACGCATCCATATCCGGACGCAGCCGGCCCTCGATATGGTCGACCGTGTGGATGAGGCGCGAATACATCTCGATCTGGCGCCGGCCGATGACCTTTACAGAACCCGGCTCGCATACACGGCTCTTGTCATTGCGGTCGACGTCCGAGCACATCGTCAGCTCGGACTCGTCCTTCTTGGAGTTCAGCAGCTTCAGGATCTGCTCGCTGTCGGCGATC
>JAIXTO010000177.1 GCA_027483885.1 Rhizobiaceae bacterium
GGCCTCATATTGAAGGATGGTTTCATGCGCCACCATGGCAACCCTTAGCGGCGAGGTGCGTACGAAAATGACGCCAGAACCGCGCTTGCCTACAACAAAAAATTGAGAATTCGACACTGTTGCATTCCTCTTCTCTGGATCGCTTAAAATGAACGTGGCATCATCTTCTTATTGAATGACATTCGGCGTATCGGACAGGATCGCCTGGAACAGATGCCCCGATACCGGGCTGTTCGGACCAACGGCCATCAGCACATCATCGATGGGGGTCGTAATAAAGCGGTTGAAATCCCATCCCTCGTCGACGACACCGCCCACCAGAGCAATATCGGCCTCGCAAAATGCGGTCCCCTGCGACAAGAGGGCTGCAATGCCCTCGATTTCCATCGGGTCGCAAACCGTATCGGGCTGGCCGTCTTGATTGGTCATCATGGTTTTGGCAGCAACGGCAACCTGCGCGTAACCGTCAATGCCGGAATGCTCGGCCTCATACTGAAGGATGGTTTCGTGGGCCACCATGGCAACCCGTAGCGGCGAAGTGCGTACGAAAATGACGCCAGAACCGCGCTTGCCTACAACAAAAAATTGAGAATTCGACACTGCTGCATTCCCCCTTTTGGATCATTCCGGATGACCTGACGTTTCCAACTTTGTATCATGTCCTCACAACTGTCCAGAGCAGAGACAACTGCGTCCATACAAAGCTTTCGGCGGAGCCGGTTCCGAACCGCTTCACAGTCCGGAACCTTCGAAAATGCAGATGCGGTCAGTCAGACCGCGTTATCAAGGCGCGGTGTTTGGCGTGTCGGACAGGATGGCGTCGAAGAGGTCGCCAGTGGTCGCACCGCTTGGGCCAACAGCCGTCAACGGGCTTTCGATGGGCAGGCGAATGTCACGGTTGGTGTCCCAACCGGTGTCAACGACGGTGCCAACCAAGGCAAAATCAGCTTCAGAGATCACGGCTCCTCCCGCAATCAATGCTTCAACGCCCTGAATCTGTACCTGGTCGAGAGACGTTTCCGCCTCACCGTCCTGGCTTGCAAGCATGCCTTTGGCAGCGGCTGCAATACGAGCATACCCATCAATGCCGGGGTGGCTGGCTTCGTAGTCAACGATCGTCTCATGCGAAACCTGCGCAACGCGCAATGGCTCGGTTCGCAAGAATATGACGCCGTCGCCTTTTTTGCCGATAATATAAAGTTTGGAGCTAGTCATGTCTTCTCCTAGGTGATGCCTGCCGATCGGAAGGCGTTGTAAAACCGTTCATTAATTGCCGTATCGCGGTTCGGCGATACACCACTAATTTCCCGGGCAGACATGCCCGGGTAGTTTTCCTGAAGCCGCAGGCCACAAGTGCGTGCGGCGTCAAGATCTCCATTGAGAGCCAGGCTTGCGGTCAGCACCCGCAAGGCCGGTTCGTCATTTTCCATGCGCCGGCAAAGCTCCACGGCTTCGCCATAGGCTTCCCGCTTGAACGCAATACTTGCACCCGCCCACCAGTAGATGTCGGGGGCGAGCGGGTTGAGGTCTATGGCCTGCTGGAAACGGGTCCAAGCGGCATCCGGCTGGCCGAAATGGGCGAGCGCGTCGGCGTGCTGCAAAAGCAGGTCGGCGGAATTGGGAGCGAGCGCCTCGGCCTCGAAAAAGCGCTGGGCGGATGTGTCGAAATCGCGCCGGTAAAGCGCAACCACGGCGCACATCCAGTGGCCCATGCCGGACGCCGGGTCGATGTCGAGCGACGCCTCGGCCTCGGCCTTTGCCCGGTGCAGCAGATGCGGATCGCCGCCGCCGAGCATCAGCCATTCCAGCTGCAGCGTCTGGGCAATGCGGGCGCGGGCCGCGGCCATTTTCCGGTCGAGTTCCAGGGCCTTGCGGAATTCCGCCCGCGCGCGTCTCAAAGACGGCAGGTCGCATTTGCCGCGCAACAGGTGCTGGCCGGCCAGAAGACGCTGATAGGCCGTGGGATCTTGCGCGCGGAAGGTTTCGATCTGCAACCGTTCGATCTGCTCGGCAAGTGCTGCGGCAATCTGTTTCGACAGCAGCCGGAAGGCGGCATGGACCTGCTGGGCATCCAGCGCCACTTCCAGCGCCCAGACCACTTCGGCCGTCTCCTCCTCCACCAGCGCAAAGGAGAGGCGTGTCGGCTCGATGAGGGTGGAACGCACGCGGTAATCGGCACGCAGGGACTGGTAAAGCCTGCCCGACGCATCGTCTGCCGAGGCAAAGCTGCTGTGCGGCGCAAGCACGGTAAACGTGCGGTAGCGCACCAGGCTGTTTGCGACATCCTCGACAAAGGCCGAGGCGATGGGAACGGACAGCGCACCCGGTGCCAGGATGACCGGCGGCAGGAAGGCCACGCGCGGTTTTCTTGCTGCCTTGGCCACCTCGGCCGGCTCGGATGCCGGCGGCTCGTCGCGGGCGGGTGCGGCATAACTTCTGTTGCGTCTGTGCAGCGCAAGAGTTGCCGGATCGGGGGAGCGCCCGTCCAGCAGCAATTGCCGGGTGAGCGTCTCGAACATCCGGTCGCTTGCGGCGATATCGCCGGCACGCGCATAAGCGGCCATCAGGGCGCGATACGTCTCCTCCCGCTCCGGCTCAAGCCTCAGCGCCACATCGGCAAGCGCTGCGATCTCAGCGGTCTTCGTCATCGCAAAGCGCGTGAGATCTTCAAGGGTCTGGCCGAAGGCGGAAAAGAAAAGGTCTTTTAACCGTTGCCGCTCGGAGATCAGCCAGAGGTAAAACTGCTCCTGGTTATCCTCAAGCCCTGCCAGCAGGTCTCCGCCCACGCTCAAAAGCGCCTGCAGGCGCTGGCCCGCATCCTCCAATGTCAGCGCAGAGAGGAACACGGCCAAATCAGACCTTTGCGCCAGCGCACCGGCACCAAGACCGGCAGTCGTGGCGTTGACGAAGGCACCATCTTCAGTTGCAAGCGGCTGCAGCCGCGACAGCAGCTGCCGCAGGTTTCCCAGCGCCCGCTTCTGGTCGGCATCTTCCCACAGAAGTGCAGCCGCTGCCTGACGGGTGAGAAACTGACCGGGCGAAAGCAGAAGGGCGGCCACGAGCACAAACCCCTTGGCCGGGAAAAATGCAGGGCCGTCCCCTTCCCATCGGGGGGCGCCAAACAGCCGGATGGATGGTTTCCCTTGTTCGCCGTTCATAATCCCACCTTTTCACCAGTATTCGTCATTCAACAGGCACTCCCTGCGGAATGCCATGCGTTTGACGCCGGTGTGACGCTGTTTGTGCATGATTCTCCTGAAGTTAAATAGCAGGGGAATCCGTCCGGACGCCATTCTTCCGGTCAAATAGAAATGATGAAGCGCATGAGCTTTAATTCTTCTTACTTACAATTTTCTTCATATACAGAGCCCTATCAACGGGCTGACGATGTTGGTTATGCAATTACTGAATTCATGTGGTTCAAAGGTTATCCGTTTTACGCAATCGGTGCGTTGACGGAAGCAAAAGTTGCTTACGCGAGACTTGCGCAGGGGGATTTCGAGGAGACGGATCAGGATAATTTCGACCTGGTGTTTCGCATGGGGGAAAGTGGCGGCGGGCATTTCTTCGAACTGGTGCTGCGCTCCGACAAGGGCACCGCCTATGGCGGCTGGGTGTGGGGCGAGGATCTGCTGGTGACCGACGAATTCATCAACGGTTACCGCGTTCTGGCCACCACCCATGCCGCCGGACAAACGCATTTCGCCTATAGCCGCCGGCGACGGGGTTACCAGTGCATCGGCCGCCCGCCGGTCGATAAGGCTGCCGTGGTCCTGCCGCACAGGGTGCGGGGTTTTCAGGCCGAGGCGTGAGCAAGCGCCGGATAGGCGTGATCACAATATCTAAGGTTGACAACGCGCAGAAAGCAACCTTAAGTATATTTGCCAGCGACGATACAGCTAAAAGAAGAACAGCGTCAGCATAAAATGACGTCTCGTCTGGCACGCCCACCGTTGCCCACGCAGCCCGTGGGCCACGGTGCTGCACCGCATCTGCCTGCTTTATTTGCAAGACATATCCCTGCATCAGCCGGGCCATAACCCCGCATTGTTCCGCTTCACGATCTTTCACCATGCCTCGGGAGGAAAACTGGGATGAGATCTACATGGACACGCCGCACCATCCTGCGCGGCATGACAGCCCTTGCCGGCGCCGCGTTTGCGCCACCGCTTCTCTCCAATCTTGGTCAGGCGCAGGCCGCCTACAGAACCACACAGCCGGATCTTCCCGCCGATTTCGGCCGGGGAAAAAGCGTCGCCATCGTTGGCGCCGGCGTGGCAGGCCTCACCTCGGCTTATCGGCTTGCCAATGCCGGTTTCAAGGTCGTGGTGTTCGAGGCCGACAGCCGCTATGGCGGGCGCAGCCTCACCGCACGCCCCTCCAACCAGGACTATCGGAAATGGTGGTTCAAGAAATACCCCGGCACCGAGCAGTTCCCGGCGATGTATGCCGATCGTTACCAGGAGGTGGCGACAAGCCCTGCCCCCGATCTTCAGATCTGCGAGTTCATGGATGACGACTGGAAGCCCGATACGGATCGGGATCCTGTTGAGCTGTTCTTGAATGCCGGGCCTGGGCGCATCCCGTCCAACCACGTCAATCTCATTGCGCTCTGCCAGGAGATCGGCGTGGCGCTGGAGCCGTATTTCTTCCAGTCCATGTCCAATCTCATCCAGAGCCAGACCTTTGAAAACGGGGCACCCGTCACCTTTGCGCAGATAACCTACAGTCTCTACGCCGAAATGGCGCAGATGATGTTCCAGGTGGCACGCGAGGGCATCAAGCTCAAGGGCAGCACCGGTACTGACGAGGCAAAGGCGCTGGACAATCTGTACCGGCTGTTCGGCAATCTCGACGCCAGCGGCGCCATTCAGCCGAATTCGCGGCTGGGCTATACGCATCTGCCCGGGGGATGGCGGGATGGCGGCACATTGCGTGACAGCGTGCCGCTCGACAAGATCCTAGCCTCCGGCTTCATCGGCGATGCAAACGCCAATCCGGAACTGTCGCCGGGATCATTTCTGTTCAACGGCTTCAACATCGACTGGCAGCCATCGCTGATGCAGCCGATCGGCGGCATGGACCGGATCTGGCAGCAATTGCTGCTGCAGGATGTGCCGGCCACGGCAATCTGGAACGAAAGCCTGCAGACCGCCGCCGGCACCAGCCCCAAGGTCGGCAACCTCGTTCTGCTGAACACACCTGTGATCAGCATACGGCCCGGCAGCGGCGGCGTTACGCTGCGCGTCAACCCGGCCAACGCCCCGGGAGAGGCCGGCATCCAGCGACACGAGTTCGATTTCTGCATCTCCACGGCAGCGCCATCGCTACTCAACCGCCTGCTGATCAAGGAAGGCCTGCCGCAGGCCTTCCTCAACGGGCTCGATGCATTTTCCGTCAAGGGCGAGTGGGGCGACGACGACCCGACGCCCAATCTCTGGACGCCGGCGATCAAGGTCGGATGGCAGGGCAAGACCCGCTTCTGGGAAACCGAAGACGAGATTTACGGCGGCATTTCCTGGACCACCGACATTATCGGCCAGATCTGGTATCCGTCCGAGGACTTTACCGCGCATACCGGCATTTTGACCGGCGCCTACAATCGCGGCAAGCCGGCGGTGAATTATGCGCGACAAAACAATGTTGATCGTATCACCACGGCACGCCACGGCCTTGGCCTGCTGCACCCGAACGCGAAAGACGAGGTTTACCGGGGCATGTCGATTGCCTGGCAATATATGCCGAACCAGGTCGGCGGCTGGGCCTCGGATACGGCAACGACGTCGCCCAATATCTACCGGCAGATCACGACATTCGATCGGTCAGGCCGCTTCTTCTGCGCCGGCGATACCTGGAGCTACTGGCCCGGATGGCAGGAAGGCGCCGTGGCATCGGCCTATTGCGCAATCGCAGCGATTGCACGCAGCGTGGATCCGCTGACATGCCTTGATTGCGGATGTTTTGCGGGCATGAAGGGCTGAAGACAGAAGCGGGATAGCTCGACGCGTCCGCATCGGACGCAATGCGCGGGCTTGCATGTCCTTGAAAACAAAAAGCCTGCCGCGGGAGGAGGTGCGGCAGGCTTTCCGAAAAGAACTGAACGGCGACCGGGAGGAGGAGTGCCGCCGCTCTGCAGACGCCCCTTGGGAGGAGGAGTGGGTCGTCTGACACACGAAGCTCTGCGGGAGGAGGTGCATTGCTTCGATGAAAATGATCATACCCCCAATTCGCGGATTTCATAGGCATTATGTTGCAGTGCAGCTATGCAAAAAACGGGATGCTCGCGACCCTATATTTCGAGGCGCGGCATCCGGCCCCCAAACGCAAAAACGCCCGCGGCAATGGCGGGCGTCTGATCGACAATCGAAGGCGCGTGACGGGCTTAGAAGCCGACCGAAGAGCGGGCCACATCGCGGATTTCGCCGCGGGCAATGCCCAGGTCGTTCAGCTCGCGATTGCTCATGCGGCCGAGTTCAGTAACCGTCTGACGATACTTGCGCCAATTGTTGAAAGAGCGTGCTACGTTCATGATGATCCCCTTTCCTGAGGTTCCGTTTGACGTCAGCAACCGTGTTTGGCTCCGGCGTCGTTTGATGTCCTTTATATAGACCCGGCAGCGGCCAACGAACAGTCGCAATGCCTCACGTCACCTATGCATTGAACGCAAGGCGCCTGCGACAAGTCTTGAAAGAATGCCTTTGACTGCATCATCCGCGGGCAATTTTGCGCAGAGGCAAGGGTCACAGGAGCCGCCCTTGCCTCTGACTTGTGTTCAAAGAAGAGGGATACGCGGCCGCTCGACGCAAGGCGCTTTGCCGACGCGGGCGCGGCAAAACTCTCGGTCTGCGATGTCAAAGGCTGATTATTCGGCGGCGGGCTGACGAAGGGCAGAGACCCGTTCGACCGGATGATGATCGTTGCCCATCTCGTCTGCCGCGCGCCGCTGCCTTGCGGCCTGGAACGTGCGCTTCTGCTGGTACATGGCGGCATCTGCCCGCCGCACCACTGTCTCGATCTTTTCGCCCTGCTCGCTGGTTGCGATACCAAGCGCGATGCTGAGCGGCGCGTTCGAGTAGAACTGGTTGTTGATCTTCAACAGTTCCTGGATGGTGTCGGCCATGGCGGTTGCCGCGATCCGGTCGGCGCCCGGCATCAGGATTGCAAACTCGTCGCCGCCGATGCGGGCGGCGTGGTTCGGCCGCGTAACGGCACCGTTCAGCACCTCGCCGATCCGCCGCAGCAGGGCATCACCCGCGTCGTGGCCCAGCGTGTCATTGGTTTCCTTCAGCCCGTTGAGATCAACAACGAGGACAGACACCGGCCGCAGCGGCTTGCGCTCGATGCGGTTCAGTTCATCGACATAAAAGGCGCGATTGTGCAGCTTGGTCAGTACGTCGTATTTTCCGAGATATTCCAGATAGGCTTCCGCCTTCTTGCGCGCCGTGATGTCGGTGAGCGCCACCTGCACCAGCGACCAATCCTGTTCGTGGCCCGGCAACACGGAAAACTGCAGCAGGACATAGCGTTCGGAACCATCGAGGGCGTAATTGATCACCTCGCGCTGATGGAAGAGATGGTTGCTCCACAACTCCACCAGCTGCTCGCGAAAATGCTTTTCCATCTCGTCGCGGAAGATATCGCCCAGCCGCTGCATCAGCGTCTGTCGGTCCGGCGCACAGAACAGGTCCAGCGTTGCCTGATTGATGTCGATGACGCGGATTTCGCTCATGCACTGGCGGACAAATTCCGGATGCACGTCGGTAAAGACGCGGAAATCGACAATCCCCTGCTCACGCAGATCCGCCAGCATCACCCGGATGCGGCTGAAATCCTCGACCCAGAGGGACACTGGCGAGTGCTGGAATATCCCTTCCGCATACTGTCGGTTCAAAAGTTCGCGTCGGCGGGCATTTTCGCGCTCGGTGACGTCCTCCGTTGTCAGGAGAAGCCGGTCGAGATTATGCTCATGGCCCGGCATCACCGTGCCACGCAGCTGGATGTCCAGCCGCCGGCCGGAGAGTGTGTAGTTGACAGCGCTGCCCAGAAATTCCGTACGGCCATCAAACAGAGCGGAAAGCTCGTTGATATGGCTTTCGAGCATGTCGTCACGGAAGACGCGATCGATATTGGCGACGAGATGCGCCTGGCTCTCCGCCTCGAAGAGGTCCAGCGTCTTGCGGTTGACCTCGAGAACGCGGATCTTCGAGGCACACAGCGCCACCCGCGACAGATCTTCACGCAGATAGCTGCGGATGTCCGTTACGCCCTGCCCCCGCCAAACGTCGAACTGCGCCGCGACACCGCTGAAATCTTCGATCCACATGGCAATCGGCGCAAGATTGAAGACATCAGCACTGCTGTTCTTGTTCATCGGGCGCCCTCGCAAAGCATCTTGCTGTCAATTGATAGACCAAATCTGTCAGGGTGTCAGCCAGTTTGGAGCAAAATGAAACAGCTGCTGGAACTTTTCTGACAGTTCCTTGCGTTTGGCCAAGCCATCGGCATGACCGGCAGATCAGGCGCGCGCCGGCTCGCGTTCTTCCAACTGCCGCTCGATGATGGCAGCGGTGGTTTGCGCACCATCCATCAGGATGGACATCGGCGGCCGCGACGGGCGCTGGCGAACCTTGTCGATGGCGGCAGCGAGTGTCTCGCCACTCAGTTGCGCTTCGCCGACAACCTCGGCAAAACCGCGGTCGGCCAGCTTTTGCGCGCGCACCGTCTGTTCGGTTTCGCCGCCGGAGGCAAAGGGCACGAGCACGCAGGCGCAAGGGGCTCGCAAGAGATCGCAGACGGTGTTGTAACCAGCCTGGGAAATCGACAGTTCGGCGTTCATCAGGAGGCTCGGGAAATCGGTGCGGAAGCGCACCAGCGCCACGTTTTCGCCGGCCCGCGCCGAGAGGCGATCGAACTGTTCGGCCGGCATATTGGGTCCGGCAATCAGGCACCAGCTTTTGTCATCGGACAAGATATCGCGGGCATCGAGTGCTGCCTCGACAAGCGCTGCGCCGACCGCGCCGCCGCCTGCAGACACCACCACGTCAAAACGATCCGCAGAGGGCTCTGGCGTGACTGGCGCCACAAGCCCGGTGTAATGCACCTTTCCGGCAATGTCGCTGGCAAGCGGAAACGTGTCTTCCAGCCTCACGAATTGCGGATCGCCATGCATCAGCACGCCGTCGAAATGGTTTGCCACGAGATCGGCGGTTTCGCGGTCGCGCCCGGCCTTGCGGTTTTCCTGCAGGATGTCGCGCACCGAACTATAAAGAAGCGGGCGCGGCGAAGCCTGCCGGATCGCCTCCAGCAGGGGCAGAAGCTCAAACCGCATCTGGCGGCGGCCGAAAGGAAAAGCTTCGATCAGCACGGCATCCGGGGCTGCCTCATGGAAGGCTTCGATGAGGAGTGCTGTGCGCCGTGCCTCGAACCGGTCATCGACGCGACGGCCCTTTTCATCGATCAGGCCGGAAAAGCCGGTGCTGGAGGAGAGGACGGCGGGCAGTTGCACATGGCGGACATTCTGACCCGGAAACCCTTCGATGGCATTGCCGCCGGTGACCAGCGTCACATCCATGCCGGCCGCATGAAGCGCCTCGGCGATGCGGCTGGCGCGCACCAGATGGCCGATGCCAAGCAGGTGCTGGACGTAGAAGAAAATTTTCCGGGGCGCTTTTACCGTATCGATAGTCTCTTCGCTCACGTCAGGCGCTCCTTGTCCAGCTTGCTGCAAACAGCCGCTCCAGATCGCGGATGCTGTTGTGATGGTCAAACTGCGTGCGCACCTTGTGCTCGGCCTTTTGCGCAAGAGCAAGGCGCAGCTGCGGATCGCCGATCATTCGCGCAAGCGCTCTAGCAAGCGCGTCCGGAGCATCCGGCGCAACGAGCAGGCTGTTTTCCCCATCCTCGAAGAGTTCGGTAATACCTGAAACGGTGGTGGATACAACCGCCAGCCCCTGGCTTGCCGCCTCCACCATCACATTGGGCAGCCCGTCGCGGTCGCCATCAGCGGTAATCCGGCAGGCGAGCGTAAAAAGGTCGCTGTCGCGGTAATGTTGCAGTACGTCGCGCTGGTCGAGCGCACCCTTCCAGGTGATGCGCCCGGCAATGCCGAGGTTTTCCGCCAGCGGTTTCAGCCGCGCCAGTTCATCGCCGCCGCCGATATGGGTAAAATGCCAGCAAAGTTCCGCCGGCAGCTTTGCCAGCGCCTGCAACAGCACGTCATAACCCTTTTTCGGAACGGCGCGGCCCACACTCAACAAACGCACGGGGTCTTGCGGATCGGATCCGTTGCGGGCCGGACGCTCTTCGTCAAAATGCGGAAAACGATCGAGATCGAGGCCATGGTAGCTCAGATGCACGTTGTTTTTTCCGCGCGACAGCATGGTCAACTGGTCAAAACCGACGCGGGTGCAGGTGACGGCCCAATCGGCATGCCCGAGCTTTTCCTCAAGCTCCCAGTCGGGCGAGGTCCAGATATCCTTGGCATGGGCCGAGACCGTCCACGGGATGGTGCCGATCATGCTGGCATAACGCGCGACGGAGGCGGGCGTGTGGATGAAATGCACATGCAGCCATTCGGCACCTTCAGGCCATTCCGCCACCAGCACGGCCGCCTGTCCGAAGCGGCGAAAACGGTTGCGCGAGACATCGCGCGCCAGATCCTTCAGGAAAGCCCGCAGTGCCGGGACAAATCCCGGCCGACGGGCTGTTTTCGCCAGCGCCTTCAGCACGCGCCACGGTTCTTCGTGCAAATATTCCGGCAGATACCAGACCTTTGCGCGGATCTCGTCATGCACCGGATGCCGCTTCTTGTCGGTCGGGCGCCGCATGGCCACCAGTTCGAGGTCAAACCCCGCCCGCTCCAGCCCCAGCAGTTCCTGCGCGATAAAGGTTTCCGACAGGCGGGGATAGCCTTTCAGCAGGACGACGATCTTCTTCATGTGATTTCAGCCCTGCGCGAGCGACAGATGATAGGAGCCCTTGCGCTTGAACCAGTCCGCCACAATGCGCGAAATATTGGGCAGGCCTTCCATATGCATGCCGGGGGCGCTGACCGATGGCGGATCACGCTGCAGCAAATCCTTGATGGCCGCGGCGAACTTGACGGGATCAACGGACTCCTCCCCTGAAACCATGCTGACCAGGCCGAGTTCGCTTGCCCGTGTCGCACGGATCAACTGTTCCTCGCGCGGCTGCGTGCGGGGAACGATGAGGGCGGGTTTGTCGAAGGACAGGATTTCGCAATAGGTATTGTAGCCGCCCATGGCAATCACGGCCTTGGCACCGGCAATGCGGTCTTCCATGCGGTTGTCGAACTCGATGATCTCCAGAAGCGGATTGCCTTCACACGCCTCCTTGAAGCGCAAGCGCTGCTCGCCTGACATGTAGGGGCCGAGCACGATCACCGCCTTGTGGGTGAGCGTCGGATCTGCCTCGTAAGCGGCAATCACGTCCCGCACCAGATCAGCGCCATCACCGCCGCCACCGGTGGTCACCAGCAGGTAATCCTCGCGGCCAGCCTGGGATGTGCTCGGCTCAAGCGACGCCTTGCGCTGCAGGAAACCGACAAAGTTCATCTTGGAGCGCACCGAGTGCGGAATGTCGATGCCGGTCAGCGGATCGTAGAAATCCGGAGGGCCATAGACCCAGACATCGTCATAGAGGTTGCCGATCTTGCGCAGCACATCATTGCGCTTCCATTCGGCTTCCAGAAGGTGCGGTGCATCCATGACGTCGCGCAGGCCAAGCACAAGCGTCGTGCCGCGGGTCTTCAGATACGCGAGCGTATCCTCCACCTCACTGCGCAGGCCAAGCGGCTCCTTGTCGATGATGAAGATATCAGGCTCGAAGGTTTCCGCCGTATGGCGGATGATCGACTGGCGCATCTTCATGGTCTCATGCAGGTCGATGTGCTGGTCCATGGACGTGTATTCGCCGTTGCGCAGCTTGATGACGCTGGGGATTTTCACGAAATCCACGCGGGCGCGATAGTCGAAGGCACCGGCGATCGTCGCGCCGGAAATGATCAGCACGTTGAGGCCGCGGTAATCCTCGACCAGTGAATGGGCAATCGTGCGGCAGCGTCTCAAATGGCCAAGCCCGAACGTATCGTGGCTGTACATCAGGATACGAGCGTTCCCAAGGCGTCTTGGCATGCTCAGTCTTCTCCGTCGAGTTCAGTTGCCGGACAACGCCTCCCCGCGCAATCCGTTCGGTTGCTATTTATATGGGTCGGCAGCATCCCTAAGGCCATCGCCCAGGAAATTGAAGGCAAGGATCACGAAAATGACCGGGATGACGGGAAAGAGCAGCCACGGATAGAGGGCCAGAACACTGACCGTTCTCGCTTCCGTGAGCAGAACGCCCCAGCTGGTAATGGGTGGGCGAAGCCCGAGCCCGAGGAAACTCAGCGTGGTTTCCCCAAGGATCATGCTGGGGATGGTGAGCGTCGCGCTGGCAATCAGATGCGACATGAAGCCGGGGATCAGGTGGCGCGAGATGACACGCGTGCTTCCAGCCCCCATCATCTGCGCTGCCAGCACATAATCCTCTTCGCGAAGCGCCAGAAGCTTGGAGCGCACCGCGCGCGCAAGCCCCGTCCAGTCGAGGAGACCGAGGATAAAGGTGATGCCGAGATAGATGAGAAGCGGGCTCCAGTCGACCGGCAGGATGGCGGCAAGGGCCAGCCAGAGCGGAATGCTCGGGATGGACTGCAGCACCTCGATCACACGCTGCACCACGAGATCAAACCAGCCGCCCCAGTAGCCGGCGAGACCGCCGATCACAATGCCGAGAACAAAGCTCGTCATGACGCCGAGAAGGCCGATGGTGAGCGAAATACGTGCGCCGTAGAGGATGCGCGACAGGATATCGCGGCCGAGCCGGTCGGTTCCCAGCCAGAAGAACTGGCTGTTTTCCGGTGGGCAGACCAGATGCACGTCGGCATCCACCAGACCCCAGAACTTGTAGGGCTCGCCATGGCAGAAGAAGCGCAATGGCTGGATGTCCGTCCTGTCGGGCGTATAGACGCGCTGCAGCGTCTGCATGTCGAGCCGCATGGTCTGGCCATAGACGAAGGGGCCGACGAAACTACCTTCGTGGAAGAGATGCACCGATTGCGGCGGCGCATAGATGAATTCGACATTGCGGGTATGCACCTTGTAGGGCGCGATAAACTCCACGATCACGATCATCAGATAGGCAAGGAGAAGCGCGATGCCCGAGGCAAGCGCCAGCCGGTGGCGGCGAAAGCGCCACCACATCAGCTTCAACTGCGAGGCCTGATCGGCCGGCATGATGCCGGCGGCAGCGTCGTCGGCATTCGGGTCGAACGGCGTATCGCGCACATAATGCGGTAGGATGTTGGACGGGGTATCGGTGCGCGATGTCATTTCGTGGCTCCTCCGCGCAGGCGGATCCGCGGATCGAGGATGGCAAGCGCGATGTCGGAGATGAGCACGCCGATCACGGTGAGGAAGGCGAGGAACATCAGGAACGATCCCGCCAGATACATGTCCTGGCTCTGCAGCGCGCGGATCAGCATCGGCCCGGTGGTTTCGAGCGACAGCACGACAGCGGTGATTTCAGCGCCCGAGATGACCGCCGGCAGCACCGAGCCGATATCCGAGATAAAGAAGTTGAGCGACATGCGCAGCGGATATTTGATCAGCACCTTGAACGGATGCAGGCCTTTGGCCCGCGCCGTCATCACATATTGCTTGTGCAACTCGTCGAGCAGGTTGGCACGCACGCGGCGCACCATGCCGGCGGTTCCAGCCGTGCCGATGATGATGACCGGGATCCAGATGTGCTCGAGGATCGAACGGAACTTGTCCCAACTCATCGGTTCGGCCAGATATTTCTGGTCCATCAGATGGCCGATGGAGGTGCCGAACCAGATATTGGCAAGATACATCAGCACCAGCGCCAGCACGAAATTGGGCACCGCAAGGCCGATCAGCCCCAGCAGCGTCAAGCCGTAATCGCCCCAGCTATATTGATGCGTGGCCGAGTAGATGCCGATCGGGAAGGCGAGCAGCCAGGTGAGGATGATGGTGACAGTGGAGACCAGAACCGTCAGCCACAGCCGGTCGCCGACCACGTCGGTCACCGGCATGCGGTATTCGAAGGAATAGCCGAAATCTCCGGTCAACATGCCGCCAACCCAGTGGACATAACGGATCGGCAACGGCTGGTCGAAGCCGTAGCGGGCGCGCAAGGCCTCGATCTCCTGCATGTCGGCCTTTTCGCCGATCGCCTTCAGCTCCTCGACATAACTTTCGAAATAATCGCCCGGCGGCAGCTCGATAATGGTGAAGATCAGCATGGAGATCAGCACCAGCGTCGGGATCATCACCAGAAAACGCCAGAGGATGTAGCGGATCATCTCACGCATCTTGATCGTACCAGAATGTGTCGGGCCTGTAGACGCCGAGATAGGACATGGGATCGAAGCCGTAGAGCCCGTCCTTCGGCACGTTGCGCAACCGCGTGGAATGCACGACCGGCTGCAGCGTGGCGTTGACGGTGCCAATGGTGAGAACTTGTTCGGCGTGAAGGGAGAGCATTTCGTGCCACACGGCTTCCCGCTCGTCCTCGGTTTCCGAATGACGCCATTTCCCCAGAAGTTCGTTGAGGCGGATGGCTTCCGGCATATCGGGTGCCTGCCCGTCGCTTCCGCCCGAGTAAGAGTAAAGGCCCCAGAGCGGCCACTGCATCTGGTCATCGCTGGTCGGCGCCAGATCCTTCGGCGACATGTCGGCGGTTGGCACGCCGTTGTCGAGGCCGGCGGAGATGGTCATGATCGTATCGCCACCCTTGACGCGGCGGCGCAGGAGTTCGCGCTGCGACGTGCGCACGAAAATCTTGATGCCGATCTCCAGCCAGTGGTCGTGGATCAGCTCAAGAATATCCGTATCGACGCTGTGTTCGCCGGTCGTCTCCACGATCACCTTGGCATAACGCCCGTCGGGCAGAAGGCGAAGGCCATCGTGGCGACGGCCCGTCAGCCCCACCTCGTCCAACAGGCGATTGGCCTCATCAGGATCGTATGTCGACCAGGCATCGCGGTAGTGCGGCTTGAACAGCGGGCTCTGCGGCAGAACGGTGTTTGCGCTCTCTTTGGCCAGGCCAAAAAACACCGCCATGTTGATTTCGTGGCGATTGACGGCAAGAGACAGCGCACGGCGCACCCGGACATCCCGCAACAGCGCGTTCCACACCGGATCCTTGCAGTTGAGGTTGGGCATCAGCGCCGCGCGCGACCCCTGGATGCGTTTCCAGAGATCCACCGTGATCGGGTATCGCTCCTCGGCATTCTTCAGGAACGTATAATCGGCGAAATCGAGATTGGTGAACTGCAGGTCGCTTTCACCGGTTCCGGTCTTTGCGGCAATCAGGTCCGGCGCGCTGATGTCGAAGAAAACGCGGTCGATATAGGGCAATTGCTGCCCGTTCTCGTCCACCCGGTGATAATAGGCATTACGCTCGAAAACGAAGCGTCCGGCGGGCGGCGGGGTGATATTGCGCCAGGCATCGAGCGAGGGCAGATCCGGATTTTCCGGCCGCACGGTGCGCGACAGCTTCTGGTGCAGCGCCACCCAGTCTTCGACGCGGTTCTTGGCGACATGCTCCTTCAGCTTTTCGGGCGTCTGGTAGGTCGGGTGGAATTCCTTCAGATACGCAGCCGGCATCATCAGCCTGAGCGGCGATGGCGAGGCAACGTCGGTGAGAAAATCCGGGTTCGGTTCGTCCCAGCTGTATCGCACGGTGAGCTGGTCGATGACCTCGAAACGCGGTGCCTTGCCATTGATCTTCATGCTGGAGGGGATACCGCCGCGATAAAGCTCCTTGTTGAGGAACATATCTTCCCAGACGTAGCGAAAATCCTCTGAAGTAAACAGGCTGCCATCCGACCAGCGATGGCCTTCGCGCAGCTTGAAGGTGAAGACGCGCTCGCGCTCCACGGTAAAGCTTTCCAGGATGTCCGGCTCCATCTCGAACTGCTCGTTATAACCGATCAGACGGGCATAGGAGATGATGGGCATGTAGCGGATGTCGCGCTGGCCGCCGACCAGCACGCGCAGCGTTCCCCCCGGCCGACCGATCGCCTTGTTTTCACCAGCAAACTTGATCACGCGCGGATTTTTCGGCAGCCGGTCTGCAAGAGGCGGCAGGGCCGCAGTCGCGGCGTTTTCCGCAGGCGTGGAAGCGGCGATGGCCGCGCCAAGCATGGAATGCGGCAAAAGCGTGCCACCGAGAAGCGCCAATGCGTGTCTGCGTGTGATCATGCGCGTAACTCCCGCGCATCCACATTCCGACGGGCGAGCACGAAATGGCCGCCGCCGAGGTCGGCATGGGTGAGGTCGTCGCCGTCATCCTCGCTGACGAACTGGCGCGCCCAGTCCTTGCGTGCCGCAGCGCTTGGCTGGCCAATGGCATTGAAATCAAGGGGGTGATCGAGGTTCGGCACCGGCACCGCCGCCAGAAGTTTTTTGGTATAGGGATGCACGGGGTGGCGCATGATGATGTCGCACGGGGCGATTTCGACGATCCGTCCGGCATACATCACGGCCACGCGGTCTGCCATGTAGTTTACCACGGCCAGATTGTGCGAGATGAAAAGGTAGGTGAGGCCAAGGTCGCGCTTCAGGTCCTTCATCAGGTTGAGGATCTGCGCCTGGATGGACACATCGAGCGCCGAGACAGGCTCATCGCAGATCAGCAGATCGGGTCCGAGCGCCAGCGCGCGGGCGATGCCGATGCGCTGGCGCTGGCCACCGGAAAAACTGTGCGGATAACGGCTGATCGAATTTTCCGGCAGGCCGATCGCGTTGACGAGGCGAAGGGTCGCGTCGAGCCGCACCTGCGCATTGCCACGCCTGTGGATCTCCAGCGGCTCGCTGATGATGTTGCGCACCGTCATGCGCGGCGAAAGCGACGAGACCGGGTCCTGGAACACCATCTGGATGCGGGTGCGCAGGATGTCGAGTTCATCCCCCTCTGCCTTCAGCACATCGATCGGCTTGCCTTCGCCGCTGAAGACGATCTGGCCCGCGTCCGGCGTCACGCCGCGCATCAGGATCTTGCTGAGTGTCGTCTTGCCGCAACCGCTTTCGCCGACAAGGCCGAGCGTCTCGCCGCGGCGGATCTCGAAGGAGACATCGTTGACGGCAAGCGTGGGCGGTGGCGGGCGCATGCCAAAACCGCCGCCGCGCTTGGAGGAAAAGGATTTGGTGAGGCCACGCACGCTCAGCAGCACATCCGGAAGCGCTGCCGTGCTGCGCGCCTTGTCGATCAGCCCCTCGGCATGCACCTTGATTTCGCGCAGCGGCTTCAGGCGTTCGTCGCGCGGCAGATCGAAGTCGGGCACGGCGGCCATCAACCCCTTGGTATAGGCATGGCCGGCATGGCGGAAGATCGCCTCGACGGGACCGGATTCCATCACCTCGCCGCGATAGACCACCACCACTTCGTCGGCCATACTGGCGACGACACCGAGATCATGGGTGATCAGCAGCATGGCCATCCCGAGCTTCGACTGAAGATCGCGCAGGAGCTTCAGGATCTGCGCCTGGATGGTGACATCAAGCGCCGTCGTCGGCTCGTCGGCAATCAGCAGCGACGGCTTGCAGATCAGCGCCATCGCAATCATCGCACGCTGGCGCATGCCGCCCGAAAGCTCGAATGGATACATTTCGAAGGCGCGGGCCGGATCGGCAAAACCGACAAGCCCCAGCATTTCACGACAGCGTTCCAGCCGTTCCGAAGGCGACAGCACGGTGTGGACGCGCAGCACTTCCTCGATCTGGTTGCCCACGGTGTGCATGGGCGAAAACGAGGTCATCGGCTCCTGAAAGATCATGCCGATACGGTTGCCGCGGATCGCGCGGATCTGGCGTCCGTCATGCGGAAGGGACAGAAGATCGTGCGTCTCACCGGTATCGGGGTCGTTAAACAGCACGCGGCCGGAAATGCGCGCCGTGGCCGCCTCGATCCCCATCACCGAACGGCCGAGCACGGATTTGCCGGATCCGGACTCACCGACCAGCGCGGTGACCTTGCCGGGACAAATCCGCATCGAGATGGTCTTGACGGCATCGATGCTGCCACCCCACATGGGGAAGGAAACAGACAGTCCATCGATATGGAGCAGATCTGCACGCTCAATCATGCATTGTGATTCCCGGAAGCCTTATGGCGCGATTGCCAAAGGCACGTTCCCATTGTTGTTTTCATCAACCGTATCTCAGCATATTGCCTGTGTCCATGATCAACACTTACAACATCGGTTGCCTTGTCCGACCTCTGGATCTGCTGCACGAACCGTTTCGGGAAGATGACAGTTCCCATGTAAATCGATGCAGGGCTTGAATGTTTCGACTAAATAATGCCGATCGTTGCCGTTCAGCATGCCATTGACCATGAATCGGGTGCCGATGACCGAGAGAGAAACCACCATGAGCCCGCGGGCCCGTCTGAAGGAATTGCGCGCCCTCATCGACAGCGGCGCGCATGATGAGGCGCGCCGGCACCTTCGCGTTCTTTTGGCGGATGAAGCGGTCATGAACGACCCCACTCTCGGGGGCCGCACAGTGCTTGGTTATCCGCGAAAGTTGCATTCGGCCCGGCTGAAGCTTGCAAAGGCTGAAGGTCAGGTGGTGGAACGGCTGGGCCTGCAACACACGCTGGTGCCGCCGCCATCGCTGCTTGCCCCCCTCACCCGTTTCGATGGGGCCGAACGGCGACAGATGAACGACGTCAACCGACGTGACGTGCCGCGCGTGCTGCACCAGATCTGGCTGGGAGATCTCGCCGTTCCCCCGGCTGTTGAAGCCTGGCGCGCGCATGCTGAGAGGAACGGCCTCGAATACCGGCTGTGGCGGGAGGCGGATTTGCAGGCGCTCGGCGTCGAAAGCCATCCGGCCTTCCAGCGCATGATGGCCGAGGGTGATTTTCCGGGCGCCGTCGATATCGCCCGCTATTTCGTGCTGTTTGCCGAGGGTGGTATCTACCTCGATTGCGATTGGTATCCGGCCCGCAACGACGTCAGCTTTGCCGATCTGCTGCCGCTGACGGGGCTTTCGGCACTGGCCGAGGACACGCCGCGTCACACCGGCATGGGAAGCCTGCTTCTCACCAATTCCTTCATCGCAACACCTGCCGGCCACCCCGTCTTCAAGCGCCTCCTCGACATTCTGCCCGAGGTCACGCAGCTTTTGCCGGAGGGACCCGCCTGGTGGTCCACCGGGCCTCTGGTGATGACGCTGCTTTTTCGCGGAACGACGTTCACCGTGCCGGATGCCGGTTTCGTCGCCGCCAACCTTGCCCGCCGCGCACCGGCCTCCGAAGTCGAGGACGCACGGCGGCAAGCGCTGGCGGAGGATGGTGGCCTGCTGATCGGCTGGAAATCCTGGTAAGCCTCAGACGGCCAGAATATCGGAGGCGCTTGCCCAGCAGCAGGCAGGATGCCTTGCCGTCAGTGCAAAAAGTTGCTCCAGAAAGTCCCAGGCCCCCGCATCATGCACCAGATGGTGGGTGAGGATGCCGATGGCGGGGACAGATTTTTCGCTGGCGAGATAATCCAGCACTTCGCCAAACAGCGCCTCGGCCGGCTTTCCGCCATGGGTGCCGTGCCAGTCCATGATGTCGACATGGGTGTTGAGGACGGCAAGCGGCGCCGGTTTTTCACGGCCGAACACCGAAAGCGCGGTAAAACCGAGCGCCGGCAGCTGCTCGACAATTTCAGGTGCAATGCGGTTCCAGGGTGGGACTAGCATGGGCAGCAATTGCGTCGGGTAAAGCTGCCGCAGCTTTTGAAGGCCGGCCCGCAACTCGCCGGTGACCGTCTCAAGCGGACGATCAAGGCCAAGCTCCTGCTTTTTGGCGGGAGGCGCGGAATAACTGCGATGCGACCAGCCATGCACGGCAACTGATGCAAGCGGCGCCGATGCCAGCCGCTCAGCCAGCGGCGCTCCGGTCTCTTCGGGGATAACGGCAAGCGTCAGGGGCACGGCATGGGCTTCGGTGAGGGACAGCAGACGGTCGAGAGCCGGCGTCGGCAGCACCGCATCGTCGTCGCGCAACCAGAGGGTGACTGCCCTCCCCTTCTGCGCCAACCCGTCCAGATGTGTCTCCAGGGCGTTCCGGCTCATGCGGTTTCTTCCATACGGGTTTGAATGATCTGGTGAAGCCGTTCGGCGGCAGCAGACAGTGACCGCTCCTCGGCCACCATACGCCGTGCATTGACGGATAATCGCATCCGTTCTGCCTCATCCGTCAACAGCCTGCGGATGGCATCCGCATAAGCTTGCACATCTCCCGGCGGCGTCAACAGGCCGGTTCGGCCGTCTTCCACCACTTCCGGCACGCCGGCGACCTCTTCGGCCACGACCGGAAGACCCGCCGCCTGCGCTTCCAGATAGGCAAGCCCATAGGCCTCGCCATGACCAGGCCAGAGATAGATGGAACCGCCGGGCAGGTATTTTGCCACCGCCTCCCGCTCCTGCTGGCCAAGGAAGGTGACGCGACCCGCCGGCAAAACCTCAGTAAACGCTTGCTCCACCTGCGAACGCGCCGGCCCGTCCCCGATGACGGTCAGCCGCCATGGAAGATCGGAAAGCCGCGACAGCGCCGTGCCAAGGGCAGAATAGCTGCTCAGCTTGTCTCCCGGCCGCATCATGGCAACCGTCACCAGATGGCCGGGTTCCGGGCGGGGTTCGTGCACTAAAAACAGGGTGGAATCGATGAAGGGCGACAGACGGGCAAACCGGGCTTGCGGCGCAACCTCCATCAGCCCCTGCTGGTCGCGCCGGGTGAGGCAGATATTGGCGCGCGCCCGGTGGATGCCGGACAGCACTTTTTCCTGAGACAGCGCCCAGCCGCCGATATTGCGCCGCTTCGAATAGGAGGATTCGGCGGTGAAATACGGCAGCGAAAATTGCCGGCAGAGATCAGGCCCCAAAAGATCCGGCGCCTTGTAATAGGGGTGGTAACAGAACCAGAGGTCCGGCAGCCCCTGAGACAGCCAGGACGCTGCAATCCTCTCCCGCTCGGCTGCTGCAATCTCCTCCTGCTCCTGCGGCACCTCTGATGTCGCGGAAAAGGAGCGGAACTCCGACACCGTCTCCACCGCATGGCCGCCGATGGACAACGCGCCAAAAATCTGGCGCGCCATCAGGCGGTCGCCGGAGGGCACCGGATGGTTGATGGATTTGAGCGGCGCGTAAAAAGCGATCTTCATACTTGCGAGATGGCGCAGGCGGGGAGCCGATTGCAAGGCGTAGCGGTTGATTTTTTCAAACGGCTGCCTCACCTGCAAAGCAGACATCACGTCAAATGCAAGGGCTGTTGATCGCCCCGACACGGCCTCCACCTTGACAGGTCCGGCCATCCGCCTCACTTGAGCAGCCGAACAGTCGCATTCGAACCGGAGCAGGCGCACGTGGATCACACCGAAATGCAAAGACCGGATCTTCTTTCAGCCATCGTTGCGAAAACCGCAAAGGCCGGCGTGATCGGGCTTGGTTATGTGGGCCTGCCGCTTGCCATGAGCATGTCGCGCGCCGGCTTTTCCGTTCTCGGCTTCGATATCGACCCGCAGAAGATCACC
>JAIXTO010000111.1 GCA_027483885.1 Rhizobiaceae bacterium
GCGCTTGGCCTGTCGCCGCGGCTGATCGTGGCGGATGAGGCCGTGTCGGCCCTCGATGTCTCGATCAAGGCGCAGGTGTGCAACCTGTTGCTCGACCTGCAGGAAAGCCTCGATCTCGCCTTCCTGTTCATCAGCCATGACATGGCGGTGGTGGAGCGCGTCAGCCATCGGGTGGCGGTCATGTATCTCGGCGAAATCGTCGAGATCGGTCCCCGTGCTGCCGTGTTCGAAAACCCGCAGCACCCTTACACGAAAAAGCTGATGGCAGCGGTGCCGGTGCCCGATCCCGCCCGTCGCGGCATCCGGCGCGGCATTTCCAATGACGAGCTGAAGAGCCCGGTGCGGCCGGTTGGCTTTGAGCCACCGCAAAGGCAGTACCGCGAAGTCTCCACCGGACATCTGGTGCAGGTGGCCTGAGACACAACAGTCAGTCTGCGATACCTGAAGGCCGCGGCGTTGCTGCGGCCTTCAGACTGCTGACAAAGGGCTTTCAGCTTTTTTCCGTCATGCTCGGGCCTGCCCTGAGCATCTGCAAATGTTTGATTTTATTAGATCTTAGTAGATCCTCGGCACAAGGCCGAGGATGACGTCGTGGTGGGAGACAAGTTTGTCAACAAACCGAAGGCCGCGGTGGTGCTGCGGCCTTCGTCGTTTTGCCCGCCTGCATGGCCGCTTGACAGGCGGCAAAAACCGGCTTTAACTCGTTCGTACACAAACAATAAAAATACGAGGAACAGCCGTGTCTCAGCACTTCCCCCAGGCGGATGACGCCGGGATTGCGCCTGCACGTCAATCGGTTGTCGCCGGCATCGATGTCGGGGGTACGTTCACCGATCTCGTGCTGTTTGATGCGAGAGCGGGCACGGTGCGGCTGGCAAAAGTCGCGACGACGCTCGACAATCAGGCCTTTGGCGTTATCCACGCGCTCGATGCGGCAGAGGCCGATATCGCAGGCCTCGATCTCATCGTGCATGGCACGACGACCACCACCAATGCGGTGCTGGAGCGCCGGCTCTGTCGCACCGGCCTCATCACGACGAAGGGGTTTCGCGACGTGCTGGAGCTTGGCCGGCGCACGCGCCCGCAGGCCTATGGCATGAAGGGGGATTTCCGCCCGATCATTCCGCGTGACCTGCGCCTTGAAGTGCCGGAGCGGATGGATGCACGCGGCGATGTGGTGGTGGCGCTCGATGAGGAGGCTCTTCGTGCTGCGCTGACGCGGCTGATCGAGATGGATTGCGAGGCGCTGGTCATCCATTTCCTGCACGCCTATGCCAATCCCGCCCACGAGATCCGCGCCGGCGAGATCGCGAGAAAGATCTGGCCGAACGGCAATATCACGCTCGGCCATGCGCTTCTGTCGGAAAGCCGGGAGTATGAGCGGGGTGTCACCGCTGCCGTCAACGCTTCTGTCCAGCCTCTGCTGCGGCGCTATGTGGAACGGCTGGCCGATACGCTCGCCACGCGCGGCTATCGCCACGACGTGTTGGTGATGAACGGCAATGGCGGCATGGTCTCTGCCCGGCATGTGGCCAACGAGGCGGCAAAGACGGTCATGTCCGGCCCGGCCTCCGGCGTCATGGCGGCTGCCTATACCGGTCGCCGCGCCGGCATGGGCAATCTCATCACCTATGACATGGGCGGCACTTCCACCGACGTGGCGCTGATCCGCAATGCCGAACCGACGGTCTCCAACGAGATCGAGGTGGAATATGCCATGCCGATCCATGTGCCGATGGTGGATGTGCGCACCGTCGGCGCCGGTGGCGGCTCGATTGCCCGCATCACAGCGGCCGGCCTGTTGCAGGTCGGCCCGGAAAGTGCCGGCGCAACCCCCGGCCCGATCTGCTACGGACGCGGCGGCGAAAAGCCGACGATTTCGGATGCCAACCTTCTGCTCGGCCGGCTTGATCCCGCACGCCTCAGCACGGTGCCGGGTGGCGTCACCCTTCAGGATGTCAAAACTGTCTTTGGCGTCACACTCGGCGCGCCACTCGGTCTCGATGCCATCGAAGCGGCGGCCGCCGTGATCCGCATCGCCAATGCCCGCATGTCGGATGCGGTGCGCATGGTGTCGGTGAGCCTTGGCGAAGACCCGCGTGATTTTGCGCTCTTTGCCTTCGGCGGAGCCGGGCCGCTGCATGCCTCCTCCATCGCCCGCGAGCTTGGTATTCCCAAAGTCCTGGTGCCGTCGCGGCCGGGTATCACCAATGCACTCGGCTGCGTGGTGGCAGACCTGCGGCATGATTTCGTGCAGACGGTCAACAGGCCGCTGGCGATCGCCGATCTCGATGCGGTGCATCAGGTGTTTGCGCGCCAGAGCGCCGAAGGGCGATCCCTCATCGGCAAGGAGGCCGTCAGCATCCGGAATATCCGCGAAATCCGCTCCGTCGACATGCAGTTCATCGGCCAGACGCATGTGCTGCGGGTGCCGCTCCCCGATGGCGAACCGACGCGGGAAGACCTGCAGCGCCGGTTCGAGGAGGCCTATTTTGCCCGCTTCCATGTCGAGCTTCCACAGATCCGCGCCAATCTCGTCAACGTCAACACGTCCGTGATCGGTGAGCGCGACGAGATCGATCTCTCCGCGCTGATCGATGCTGCCGGCCGGCGCGAGACCCTTGAGGATGCAAGGACCGGCCGCCGCTCTGTCTGGTTCGACGGCTTTGTCGAAACGCCGGTCTACTGGCGCGATCACCTGCCGGCGGATGCGGTGATTGCGGGACCTGCGATCATCGAGCAGATGGACACCACCATCCTCATCGAACCCGGCGATACCGCCTCTCAGGACCCTGATGGCAATATCATCATCACGGTCAAAGGCTAAAACCCATGCAGATCGATCCGATCACGCTTTCGGTTATCCAGTCCGGCCTGCAGCAGGTCTGCGACGAGATGGACCTGTCGTTTTCCCGCGCCGCCTTCTCGCCTGTTATTGCCGAGGCGAACGACCGCTCCGACGGCATCTATTCCGCCGTCGATGGCGCGCTGATTGCGCAAGGTTCCACCGGGCTTCCGGTGTTTGTCGGCACGATGCAATATTCGACGCGGGTGCTGATCGAGATGATTGCCGCCGGCACGGCGGCAGCGCCCCAGCCGGGCGATATCTATATCGTCAACGACCCCTATCTTGGCGGCACGCATCTGATGGATGTGCGTTTTGCCATGCCCGTCTATCGCGACGGAAAGATCTTCTGCTGGCTGTCGAATACCGGCCATTGGCCTGATACCGGCGGCGCGGTGCCCGGCGGCTTTTCGGCGTCCGCCACCTCCGTCGAGCAGGAGGGCCTGCGGCTGCCGCCGGTGCGGCTCTTCAAGCAGGGCGTTCTGGATACGGAAATCTACGCGATCATCTGCTCCAATATCCGCGTGTCCGAACAGCGCATCGGCGATGTGAAGGCGCAGGCCGCCGCACTTCTCGTCGGTGAAAAACGTCTCGTCCGCATGCTCGACCGTTATGGCGATGCGGTCGTGGAGGCGGCGATCGAGGAACTGCGCCGACGAGCGGCCGAACAGATGCGCGCCAATATCCGGCTGATCCCCGAAGGCGTCTATCGCTCGACCGCCTATATCGACAGCGACGGGGTGGTGAACGAACCGCTCGAAATCCGCCTCTCGATCACCGCAAAGGACGAAAAGCTCACCTTTGATTTCACCGGCTCGTCAAAGCCGTGTCGCGGGCCGATGAATTCAGTGCTCGCCACGACGCTCTCCTCCGTCTACCTCGCCATGCGCCATATCTTTCCCGATGTGCCGATTTCGGCAGGCGCGTTTGAGCCGCTGGACGTGATCCGCCCAGAAGGTACGTTTCTCGATGCGCAATATCCGCGCCCTGTCTCCGGCTGCGCGGCAGAGGTCAGCCAGCGCATTGCCGAAGCGGTGTTTGCAGCACTCGTTGAGGCGCTGCCGGATCGCGTCACGGCCTCGCCCGCCGGCAGTTCCGGCAATTTCGCGCTCGGCGGGTTCGATCCGGAACGGGGGCAGGGCTATGTCATGTACCAGATTTCCGGCGGCGGTTATGGCGGCAATGCCGATCATGACGGGCTGTCAAACGGCTGCTCCACGATCGGCATTTCCAAGGCGCCGCCGGTGGAGATCATGGAACAGCAATATCCGGTTCTCTATCATCGTTATGCACTGCGCGAAGGTTCCGGCGGGGCAGGGCGCCACCGCGGCGGTTTTGGGCTGGACTACGAGATCGAATTGCGGCGCGGCGATGCGACGGCAAGCTTTGTGATGGATCACGGACGCTTTGGCCCACCGGGGGCACTCGGCGGCGGTGATGGCAGGGTGAACCGGGTAACGGTGACGCGCGACGGTATCGCCATGCAGCCGGAGCACCTGTCGAAGGCGCAGGATATTCCGCTCAAACCCGGGGACCGGGTGCGGGTAGAGACGCCGGGCGGCGGCGGTTATGGCGATCCGCTGCTGCGGGATCCGGCAGCCGTTGCGCATGATGTGCGCCTGGAGCGATACACGGTCGGGGAGGCGATGGACCTCTTCGGGGTCGTGGTCTCTGGTGTCGGAGAGGTGGATGGGCCTGCGACGGCGGTTTTGCGCGTCAAGCAGGTCAATAAATGAGCGGGATCATGGATTTACGGGAAAAAAATTCGGAAAAGTACCTCGGCCTGAAGCGATCAAGTGAAATAGATTTCGGCGGCTGAGTTGCGCAAGCGCTGACCGCGCCCAGGGCTAATCGGAGACCCTATTATTTTCTTGTGCGGACAATGGTCTTTGCTATCGTGCGCCGCATATCGCGCCTACGCATTTTGGGATCAGGATTTCCGCAGGAGGGTGCGGACCATCCAAAGTTCCGTTTGTTGTTCTGATTGATCCATAAAAAAAGGGGAATGAGCATGCATCGGGATTCCAAGACATTTCTGGCGCTGTCGCGTCGTAACATTCTCAAAACCGCAGGCGGTGCTGCCGCCCTGCTGGCCAGCCCGGCCATCCTGCGCCCGGGTTTTGCCCAGAGCGGCACGATCAAGCTCGGCGCACCGATCCACCGCACCGGCATCGGCGCCTCCTATGGCCGCTGGTACGAGCGCACCGCAACGGCTGCCGTCAAGGTGGTCAACGAAATGGGCGGCATCAACGGCCGGCAGGTGGAGCTGATCGTCGAGGACGACGGCACCGACCCCAAGCGCGGCACGGAAGTCATCGAAAAATTCGCCTCGCAATACAAGGTGGATGCGGTGTTCGGGCACCTGTTCTCCAACGTGGTGGCAGCTGCTGCACCGCGCGCCGGCGAGCTGAAGATGCCCTATTTCATCTGCTCGGAGGCTAGCCTTCTCGGTGCCGGAAAACTCAACCGCTATACATTCCAGCCGGGCATTACCGACGTGCGCTCGCAGGTCACCTCCATGGCGCCGTGGATCGGAGACACGCTCGGCAAGAAGGTGACGATGATCTATCCCGATTATAATTTCGGTCATGATCACCGCGATTTCTTCACCGCCGCCATCAAGGCGCAAGGCGGCGAAGTGGTCGGCAAGATCGCCGTGCCGCCGACGGAAACCTCGTTCACCCGTTATTTCCCGCAGATCCCGCCGTCGACGGAGGTGATCTATCACGTCATGGTCGGCCCGGCCGTGCTCACCTTCGTCAAGGAACTCGGCGATTATCTCGGCAGCCAGCGCCCTGAAATCTTTGGCTTCATCGATTCGCTCGAAGGCGTCGATTTCGCCACGCCGCAGCTCGGCTTCCTCGAAGGCTCCTATTTCTGGGAGGCCTATCCTCGATATGCGCAGGCCAACCAGAGCGAATTCGACAAGTTCTTCCGCGAGAAGGTCGGCGTCGATGCCAATGGCGCCAGCGTCAAGGACGGCAAGGATATTTCGACCTATTCCCACATGTTCTCCATCTGGGAAACGCTCTTCGTGATGAAGCAGGCCATGGAGCTTTCCAACTACAAGGGCGAGGCGCAGAAGAAGGATCTGGTCACGGCGATGGAATCCATCAGCACGCTTGCCGAAAGCCGCGAACACCCGCAGGGCGCAAAACTGTTCAATGGCAAGACGCACCAGGTTTTTGGCTCGCAGAACATTTCCAAGGTCGAGGGCGGCAAGCTGAAGGTGGTGCATCGCACCTCCATCGAGGACGGCCTTTACGATACGGATGCCGACTACACCAAGATGGCTCTCTGATCCGCGCTCTGCGCTTGCACGCAAACCTCGCCGGCACATAGGCCGGCGGGGCAAGGTCAACTGCGCCCGGCGATTGCTGAAAAGTATCTCCGGGGGCTGATGCAGGAAAGGCAGCCTTCCCATGGCTCTTGGGCCTTATCTCTTTCTGGCGACCCTTGAAGGGCTGGTGCAGGCAGCGGTGCTGTGCATCACGGCGGCCGGCCTGTCGCTGGTCTTCGGTGTCATGCGGGTGGTCAATGTCGCCCATGGCGAATTCGTCATGCTCGGTGCCGTCATCGCGTGGTTTGCCGCAAGCCTCGTCACCGGCCATCCGGCCATCGGTTTTGCCGTGGCGCTTGTCATCAGTCCGGTCATTGTCGGGGCGATTGCCTTTGCCAGCGAACGGCTGATCCTGAAGCGGCTGGATTATAATCCGGAAGCCACGATCGTTGCCACCATCGGCCTTCTCTACATCCTCCAGCAGACGGTGCTGATCGTCTATGGCCCGGATGCGCGCCCCGTCGATCCGCCGTTCTATTATACGATCCGCTTTCCGTGGTTCGGTTATTCCAGCTACAAGCTGTTCGTTATCGCCGCTGCCATCGTCATCATGGGTGCCATCTGGTTCGTGCTGCAGAAGACGAAGGCCGGCCTCATCATGCGGGCGGCCCAGTTCGACCGCGAGACGGCGCAGGCGTTTGGCATTCCCGTCGACCGGGTGTCGGCCTTCGTGTTTGCCGCCGGTGCCGGGCTTGCAGCGCTGGCCGGCGTGCTCGTGGTGCCGATCCAGCAGGCGCATTACCTGATGGGGGCCGATCCGCTGCTTCTCTCCTTCATCGTCGTCATCATCGGCGGGCTCGGCAGCATGTCCGGCACGGTGGTGGCGGCGATCCTGATCGGGCTGTCGGATGGCATCCTGTCGGTGATGTTTTCGCCGACGCTTGCCAAGATGGTCTCGACGCTTCTGGTGGCGCTGGTGCTGGTGTTTCGCCCGAACGGCCTGTTTGGAAAGGCCGCGCGATGACGAAATCCGCCTATCGCAACAATCTTTTTCTGACCGGCGTCGTGCTTGTCCTGCTGTTCTTCCTGCAGTTCGTGCTGCCGGATTATCATGTGCTGATGGGAACGCGCATGATGGTGCTTGCCGTGTTTGCCCTCGGCTTCAACGCGCTGCTCGGTTATGTCGGGTTGCTGAGCCTTGGCCATGCAATGTTCTTTGCCGCAGGGCTTTATGGTGCGGGCCTCACCGTCTACCATTTCGGCTGGAGCCTGCCGGCGGCCTTCGGCTTTGCCGTCCTCGCCTCGGCGCTTCTGGCGCTCGTCATCGGGGCTGTGGTGCTGCGCACGATCCGCGTGTCCTTCATGATCGTCACGCTGATGTTTGCGCAGGTCGCCTATCTGATGGTGCTCTATTTCGCCGAATGGACCAATGGGCAGGAGGGGCTTTCGCTGCCGCTCTCGGCCCGCGCCGTGCATCTGTTCGGGGCAACGCTCGATCTCTCCAGCGCCATCACCCGCTATAACCTTGCTTTCGGGCTGCTAGCGCTCTGCCTCATGCTGCTCTTTGCTTATCTCGCCAGCGCGCGGGGACGGGTGGCGACCGCCATCCGCGACAACGAAGGCCGCACGGAAATGCTCGGCTTCAACGTTTTTGCCGGAAAGCTCGAAATGTTCGTTCTCTCGGGCGCGATGTCGGGGGCGGCGGGGGCGGCCTATGCGCTGCTCTTCGGTTATATCGGCTCCACCTTCGCCTCCTTCCAGTATTCCATCGAGGCGCTGCTGTTTACCCTGCTCGGCGGGGCTGGAACGCTGCTCGGGCCGCTCCTCGGCGTCCTCCTGATGGTGGCGATGATCGATAAGCTCAGCGAACTCACATCCGCCTACCTGCTGGTGATCGGCGTGGTGCTGATCGTCGTCATCCTCTGGTTTCCCAAGGGCATTCTCGGCACGATCCGTGAAAGGTGGGCGCCATGGCTTCTTTGACACCGCTTCTCGTGACATCGGGCCTGAAGCGCCATTTCGGCGGCGTGAAGGCCGTCGATGGCGTCGATTTCACGCTTCATGAAGGCGAGATCCGCGCCATCATCGGCCCGAACGGTGCCGGCAAGACCACCTTTGTCAGCCTTTTGTCCGGTCGCACCGAAGCCTCCGGCGGCACCATCCGCTTTGCCGGCGAAGACGTGACGCGGCTGCCGGCCTATAAACGCGTCCAGCGCGGCATCGCCTACACGTTCCAGATCACCAATATCTACCAGACGAAAAGCGTGGCGGATAATGTGCGGATGGCGGTGCAGGGCCGTATGCAGCGCGTGGGCATGCCGGCGTTTGATTTCGAGGCGGAGACCGCAGCGGCGCTTGCCGCAGTCGGGCTGTCGGACAGGGCAGAAACGATTGCCGGCGAACTCGCCTATGGCCACCAGCGGCTGCTGGAAATTGCCATGGGGCTGGCGCTGCAGCCAAAGCTGCTGATCCTCGACGAGCCGACTCAAGGGTTATCCGATGCGGAAATCGAGAATTTTCTGTCGCTGGTCCGCACCATTGCCAAACGCGCCACGGTGCTGCTCATCGAACACAACATGGCGGTGGTGATGGCGCTTGCCGACCGGATTTCGGTGCTGACGCGCGGCCAGCTGCTGGCTGAGGGCACGCCGTCGGAAATCCGCGACAATGCGGCCGTGCAAGAAGCCTATCTGGGGGCGTGATGCTGAAGATCGAGAATTTCGATGCCTATTACGGCCAAAGCCAGGCGCTGCGCGACTTTTCAATCACCGTTTCCCCCGGCGAGGTTTTGTGCCTTCTCGGCCGCAACGGTGCTGGCAAAACCACGGCGCTGAAAGCGATCATGGGCATCGTTCCCCCGAAGCGCGGGCGGATTTCGCTTGGCGGCACCGATCTGACGGGTCTGCCCGCCAATCGCATCCCGAAGGCCGGGCTAGGATACGTGCCGCAGGGGCGGCGCCTGTTTTCCGAACTGACGGTGCGCGAAAACCTCGAGATCGGGCTGATGACGCGCAAGAGTGGGCCGGCCGCGCTGGAGCGGGCGCTCTCCTATTTCCCGGCGCTTCGCGAACGGTTTTCCCAGCGCTCCGGCACGCTTTCAGGCGGCGAGCAGACCATGCTCGCCATGGCGCGCGCGCTCTGCATCGAACCATCAGTGCTGATGCTGGACGAGCCGACGGAAGGGCTGATGCCGAGCATGATTTCAACCATTCGCGACGTGGTGATCCGCCTGCGCGACGAAGGCGTCGGCGTGCTCCTGGTGGAACAGCGCATCGATGCGGTGCTGCCGGTCGCCAGCCGCATCGCCTTCATGGATCACGGGGAGATCAAGGCAGAGATGGAGATCGACGCGGTGCGCGCCGATCCCTCGATCCTCAAGACCTATCTGGGGGTCGGCCATTGAGATCGAGGCAGGGCGGATGATGGGGCAGGCGCGAAATGTGCTGATAAAGACGGCCGCTCGCTGCCTGATCGTTCCTCTGGCCTGCCTTCTGCCGGCCAGCGCTTTTGCCCATGGAGCGGAAGGCGGCATCGTGCTGCTGTTGCCGACGGGTTATTATCTCGCCGGTGCCGCCTTTGTTGTTGCGATCACCTTCCTCTTGTTTTCCGGGATGCCGGAAGGTTTTACCCGCTGGCTTTACCGGGGAATAACAAGGCTTCCAGCCGTCGCTGTGCCTTCAGGTGCGTGGATCAGTCTTGCCTCCTTCCTGATCATGACGGTGATGGTGCTGGCGGGGTTTTTCGGCAGCCGAGATCCGTTGCTCAATCCGCTGCCGGCGGTGATCTGGACGCTCTGGTGGGTGTGCCTCACCATCGCGCACGGGCTCTTTGGCGATTTCTGGCGCGTGCTGAACCCCTGGAGCGGGCCGCTCTACCTCATGCGGCGCGTGACGAAACGGCCGGTGGGCGAGCGGGCGCTTCTGCCGCTGCCGGCAGTGCTCGGTTATGCTCCGGCACTCGTGCAGTTTTATGCCTTTGCCTGGTTCGAGCTGGTGGATTTGAGCCCCAGCGATCCGGCGCGGCTGGCCACAGCCGTTTGCCTCTACTGGTGCTTCAATCTGGCTGCCATGCTGGTGTTTGGCGAAAAGCCCTGGCGGCAGCGGGGCGAACCGTTTTCGCTGGCCTTCTTTTTCATCAGCCGGCTTGCGCCCATCGGCTTTTTCCGCACGAGAGAACGCAAACTCTGTTTGTTTCTCTGCTGGCCGGGAAAGCAGCTGTTCGACCTGCCGCCGCTGTCGCTCAGCGGCATGGCCTTCATCCTGCTGACCTTGTCGACCGTCACCTTCGACGGGTTTTCGCGCACCTTCGTCTGGCTGTCTGCCATTGGCGTCAACCCGTTGGAGTTTCCGGGCCGCAGCGCCGTCATGGTGTCGTCGAGCCTTGGCATTCTCTTGGCCTTTGCCGCGCTCTCGATCCTGTTCTTCGGCAGCGTTTTTCTCGGCTGCCGTCTTTCCGGCACGCGTCCCATGATGCCTGTCGCCGGGAGGCTGATCTACAGCATCATCCCGATTTCCGTTGCCTTCCAGCTGTCGCATTACCTGACGCTGGTGCTGGTGGAAATGCAGAACCTGATGGTGGCGCTGTCGGACCCGTTCGCCCGCGGCTGGGATCTTTTGGGCACGGCGGATCATCATGTGACGACCTCCTTCCTGTTTACCTTCGAGGGCGTGCAGGCGATTTTTGACACCCAGACGGCGGCCATCGCGCTTGGCCATGTCGTGGCAGTCATTCTCGCCCATGCGCTGATGCTCGACAGCCCGGGTGAGACGGCGCGTGCCAAACGCCGGATGTTCTGGCTGGAACTGCCGTTTGCCGGCCTGATGGTGTTTTACACCGCCTTCGGTCTCTGGCTTCTGTCGACGCCAAGGATTTGAGCGATGGCGAAAGTGGTCGAACTCACGGGGCAGGGACCGGAGGCACCACTGGAGCCGCCCGTGGGGACGGAGCAGGTAGACGATGCCAAAAGATGTCCGTCGCGCCGAAAGAGGCGTAGGATGGTGGGGTCGCTATGGTGGGTTGGTTGCTGCGGACGTGAGGAAGGGCAGGCGGTGATGAGAGGCCTCTGCATGGCGCTGGTCTTGGCATTCTGCATATGGGGTCCGCCTGACATCGCCCGGGCCCATGGTTTTGGCGCGCCCGAAGACCAGTCCGGTTTTGCCATCCCCTCCATCGATCATGCGGCCATGCAGGTGATTGCGCCATTCCGCGACCGGATCGTCATTTTGGCGCGCGGGGCAGCATCCGGGGATGCGGAGCTGTCAGCACGTCTGCTGCACAACCAGATGCAGGCCGCCAACTGTCTCTGGCTCATGGTGCCGGGAAGCCTGACGGACGAGGATAACCCGTTCAACGAATGCGCCCATGCGGATATGGCGGGGTTGAAGGCGATGGTCGAGCGGATGTCCCAGATGCAGCAGACCGAGAATGCCGCCCGCACCCTGATCTCCGATCTCGACCACGATATGGTGCTGGCAGGCACGTCCTTCGTGCTCTGCGCCTTCAGCCGCGAAAATTTCAACACCGCCTCGCAGGTGCGGCCGGACTGGCTGGCGGCGATCTCCTATCTGGCAAAGCGCCACTGGCTGGGCCTGAGCCTTTTTGCTTTCTGTTTGTCTCTTGCAACGCTTGCCGTGCTGGTGGCGCGCAGCCATGCGGCAGGCGAAGGCCGTAAAACATCCTGAAGCATCGATCACTGCCTCCGGGTGAGGCAGGACCGGATCAGTGAATGGGTGCGCTGCCCCTGATGCTTGCGGCGCTCGCAGACGCTTGCGGCCATGCCGGCTTTCCCGGCGCGAAGCGGGCGCGCAGATAGGCTGCGAGTTCACCGAGTTGCCGATCGCCAAAACTGTCGCGGAAGGAGGGCATGGACATCACCTCCATGTCCGCATCCGGGCGTGCGCGAAGACTTGCCGGCGCCTCGACGCCGTGCAGCACAGCCTGCATCAGGTTATAGTGCGTTGCGCCATGCAGGGTGCTGTTGAGCGAGAGATGCGCAAGTTGGCTGTTGCCGTCATGGCAGGCGCTGCAGGCGCCTTCGAACAGTCGGGCTCCCTCGGGAAAGGCAAGGGCTGCCTGCGGTGCCGCCGCCTCCGAGGCTGCGATCACATCGACCCGGGTCACTGTCTGGGCCGCCGCTTCCGGTGGTTGAAGGCTTGCGAGATAGGTCGCCATCGCCCTGACATCGGTATCGGGGAGGTCTGAAAGCTGGCGCACGACCAGCGCCATCGGGCCGGCCGCGCTGCCGTGATCGGCGGAATGGCCGGTGCGCAGATAGTCGTAAAGCGCATCGACCGTCCAGCCGATGGGGCCCGGTGAGGCGCCGTTGATCGCCGGCGCCTGCCAGCCATCGGCAAACCCGCCGGCGAGATGCGCCTTGCCGGTTTCTTCCGCCCCGAGCGCATTGCGCGGGCTGTGGCAGGCGGAACAGTGGCCGAGGCCTTCGACCAGATAGGCGCCCCGGTTCCAGGCCTCGCCCTTGTCAGGGGCGTAATCGATGGTGGTGCGATTCAGATAAAGCGTGTTCCACCCGGCCATCAGGCTGCGGTTGTTGAAGGGGAACCGCAAGCTGGACGGCTGCGAGGGCTGGGGCGCTGCCGGCGTGTTCATGAGATAGGCATAGAGATCCTGCAGATCGCCATCGCTGACATGGGTGAACGACGTATAGGGATGCACCGGATAAAGATGGCTCCCATCGCGGGAAATGCCGTCGCGCATGGCCCGCACGAAGGCCGGATAGGACCAGCCGCCGATGCCGTGGCGCTCGTCCGGCGAAATGTTCGGCGCGACCACCGTGCCGAAGGGCGTATCGAACCGGCGCCCGCCAGCAAGAGCTGAACTTTCCTCATCCGCGTGACAGGTGGCACAGCCGCCGGCCGCCGCCGCCAACCGGCCGCGCTCGACGCTTGCCGCGCCAAATAGCGCCGGGTCAGGACGCCTGATCGCCTCGATGGCGGGACGCCACGGCGACATCACCGCGAGGCTTCCTGCCGCAAGACCCGCAAACCCCGTGACGCCAAGAAGACCGAAACCGCCGAGCCGCAGCCACCGCTTGCGCTTTTTCAGCACCTCCTGCCGTTGTTCGAGTGTCTGGCGTCCCTGAAGGCCCGCCAGCACGCGCTCCGGTGTCAGCGGCAGTTCGCGAAAGCGCAGGCCCGTGGCATCATAGACGGCGTTGACGATGGCGGCAGCACTCGGCACGGAGGCGGATTCGCCGGCGCCGCGCGGTTCCTCGTCCGGGCGCGGGATCATCAGCACGTCGATGTCGGGCGTCTCCTCGAAGGTGAGGATGGGATAACCGCCCCATTCCAGGCTTTCGATACCGGTTTGCGTGAACCGCACTTCTTCCTTCAGCACGCGGCTGACGGACTGGATCACATTGCCGTGGATCTGGTGACGCACGCCATCCGGGTTGATCATCAGCCCGGTATCCTGGCCAACGGTGACGCGCGTGACGGAGACCTCGCCGGTGCGGCGGTTGACCGCGACATCGGCCACCCAGGCGGACCAGGCAGCGGGCGTGCCGGGAAACTTTCCGTGGACATAAAGCGCATAGGCAAAGCCGCGCCCGTAAAGAAGGTCTCCCTCGCTGCCTTCGGTGCCAAAGCGGGTACGCGGCTTCCAGCCGGCCTTTTCGGTGACGGCGCGCACCAGATCCGCGCCGCGGGGGTCGGTCAGATAACGCAGCCGGTATTCCACAGGATCGACGCCGGCAGCCGCCGCCAGTTCATCGAAAAAACTTTCATGGGCAAAGGAATTCGGCATAGCCGAGACGCCGCGAAACCAGCTGGCGCGGGCAATCGGCGGCATGTCATGCACGGCAATGCGCATATGGCTGACCGCATAGGGCGGAATGGCGGTGCGGTCGCCCATTTCAGTCACATCAGGCACGGCTGCCATCTTGCCGGTGAGAATGAGGGCAAGCGTCGGCGAGAGGTTGGAAGGATAACGCGTCTCGAAATCATAGGCGATGGGGCCGCCCTCAAGATCAAGCCCGCCGCGCACGTCGATGACCTGTCCGGCGCCCTTCGGCTCCCAGCCGTGCTCCTGCTCGCGGGTCAGCTGAACGCGCACCGGCCGGCCGGTGGCGCGCGACAGAAGGGCGGCATCGGCCGTCACGTCGTCGGCGCAGTTGCGGCCATAGCAGCCGGCGGCCTCGTGCCGCTCGACGATAATCGCCTCCTCGGGCATGTCCATCAGCCGGGAGAGATCACGGCGCATAAAATGCGGGTTCTGCGTGCCGGACCAGACGACGAGTTTTTCGGGCGTCCAGTCTGCTACCGCGCAGGAGGGGCCGATGGAGCCGTGCATCTGGTAAGGCCAGACATAGGTGCGCTGCATGAGAGGCGAGGCGCCGAGAAGCGCCCGCTCCACATCGCCGTCGTCCTTCAGCAGACGCTTCTTTCCGGGATTGTTCTTGAGCGCCGCTTCGACATCGTTGAGATCGGGACGGGCGGGAGGCACCTTCCACTGCACCTTGAGCCGGCGCGCGGCCTCTGCGGCAAACTCTTCGCGGGTGGCGACGACGCCGACGAAATCGCCGATCGCCACCACCGCCACAAGACCTTCGATGCCGGCAATGGAGGTCTTATCCACAGCAATCAGGCTTTCGCCGACATTTTCGCCATGGTCATACCCCACATAGGGCGGGCGGATGACGCGGCCGTGCAGCATGCCGGGCACGCGCACATCATGCACATAGGTCCATTCCCCTAAGGTTTTGGCGGCGATATCGTTGCGCGGCTGCGGCTTGCCGACGATGCGATATTGATCCACCGGCTTTATCGGGGCCGTCGGATCGATCTCGATGCGGCAATGGCGGCCGCGCACGAGATCGCCATAGGAGACATTGGCTTGACCATTTCCGACAAGACCCGCCTCGACGCTCAGATCCTCAATCGATGAGCCGAGATGGTCTGCGGCGGCGGCCAGCAGATGGCGGCGGGCGCTGGCGGCGGCAAGGCGCAAGGGGTTGGCGGTGATCTGAATGGTTTCGCTGGCAATCGTCGGCCCCTGGTCCGGCGCGGCCGAGGTGGTGCCGAGCACCATGGTGACCCGCTCAAAGGCGACATCCAGCTCTTCCGCGACGATCTGGGCTAATGCCGTGCGGATGCCGGTGCCGAGATCCACATGGCCGTTGAAGGCAATCACCGCACCATCGCCTGTGAGGGCCAGATAGATGTCCGGCTGGTTGCCGCTGCCGGGGCGGGTGACCAGCAGGATGTCGTCTGCCTCCAGATAGGCGCTGCTGGTTTTTTCACGAAGCGTGCCGGGATCGGAATGCGGAGGCGCAACAGACGTCATGGCGCGGAGGCCTCCGCCTCTGTTCCTGCAGCAGGCGCGGGATGAAAAGGAGCGGGTGGCGATTGCAAGGTCTGAAGCCGGGCAGGGCCCCCGGCATCGGCCGTCTCCTCTGCCATCCGGTCGCGCGCCAGCCGTACGGCGGCGAGGATCTCCATATGCGTGCCGCAGCGACAGAGCTGGCGACGAAGCGCCGCACGGATCGCTTTTTCATCGGCGTGCGGATTGCTGCGCAGCAGTCCGACGGTCGCCATGATCATGCCGTTCAGACAATAACCGCATTGCGCTGCCTGCACCTCGCAAAAGGCCTGCTGCACCGGATGCGGCGTCCTGTCATCATCAAGCCCACCGGAGGCCAGCCCTTCCAGTGTGGTGATGTGCCGGCCGCGCACGGCGCCGATGCGGGTGGTGCAGGCGCGGATGGGCCGGTCGCCCAGAAGCACGGTGCAGGCGCCGCATTCGCCAAGGCCGCAGCCGAATTTTGCGCCGTTCAGCCCGCAATCATTGCGCAGCACATAAAGAAGCGGCGTCTCCGTGCTCAGAGCAAAATTCTGCTCTTTGCCGTTGATGATCAACGTCACGGGCTGTGTCGTCATGCTGTCCCAGCCTCTTCGGCGGGAATGCGCGCAAAATTCTTCCCTTGGTTCCCATCTGAGGGTCAGCCCGTCGGGCAGCCCGGTGGGAGGTGAGGAGTGCGGCGTTCCCGTTTTGGTTTTTGTCGTACGCATCCATATCAGGGATGATAGCCGGAAATCATTGGCACGCAAACGATTATTGCAGCCATGACGCGACCGCCGCCGTGCTCTGCGCAACGGGGGAACGCAAAGCGAAAAAGCCGCTTGGCGGGAGCGGCGGGGCTATGACCTCAGGCGAGGCTCAGCAGATCTTGCGCAGAAGTTCGATGAGCATCATGCGTTCGCCTGACGTCAGCGGCGACAGCGTTTCCTCGGTCACGGCAACGGCAGTCAACAGGTTGCGGGCAATGGCGGCCTCGCCTTCACCAGTCAGGGACAGCACCAGCCGGCGCCCGTCCTGCGGGTCCGGCGCGGTGCTGACATAACCCCGCTTCACCAGCCGGTCGACAACGCCCTTGATGGTGGCGACATCCATGGCGGTGTCGCGGCCAAGCTGGTTCTGGGAGGTTGGCTGGATCTCGCGCAGCTTGGTCAGCGCTGCCCATTGCGTCGTCGTCAGACGGTCGCCCATCTGAGCCGAAAAGATCGCCACATGCCGCTGGTTTGCCTGGCGGAGGAAAAAGCCGATCTGCTGGTCGACCTTGTAAGTCTCCATGTCGGACGCGGATGCGTGCGAAGCGCTGTCGCTTTTCTTGGCCTCGGCCATGCAGTTACCCCGTCGAACCTGATCAAGCACCCGGTTTATCCCGCAAGGGTGAATTGTCAACGCGCTTTGCCGGGCGCCAACCGTCGCTTCAAGGCCAGTGCCGGAGCCGTCCAGATTTCGTTTGCGACATCAGCTTTCGGCGCTAAACTTGTTTGCCTGCCAATGGAATGGCCGCGAGGCGGCGCCCGTCTGTGGGGCCGGTTGCGGCCTTTTGCAGAGCCGGACGTCGTGAGGCCTTGCCTTGACAGGTCTGAAATTTGCGCTGATATTCATTCGTATACAAACAATATGTGCCAAAGCACGCGGGAACAGAACAGGGCAAGGTCGCGCAAGCGTTTTGCCGGGAGCGCCAGATGGTCAAGCAGCACGTGGAAAGCGCGGTGAATGGCAAGATCCGCTGCGATGCCTGTCCCGTCATGTGTTACATCGCCGATGGCCGTTCCGGCGCCTGCGACCGTTATGCCAATATCGCCGGCGAGCTGATCCGTGTCGATCCGCTGACGGTGATCGAGCAGACGATGACATCGGGCGGTCCGGTCGTGGCCTTCTTGCCGGGTGAAGACGGCGAAGACTGGTCGGGCGATCTCGTTTACGCAAAGACGCCCTTCGTCACCGCCGTCGGGGCTGGCACCACCTATCCCGATTACAAACCGGCGCCCTTCATCGTGTCGCAGAAGCAGAACGGCGTCGATATGGTGACCGTGGTCACCGAGGGCATCTTTTCCTATTGCGGCGCCAAGGTGAAGATCGACACAGACCGTTTCATCGGTCCGGAAACGGCGATGGTGCGGGTGGACGGCGAGCCTGTGGGCCACGTCACCACCGGCGAATATGGTTCGCAGATGCTGTCGCTCGGCGGCGTGCATCACCTGACCGGCGGTTCCAAGAAGGAAGGCCGCATCACCTGCGACACGCTCATGCGGCTTTGCAACAGCGAGCGGGTGGAGATGCAGATCGATGGCGGCGCCACGCTCTGTCTGCAGGCTGGCCATGCGCCTGTTATCAACGGTGTCGAAGAAAGCCGCATGCGCGTCGGCTGCGGCTCGGCCACCATCGGCATGTTTGCAAAACAATGGCAGGATATGGTGGACGAGGTGGTGGTGGTGGATGACCACATTACCGGCGTTCTCTCCGAACACCAGGCCGGAAAGCTTCTTCACATTGCCCCGACCGGTATCCGCATCAAGGGCCGCCGCTCGACGCCGGGGCGGTATTTCCAGGTGGCGGAGCCCGGCACCGGCTGGGGCGGCACCAATATTTCCGATCCGCTGTCGATCCTGGGCGATTTCGACCCGAAGATCGCCTATCCGGGCCTGCGGCTCTTGATGGTGTCCACCACCGGCGAGCAATACGGCTATTATATCCTCGATGAAAATCTCGTGCCGGTGGCGCAATCTATCCTGCCGTCTGCGGTGCGCGAGACGGTGGAGATCGTCGCGGAAAACTGCGAGCCGGCCATGGTCTCGGTGCTGTTCATGGGCGGTGCGGGCGGCAGCCTGCGCGCCGGTGTCACCACCAATCCGGTGCGGCTGACGCGCTCGGTCAAGGAAGCGCTGACGCATGTGTCCTGTGGCGGGGCGCCGGCCACCGTCTGGCCGGGCGGGGGCATTACCGTGATGGCCGATGTGACGCAGATGCCCTCCAACAGCTTTGGTTATGTGCCGACGCCGGCGCTTGTGGCCCCCATCGAGTTTACCATGCGGCTTTCCGATTACGAGGCGCTTGGCGGCCATATGGAGGCCATCGTGCCAATCGAGCAGGCGCTTGAACTCGCCGAACGCAAGATTGCACCCGTCTCTGCCGGCGCATGGCCGACGGCGGAGCGCAATTTCCGCTGGGGCCACTAGGGCAAGGGGCGACGTCATGAGCGGAGCAATCGGCGCCTATCTCGACGGATCACCCGATGGCCGGCTGCATCTGCAGCACGGCCCGATTGATCTCGTCATCGGTGTCTCCGGTGGCCCGCCCGGACGGGAAAGCAATGCGCGGGCGCAGGCCTATCAAAAGGCCGCCGCGCGCTTTTCCAGCGTTCTGGAAGACCTCGTTGCCGAACTGCCGCTCCTGAAGGCCAGAGCCTATCCCGGCTGCCGGCAGCCGCAGGGGCCGGTGGCACGCCGGATGATGGCGGCCGTGACGCCTTTCTCGCAGAGGCATTTTATCACGCCGATGGCAGCCGTTGCCGGCGCCGTAGCCGACGAAGTGCTTGAGGCGATGCTGTCGGGGTTTGCGACCGGCGAACGGCCGTCGCGCCTCTATGTCAACAATGGCGGTGATATCGCGCTCAATCTGGATCACGACGCCGAATGGCGGGTCGGAATGGCGCACGAAGACGGCGCAGGGCTTGGCGCCTTCACCATCCGCGCCGATGATCCGGTGCGCGGCATTGCAACCTCGGGGCAGGGCGGGCGCAGCCTTTCCATGGGCATTGCGACCTCGGTCACCGTGCTTGCAAAGACCGCCGCTGCCGCCGATGCTGCCGCCACCATCATTGCCAATGCCGTCGATCTGCCCGGCCATCCCGCGATTATCCGCGCCCCCGCCAATCGCCTCGTTGAGGACAGCGATCTGGGCGAACGTCTCGTGGTCACCTCCTGCGGTGATCTGGACGAGAGCGAGATTGCCGAGGCGCTGGACCGGGGACAAATGATGGCCGAGCACTTGAGGGCGCAAGGTCTGATTGGTCGCGCAGCACTTTTCCTGCGCAATCGCGTTCGCATCGCAGGCGAGGGGCCGAACCTGCCAATCCCAAACAATTACGCACGCCTGGAGAGATACACCCATGCCTGAACCGAAAATCCGCAAGTTCCTCACTGTCGTCGAGGAGGTGTTTCATGAGGGCGGGCCGGTGGCCACGGTGCCGCTGAAGCGGGCCGCCGTGATTGCCGTCATCGAGAACCCGTTTGCCGGCCGCTATCACGAAGAGAGCGCCGGCTTCATGAAGGATCTCGAGCCGCTGGGCATCGAAATGGCGAAACGGCTGGTTACTGTGCTCGGCGGCGATCCCGCGCTGATCCAAGGTTATGGCAAGGGTGCCATCGTCGGTCAGGCTGGCGAGCTGGAGCATGGTGCGCTCTGGCATGTTCCGGGCGGTTATGCCATGCGCGAGGTGCTGGGCGATGCGAAAGCCATCGTGGCCTCCACCAAGAAGGTCGGCGGGCCCGGCACAAGGCTCGATGTGCCGGTCACCCACATCAACGCCTCTTATGTCCGCTCGCATTTCGATGCGATGGAAGTTGGCGTGCCCGATGGCCCGCGTGCCCACGAGCTGGCAGTCGTGCTGGTGATGACCACAGGCGCGCGCATCCATGCCCGCGTCGGCGGGTTAAAGGCCAGTGAAATCAAGGGCGAGGACGGGCTTCGATGAAAGCCAAAATCCGCAAGCTTGCGGTTTTTGTCGAGGAACTGCACCGCGAGATGGATTGCCCGGTCTCTCCGCCGACGCGAAAAGCCTGCGCCTTGGCCGTCATCCGCAATCCGTTTACTGGACGTTACGTCGAGGATCTGGGTGACCTCATCGAGATCGGTGCCGAACTTGGAGGCCTTCTCGGGCAACGCTGCGTGGAGGCGCTTGGCATCCTGCCGCAGGCGGCGGAAAGTTATGGCAAGGCGGCACTTGTGGGTGAAGATGGCGAGCTTGAACATGCGGCCGCCATTTTGCACCCCGCACTCGGCAAACCGCTGCGGGCGGCGGTGGAAAAGGGGGCAGCCCTGGTGCCATCCTCCAAGCGTCGCGGCGGGCCGGGCGTCGTTCTCGATATTCCGCTTGGCCACAAGGATGCAGCCTATGTGCGCTCCCACTTCGATGGCATGCAGGTCTGGCTGAACGACAGCCCGCGCGCCGATGAAATCATGGTGGCGGTCGCCGTCACCGATAGCGGCCGGCCGCTGGCACGCATCGGCGGCCTTCAGGCTCACGAAATCGAGGGCAGGGACGGTCTGCGCTGACCTTTTTTCCCGGTTTTCGGCTGATCAGATCAGCCGCAGGCCCTTCAGGCTGGCATGGCCATCCTTGCCGATGATGATGTGATCATGAACGGTGATGCCGAGCGGCTTTGCCGTATCGATGATGGTTTTCGTCATGTCGATATCGGCGCGCGACGGGGTCGGATCGCCGGAGGGATGGTTGTGCACGAGGATCAGCGCGGTGGCTGAAAGCTCCAGTGCCCGGCGCACCACTTCGCGGGGATAGACCGGCGTATGATCGACGGTGCCGCGTCCCTGCACCTCGTCGGCAATAAGCGCGTTGCGCTTGTCGAGGAAGAGAATGCGAAACTGTTCGCGCGCCTCGTAAGCCATGGCCGCATGGCAATAATCGATGACGGCGGACCAGGAGGCCAGCACCTGCTTGCCGCGCAACTCGCTTTTCAGGATGCGCTGGCCAACGGAGGCAATCAGCTTCAGGTCGAGCGCCACGGCCTCGCCGACGCCCTTGACCTCCTGAAGAAGCGAGGTCTGCGCCCCAAAGACGCCAGCCAGATTGCCAAAACGGTCGATCAGCGCCTTGGCGATCGGCTTGGTGTCGCGGCGCGGAATGAGACGGAAGAGCAGGAGTTCGAGGATTTCGTAATCGGCGAGCGCGGTGTCGCCATGTTCGCGGTAGCGGCTGCGCAAGCGCTCGCGGTGGCCATGATAATGCGCCTGCTTGTCGTCATCAGCCTTGACCGGTTCGGCCTTCTTTATGCCGCCGGATTTTTGCGCCTGTTCGGCAAAGAAGCCGCGCTCGTCGGCAAAAAGATCGTCTGGCGCGGCAGTGTCGCCGTTTTCCGGCCCGCCCGCCGGGACCTGCGGCATATCAGTGTCTGTCGGCAAGGGCGGGTGTTTCATCGATCAACCGTTGAGGGGAGGAAGGCCGGGCCTGTCGAGACCACCGGGAGACAGGGTGAAGATCTCGCAGCCGGTGGCCGTGACACCCACGGCATGTTCGTATTGCGCAGACAGCGACCGGTCGCGCGTCACCGCCGTCCAGCCATCGGAGAGAACTTTTACATGCGGCTTGCCGAGATTGATCATCGGCTCGATGGTGAAGATCATGCCCTCGCGCAGTTCCGGGCCTTCATCAGCGCGGCCGTAATGCAGGATATTGGGGCTGTCATGGAACAGGCGGCCGACGCCGTGGCCACAGAAATCGCGCACCACTGAGCAGCGCTCTGCTTCCGCATAGACCTGGATCGCTTCACCGATGGCACCGGTGCGCACGCCGGGCCTCACCACTGAGATGCCGCGCATCAGGCATTCATAGGTCACTTCCATCAGCCGTTCGGCCGCACGTTTCACCTGACCGACGGGATACATGCGGCTGGAATCGCCGTGCCAGCCATCCAGCACATAGGTGACGTCGATATTGACGATATCGCCATCGCGCAGCGGCTTGTCATCCGGCATGCCGTGGCAGACCACATGGTTGAGCGAGGTGCAGACGGAATATTTATAGCCGCGGTAATTGAGCGTGGCCGGAAGTGCGCCATTGTCCATGCCGAATTCGAACACGAACCGGTCAAGCGCTGCCGTGGTCACGCCTGGCTTGACGAGGGCTGCAAGCTCATCGAGGCATCGCGCCGTCAGCTGGCAGGCCTTGCGCATGCCGGCAAAATCGGTCGCCGGATCATAAAGCCGGATTGCGCCCGTGTTCTTTTTCGGCGCCGACGCCGCCTCGATATAAGTTACCATTGAACCACTTTCGTCTCGAATACAGCGTTTTTTAAACAGCCTGTCCCCCTTCGTCCATCGCGATCACGCGATCCGGCCAAATTCCTTCAGGTTCTATGCGGCAGGTCAGTGCATAAGCCTCCACACCGCGGGCGCGTGCCCGCCGAAAGGCCAGCGCATAGGCGGGATCGAGATCCTCGCAGATCCGCAGCCGGTCGCAATCATTGCGCTGGACGACATAGAGCATGACGGCGCGATATCCGGCCTCCACCATGTCACCCAGTTCGTTGAGATGTTTTGCGCCGCGAAGGGTGACCGTATCGGGAAACTCGGCAAGGCCGGGGCTGCGGGTGAAATGCACGTTCTTCACCTCCACATAAGCCGGCGGCCGGGCAGGGTCGAGAAGCAGCATGTCGATGCGTGAGTTCTGCCCGTAGCGCTGCTCGCGCTTCAGGCCGGCATAACCGGAAAGGCCGGGCACGAGGCCCGTCCGGATCGCTTCCTCCGCCAATCGGTTCGGCAAGCCGGTATTGATGCCGACCAGCGTGCCGTCGGCCTCCACCAGTTCCAGCATATGGCGGTATTTGCGCGTCTTGCTGTCGTGCTGCGACAGCCAGATGCGCGAACCGGGCGTGGTCAGCCCGCGCATGGAGCCGGTGTTCGGGCATGAGCCGGTGAGCGCCGTGCCGTCGTCCAGCACGGCATCGAAGAGGAAGCGCTTGTAACGGCTCACAAGCCGGGCAGGCACGAGCGGCGGATCGAATATCATCGGCTACAGTTCAGCTGCGCACCAGCACATAGGTGCCGGGCGCATCGCCGAGGGTTTCGTCAGTCGGCGGCACCCGTGCCGGAACCCGGCGGGCGTCGCGCGCCTCCATCCAGGCCTGCCAGTGTGGCCACCAGGAGCCTGGCGTTTCTTTTGCCGTCGCCACCCAGTCCTCCAGCGCACCCAGAGGTTTGCCGTTCGTCCAGTACTGGTACTTGTTCCTGTCCGGCGGGTTGACGACGCCGGCGATATGGCCGGAACCGCTCAACACGAAATCCACCGGGCCGCCGAAGAAGCGGCAGCCGGCAAAGACGGATTTTGCCGGTGCGATATGGTCCTCGCGGGCGGCCAGATTATAGACCGGGATGGTGACGTCCTTGAGGCTGACGGTCTTGCCGAACAACGTCATCTCGCCCTTGCTGAGGCGGTTTTCCAGGTAGCAGTTGCGCAGGTAGAAGGCATGGTTGGCGGCCGTCATGCGCGTCGAATCGGAGTTCCAATAGAGAAGGTCGAAGGCCGTCGGTTCCTGCCCCTTCAGGTAATTGCCAACGACATAGGGCCAGATCAGTTCGGAGGCGCGCAGCATATTGAAGGCGCTCGCCATCTTGGAACCGGCGAGATAACCGGCCGCCTTCATCTGCCCTTCCAGCGCCTGCAGCTGTTCCTCGTCGACGAAAACCTTCAGGTCGCCCGCATAGGTGAAGTCCACCTGCGTGGTGAAGAAGGTCGCCGCCTGCACGCGCCGGTCGCCCCGCGCTGCGTGGACGGCAAGCGTTGCCGACAAAAGCGTGCCGCCGACGCAGTAGCCGATGACATTGATTTCCTTTTCACCCGCCGCCTTTTCCACGGCAGACAGCGCAAAATCGATGCCGTCTGCGCTGTAGTCCTCCCAGGAGAAGCTGGCATGGTGTTCATCCGGGTTGACCCAGGAGATGACGAAGACCGTGTGGCCCTGGTCGACGCACCATTTGATAAAACTTTTCTGCGGGCCGAGGTCGAGGATGTAGAACTTGTTGATCCATGGCGGAACGATCAGCAGCGGCCGCTTGAACACGGTCTCGGTCGTCGGGGAATACTGGATAACCTCGCAGATCGCATTGCGCGCCACCACCTTGCCCGGTGTCAGCGCCAGGTTCTTGCCGAGCGCGAATTTATGGGTGTCGGTCTGGCGAAGGCGCAACTCGCCGCGGCCGGCGGCAATGTCTTCCGCCAGCATCTTCATGCCCTGCACGAAATTGGCCCCATCGGTGGACACGGTTTCGCGATAGACTTCCGGGTTGGTCAGGGCAAAATTGGCCGGCGAAAGGGCAGCCGTCAGCTGGCGTACGTAAAAGGCGGCCTTGTGGCGGGTATGCTCATCAAGGCCTTCCGCCTTCTCCACCAGCTTTTCCGCCCATTCGGCCGTAACCAGATAGACCTGGCGCAGGAAGGCGAAAAACGGGTTCTGGCGCCAGTCCGGATCGGCAAAACGTTTGTCCTTGCGCAGGGTGTCGGGTTCTTCCGGGCCCGCCTCGCCGGACAGCCGGCTCAGCGTATTCATCCAGATGCCCATGTAGGAAGAGAGAAGCAGCGACTGCGCTTCCAGCGTTCGCTGCGGTTCCGACATCCAGTATTCGATGACCTTGGACAGTGTCTTGATCATGTCGGTCATCGGGTCGAGGGTGTCCACCCGCTCGCCGCGTTCGCGCGGGGCCAGCCATTCGGTTGCCGCCTTGCCAAGGTTTTCGGCAGCCTTGGCCAGATTGACCGCAAGCTTCTGGGGATCCTTCACCACATAGGCTTCGAACGATTTCGGATCGAAACCCTTGGAACCACCCTCCGGGCGGCTCGCCTTGTCGCGCGTATCCATGGTGTCTCTCTCCCCTTTTCCACCCTGTTATAATCGTTGTTTTGGTTTTTACATTCTGCCTGAAAACGAATACAAGTGCCAGCGATAGCGGCCTGTCCAGGCCGTATGCTGGTGCAGATTAGGGTTGCGTCAATGGTGGAACTAGCGCGAGGGCTTCGTTGGATGCCTTTGTTTCTTGGTGTGTCGGTGATGCCGCTTGCGCTTGTCGGGTGCAATTCCTTCAAGCTGGATGATGGCGTTCCCAACACCCCGCCGCAGGCAACGGTGGTTGGGCCAAGGGAGGCGCCGCGCCCGGAAGCGCTTTCCAAGAAGGATACCGGAACCTATCCGACCTTTGCCGGTCCGCTGACGGCCGCCAACAAGCAGATCGATGATTCGGATGCCACCACGGCCCAGGAGCAGATGACCAAGCTTGCCGCCGCCCGCGCCAATGGTTCGGTGTCCGAGGCGGATTATCAGGCGCGCATTGCCGAACTGCGCAAGCTTGCCGCCGATCATGCGGCCGACACGCAGAGCCAGATCAGCAAATAGCACTTGCGTTCCGGCCCTTTTGGACGCAAAGCAACCACCATCGGAGGCACCCCTTTTGCCTCTTATACTTGCCCCTTTTTACTGCTCTGGATGCCCTCACGAGGATCGCGATGGAAGAGTTTCATAAAGTCCGCAGACTGCCGCCTTACGTTTTCGAACAGGTCAACCGTTTGAAGGCCAGCGCGCGAGCGGGCGGCGCGGACATTATCGATCTCGGCATGGGCAATCCCGACCTTCCGACACCGAAGGCCATCGTCGACAAGCTGTGCGAAGTGGTACAGGATCCGCGCACGCACCGTTACTCCTCTTCCAAGGGCATTCCCGGCCTTCGCCGCGCCCAGGCGTCCTATTATGCCCGCCGCTTCGGCGTGAAGCTGAACCCGGAAACGCAGGTGGTCGCCACCCTCGGTTCCAAGGAAGGTTTTGCCAACATGGCGCAGGCGATCACCGCGCCCGGCGATGTGATCCTCTGCCCGGATCCGACCTATCCGATCCATGCCTTCGGTTTCCTGATGGCGGGCGGTGTCATCCGCTCAATCCCGGTCGAGCCCGACGACAATTTCTTTGCGCCGCTAGAGCGGGCCGTGCGCCACTCGATCCCGAAGCCGCTCGCGCTCGTCATCAACTATCCGTCGAACCCGACCGCAAAGGTGGCCAGCCTTGATTTCTACAAGGACGTGATCGCATTCGCCAAGAAGCACGAGATCATCGTGCTCTCGGATCTCGCCTATTCCGAAATCTATTTCGATGGCGAGCCGCCACCGTCCGTGCTGGAAGTGCCTGGAGCCATCGACGTGACGGTGGAGTTTACCTCCATGTCGAAGACGTTTTCCATGCCCGGCTGGCGCATGGGCTTTGCCGTTGGCAACGAGCGGCTGATCGCGGCTTTGACGCGGGTCAAATCCTATCTCGATTACGGTGCTTTCACGCCGATCCAGGTGGCGGCAAGCCATGCGCTGAATGGCGACGGTTCCGACATTGCCGAGGTGCGTTCCATCTACAAGCGCCGCCGCGATGTGATGGTCGAGAGCTTTGGCAAGGCCGGCTTCGAGGTTCCGCCGCCGGCGGCCACCATGTTTGCCTGGGCCAAAATTCCGGAAAAGTTCCGCCATCTCGGTTCGCTGGAATTTTCCAAGCTGCTGGTCGAAAAGGCTGATGTGGCGGTGGCGCCGGGCGTTGGCTTTGGCGAGCAGGGCGACGAATATGTGCGCCTCGCGCTGGTGGAGAACGAACACCGCATCCGCCAGGCCGCCCGCAACATCAAGAAGTTCATGTCGACGGCCGACGAGACCATGCACAACGTCATTTCGCTCAACGCCCACCGTTGAGACCCACTTTATAAAGGGCGGCCGTTCGCGCCGCCCGTTTAACGACTTTTCAGGAACATGATCATGGCAGACGCCCTCAAAATCGGTATTGCGGGTCTGGGCACCGTTGGGGCATCGCTCGCAAAAATCCTTGTCATGCGGGCAAACGAACTGGCGGTCACCTGCGGGCGTCCGATTACGATTGCAGCCGTCAGCGCGCGTGACAAGACCCGGGATCGCGGCATCGATCTCTCCAGCGCCGAGTGGTTCGATACGCCGGAAGAGATGGCGGAAAAGGCTGATATCGATGTGTTCGTTGAACTCATCGGTGGTGCCGAGGGGGCCGCTGACCGTTCGGTTCGCGCAGCTCTTGCACGCGGCCTGCATGTGGTCACGGCCAACAAGGCGCTTCTGGCGCGCTCCGGCGTTGAACTTGCCAAGGCTGCCGAAGAAAAGGGCGTGCTCCTCAACTACGAAGCAGCGGTGGCCGGCGGCATTCCCGTCATCAAGGCGCTGCGCGAATCGCTGACCGGCAATACGGTGAGCCGCGTCTACGGCATCATGAACGGCACCTGCAATTACATCCTCACACGGATGGAAAAGGAGGGGCTCACCTTCGAGGCCTGCCTGAAGGAGGCCCAGCGTCTTGGTTATGCGGAGGCAGATCCGACCTTCGACATCGAGGGCAATGATACCGCGCATAAGCTGGCGATCCTGACGACGCTTGCCTTCGGCACAGAGATTGCCGCCGACGAGATCTATCTGGAAGGCATTTCCAACATCTCGATCGAGGATATCCATGCGGCCGCCGACCTCGGGTATCGTATCAAGCTTCTCGGCGTTGCCCAGCGCACTGAGAGCGGCATCGAACAGCGCGTTCATCCGACCATGGTGCCGCATGACAGCGTGATTGCGCAGGTGGATGGCGTAACGAACGCGGTGGCCATCGAATCGGATATTCTGGGCGAGTTGCTGATGGTTGGCCCCGGCGCCGGCGGAAATGCGACCGCCTCTGCCGTTCTCGGCGATATCGCCGATATTGCCAAGAGCCAGCCCGGAACGCAGCGCGTGCCCGTGCTCGGCACGCCAGCGGCAGCGCTTGCACCTTATCGCAAAGCACAGATCCAGAGCCATGAAGGCGGTTATTTCATTCGCCTGACCGTCTCCGACCGCACCGGCGTGTTTGCCAATGTCGCGACACAGATGGCCGAGAACGGTATTTCGCTGGAATCGATCGTGCAGCGCGCCAATGGCGGATCGGCAGACGGCGCAAAGACCATCATTCTCGTCACCCACGCGACGACGGAAGTGTCGATCCGCAAGGCAGTCGCCGGCATCAAGGCGGAAAGTTATCTGGCCAGCGAACCGCAGGTCATTCGCATCGAGCGACCGAAGGCTTTCTGACATCTTTCAAATTGTCCGCTTTTCAAAGGCGCATCCCGTAAGGGAGGCGCCTTTTTCATGCGAATCGCCCATGGCCGGGCCATGACTGGCGCATTGGCATCATTAGGGATACACTGCGTCGATACTTCATAAGCGAAGGGAGGCGCCTGTGATGTCTATTCTGTCTTTCAAACAGCCTGTCGTGCCGGATCCGGCGACGATTCTGCGTCGGACCAAACCTTTGCCCCGGCCGCCGGAAGAAGGTCTCGACGGCGAGGATCTGACGAGTGAGGAAGCCGATCACAACTGGGCTGTGGCCGTGGCACTTGCGTCATGGCCGATCTGCCTGGGTGCATCGGCGGTCTGGGCTGTGCTCTGAGCAAGGGTTGAGACGGTCATGCCGGCGGGCGGCGATAAATTTGTGCGGTAACTGATACCGGTCTTTGCATTTATGCAGTAGAAGCGGGCCATGTATCTGCGACCGCCAGCCGAATTGTCATGACAGAACCTGTCGATCCCGTATCCCGGGCGTTTCTGGGCGTGGAACGCTCGGCAAGTGGCCAGCGCTGGGTGTCGCGGCTGGATCAAGCCGGGCAGAACCGTGCGCTGGCGATGGCGCAGGTTCATGGCATTCCGGACCTGATTTCGCGCGTTCTCGCGGGCAGGGGTGTGGGCGTGGATGAAGCGCCAGCCTTTCTCGACCCCACCATTCGCAACCTGATGCCGGAGCCGTTTACGCTGAAAGACTGCGACAAGGCGGCAGCGCGCTTGGCGGACGCCGTGGCGCGGCGCGAAAAAGTGGCGATCTTTGGCGATTACGATGTGGATGGGGCAGCGTCTTCGGCCTTGATGGCACGCTTCTTCCACCATTTCGGCGTCGAGGCCGAGATCTACATTCCCGACCGGATTTTCGAAGGTTATGGCCCGAACGCCAATGCCATCCGCCAGCTGATCGCAGGCGGGGCAAATCTCATCGTCACCGTCGATTGCGGCTCCACCAGCCATGAGGCGCTGTCGGCGGCCGTCGAGGATAAATGCGATGTCGTGGTCATCGACCACCACCAGATGGGGCCGCAACTGCCGCCCTGTCTGGCGCTGGTCAACCCGAACCGCAACGACGACCTGTCGGGGCAGGGGCATCTTTGCGCGGCAGGCGTCGTGTTCATCGTTCTGGTGGCAACGGCGCGGCTGTTGCGCGAGCGCGGCGATCCCCGGTCAAAGACGCTCGATCTTCTGGCCTGGCTCGATATCGTGGCGCTCGCGACCGTCTGCGATGTGGTGCCGCTGAAGGGGCTGAACCGCGCCTATGTGGTGAAGGGCCTGCTGGCGGCCCGTCACATGGGCAATGCGGGGCTTGCTGCCCTTTTCCGCAAGGCGGGACTTGGCGGGCCGGTGACGCCCTATCATCTGGGCTTTCTCGTTGGTCCGCGAATCAATGCCGGCGGGCGTATAGGTGATGCCGCGCTCGGCAGCCGTCTGCTGACCATGGATGAACCGGCCGAGGCCGACGACATCGCCGCAAAGCTCGATGAGTTGAACCGCGAACGCCAGGTGATGGAAGCGGCCATGCTGGCCGAGGCGGAAGCGGAAGTGATTGCCGAATATGGCACCGGCGAAAACGCCGCCGTGCTGGTGACGGCACGCGAAAACTGGCACCCCGGCATTGTCGGGCTTCTGGCGGCCCGGCTGAAGGAAAAGTTCAAGCGCCCGGCCTTTGCCATCGCGCTAGATTCGTCCGGCCGCGGCACCGGGTCTGGCCGCTCCATTCCTGGCTTCGATATGGGAAAGATGGTGCGCGCTGCCGTCGACCAGGGGCTGCTGGTGAAGGGCGGCGGCCACGCGATGGCTGCGGGCCTCACGGTGGAGCGCTCGAAGCTTGGCAGCCTGCGGGCCTATTTTGAACAGGTGGCCAGTGCCGTGATTCCCGACCTCGTGGCCAACCATATGCTGAAGATCGACGGCGCACTTGCCGCCTCCGGGGCAACACTTCAGCTGATCGACCAGATGGAACAGGCGGGCCCCTATGGATCCGGCCACAGCCAGCCGGTGTTTGCCATGCCCGCCCATCGCATCGTCGATTCGCGGCTGATCGGCACGGCCCATGTGAAGGCGACGCTGCAGGCCATGGATGGCACGCGGCTGGATGCCATTGCCTTTCGCGCCGCCGAAACGCCGCTTGGTCAATTGCTGTTATCGTCGAGGGGAAGCCAGCTGCATGTGGCGGGATGTCTTGGCGCCGATCACTGGCAGGGCAGCCGCCGCGTGCAGTTGCGCATTCTCGATGCCGCCAAGGCCATGTGATTTGGTAAGGCAGCACAACAGCTGCCGCCGCGAAAAAACCGGCGGTGTGAAACGTCATGTTATCTGAAAATGAAGAGAGAAGTGGCACGCCCTAGGGGAGTCGAACCCCTCTTCCCAGAATGAAAATCTGGTGTCCTAACCGATAGACGAA
>JAIXTO010000134.1 GCA_027483885.1 Rhizobiaceae bacterium
ATTCGGCCCTTCCGGCGTTTCAATCGGGCAAATACGGCCATAATGCGTCGGATGCACGTCGCGAACCTCGAAGCCGGCGCGCTCGCGGGTCAGACCACCCGGGCCAAGCGCCGAAAGGCGACGCTTGTGGGTGATCTCCGACAGCGGGTTGGTCTGGTCCATGAACTGCGACAGCTGCGAGGAGCCGAAGAATTCACGCACGGCAGCTGCTGCCGGCTTGGCGTTGATCAGGTCCTGCGGCATCACGGTGTCGATTTCGATCGACGACATGCGTTCCTTGATGGCGCGCTCCATGCGCAGAAGACCCAGGCGATACTGGTTCTCCATCAATTCACCGACGGAACGAACACGGCGGTTGCCGAGGTTGTCGATGTCGTCGATTTCGCCCTTGCCGTCGCGCAGTTCGACCAGCATCTTGACCACGGCCAGGATGTCGTCCTTGCGCAGCGTGCGCACGGTGTCGGCAACGTCGAGGTCGAGGCGCATGTTCATCTTGACGCGGCCAACGGCCGACAGGTCATAACGTTCGCTGTCGAAGAACAGCGAATTGAACATGGCTTCGGCCGATTCCATCGTCGGCGGCTCACCCGGACGCATCACGCGGTAGATGTCGAACAGAGCGTCCTGACGGTTCTCGTTCTTGTCCACAGACAGCGTGTTGCGGATATAGGCGCCGACATTGATGTGGTCGATGCCCAGAATCGGGATCTCGTCGAAACCAACGTCGAGAATCTTCGGCAGATTCTTCTCGTCGATTTCCTCGCCGGCTTCCATGTAAATTTCGCCGGTTTCCACATTGACCAGGTCTTCGGCAAGGAAGTTGCCGAACAAGTCTTCGTTGGAAGCCTTCAGAGCCTTCAGGCCCTTGTCGACCAACTGGCGCAGCAGGCGCGGCGTGAGCTTCTTGCCGGATTCGACAACAACTTCACCCGTATCGGCGTCGACCATTTCCGACAGCGTCTTGGCGCCCTTCAGCGTATCGGGCTGGAACGGAACGCGCCAGCCATTGCCGTCGCGCACGTAGACAGCCTTCGAATAGAAGGTCGACAGGATTTCTTCGCCGTCCATGCCAAGCGCCATCAGCAGCGAGGTGGCCGGGATCTTGCGGCGACGGTCGATACGCGCATAGACGATGTCCTTGGCGTCGAATTCGATATCGAGCCAGGAACCGCGATAGGGGATGACGCGGGCAGCAAACAGAAGCTTGCCCGAGGAATGGCTCTTACCCTTGTCGTGGTCGAAGAACACGCCCGGCGAACGGTGCATCTGGGAAACGATGACGCGCTCTGTGCCGTTGACGATGAACGTGCCGTTGTCGGTCATGAGCGGCATGTCGCCCATGTAGACGGACTGTTCCTTGATGTCCTTGATCGACTTGGAACCCGTATCCTCGTCAATATCGAACACGATGAGGCGCAGCGTCACCTTGAGCGGCGCTGCATAGGTCAGGTCGCGCTGACGGCATTCCTCGACGTCGAACTTCGGCGGCTCGAATTCGTAGGAAACGAATTCCAGCATCGAAGCACCGGAGAAATCCGTGATCGGGAACACCGACCGGAAAACGGCGTTAAGCCCCTCATCGGGGCGACCGCCGGCTGGCTCTTCAACCATCAGAAACTGATCGTATGAAGCCTTCTGAACCTCGATGAGGTTCGGCATTTCTGTAACTTCGGGAATTTTTCCGAAAAACTTGCGTACGCGCCTACGACCATTGAACGAAAGGGTCTGAGCCATCGTCGCTCCTTCAAAAATTGCATCCGGGCCTGCAACGGACGGTGTGCGATGGCCAGTCGACCCCGTCGATCATGAGTTGTTCAATCTCGTTTCCGCTCTCGAAACACCGGCCGGATTGCCGTATGCGCCGAGGAGAAACCATCCTCTTGAAGAACCCATTACCCAAAAGCCGTTTCACGGGCTTTTGGGTAATCAGTTCCGATGAAATGGACAACGGGAGAGGGCAAACAAGCCCTCCCCCATCGCATTTCGATATTACTTGACGTCGACCTTGGCGCCAGCGTCTTCGAGCTTCTTCTTGAGGTCAGCAGCTTCGCCCTTGGAAACAGCTTCCTTGACAGCCTTCGGAGCGCCTTCGACGAGGTCCTTGGCTTCCTTGAGGCCGAGACCGGTGATGGCGCGGACTTCCTTGATGACGTTGATCTTGTTCGCGCCGGCTTCAACGAGGATAACGTCGAATTCGGTCTTTTCTTCTTCAACGACAGCAGCAGCAGCGCCGCCAGCAGCAGCAACAGCTACCGGTGCAGCAGCCGAAACGCCCCACTTTTCTTCGAGCATCTTGGAAAGCTCAGCAGCTTCCAGAACCGTCAGAGCGGAGAGGTCTTCAACGATCTTTGCGAGATCAGCCATAGTACTAGTTCCTTAATGTTGTTCGGTTCGAAACGAACGGGTTAGGGTATGAACAGCGAAAAACCGCCTTACGCGGCTTCGTCCTTCTTTGCATAGGCCGCAAACACGCGGGCAAGCTGAGCTGCCGGTGCTGCCACAACAGCTGCGATGCGGGTAGCCGGGGTCTGAATCATGCCGACCAGCTTTGCACGCAGTTCGTCCAGCGAAGGCAGGGTCGCAAGCGACTTGACTGCATCTGCCGACAACGTGGTTGTTCCCATGGCGCCGCCCAGCACAACGATCTTGTCGTTGGTCTTGGCGAAATCCATGACGACCTTCGGAGCCACAATCGGGTCAACGCTGTAAGCAATCAGCGTCTGACCTTTGAAGAGATCAGTGATCCCTTCGGCTTCCGTGCCCTGAAGAGCGATCTTGGCCAGGCGGTTCTTCGCGACTTTGACGGTGCCGCCAGCAG
>JAIXTO010000252.1 GCA_027483885.1 Rhizobiaceae bacterium
CTCCGGCCACAATTTCGGCAGCGACCAGTATCTGCAATTGGTGCGTGCCGCCCTGCAAAAGGTGGCCAGTGACAATCCCGAGCAGGCTCGACTGATACTGCGCCGTATCGATCCGCAAAGTCACGAGGCTGCGGCCCATCTGTATCTTGAGACTATCGCCGCGAATCCGCAGGTCCTGGCGAATGAGCTGCTGCCTTTGCTGGCGTATCCTATAGTTTTTGAGGCGGGATGGACGGGCGCGGATTGGCGCTCATTTGCCGACGCGGCGAGGGCGGCGCTTCCCTATCTCGGCGATCCGGAACGCGCCGCAGTGGAACAGACGATCCTCGCATATTGGCCCGAATTGGATTTCGCGATCCAAGCCGCGCAGGAGCACAAAGCTGGAGAGCGGGAGACGATATGGACACAGCCTAAGAATATCGTCCGTCAGTTGAGATGGTCAGGCTACAAGCAATTCTGCATTCTCGAAACCATCGGGAGGGATTTGCTTAGCTCCAGGGCAGCAGCTCGGTTGGATGAACTGCGGCGAAAATTCCGGGGCGACAAGGTTGTAGAGCCTTCCCATGTCGAGGCCTACGCGATTGAATCGCCGATTGCCAAAGACACTGCCGTCTATATGACCGACGAGCAATGGCTGTCCGCCATGCGTGTCCATCACAGTGACGAAGAGCGGCACTATGGAAACGGCTCGGCTACCGGCGGCGCGCGACAGCTCGCCCAGGTGTTGCAGCAACTCGCGAAAGAAAGCCCAGAGCGATTCGCCGGGCTGCAACTGCGCATCCCCGCCGACGCAAATCCTGCTTATGTGCAGCAGCTTCTTTGGGGACTGGCCGAAGCGGAATCCGTTGCATTGGAGCCGTTGCAAGCAGCGGTGCTCAATGCTCATGCTCGCGAAGGCAAGCCTTATGGTGATGGTATAGCCCGGCTGTTCGAGCGCCATCCCGAACTGGGCAGATCGCAATCATGCTGGGATGTCTTGGTCTGGTACATCCTGCATGGGGAGGCGTCGGACAATGTCGATGTCGATACCGACCATGCCGACAGGGAAATGGTGTCGATCGAAGATCTTCTAAACCGAGGCGGCAAGTTGCATATTCGCGGCCTCAATGGGGCTCGCGGTTGGGCCCTGGAGGCGCTTTCAGCGGTTCTTTGGCATGTACCGGAACGGCGCCGCGATGCATGGTCGTTGTTTGAAGACCGCATTGCTAACGAAGCGTTGATCAGCGTGCGTTGCTGCATGCCGCGCCCGCTCACCCCGATGTTCAACGAGGATAAGGATCGCTGTGCGACTCTTCTGGAAGAACTTGTTTCTCCTGATGCGCAGCGGCCCGGCTTCGCCGCGAGGGCCATAGGGAATCTGCAGTTCCCGCCATCCTGGGTGCCACCCACCGCTGCGAGGATGCTGGCCGCTGCCAGCCAGGTCGCGGCCAACGCTGTTGCCACGCGCTCGTCCCACGATCCAGTGTGGCTGTCACCCTTGATGACGCATCCGGCAACCAATCTCCTACCGTACATCATTCATCAAGTTCCCGTCATCGGCAGGCGCCTGCTTTCCACGCTGCTCACATTTGGAAATGCGGACATGCGGCTGGTTGCGACATGGCACATCACACGAGCCAGCTACAACGATGCCAGTTACGTCGCTCTGGCGGATTCGCTCGAACGGTCATCGCTGGATGCGAGGCGGCTTGCGGCCGACATTGCCTCTCACTCTGCCGTGGAAGATACCTATCGGGATCGGGCCGTCAGAAAGCTTTTGCGCTACTTTGATGATGACGATCCGAAGGTGCGAAATGAGGCGTCCGGGGTGTTTCGCTCGATCCCTTCCGACCGGTTCGCGACGTTTATGGGACTTGCTCAGGCATACGTGACGAGCAAGGCATTCGAGACCGACACGCTTGCCTTCTTGCATGCGCTGGAAGATGCACAATGCAATGTCGCTGGCTTGGTAGTTGCCGCTGCGGAGAGAGTCATAGTCGACCTAGAGGCTGGTGGCGAAGGGGCGAAGCGAAGAGATATGGATATCCACCAGCTACAAGACCTCATTAAAGCCGAATACGCAGCTTCGGAAAACGACCCTGCATTGCGCAGGCGTTTGCTCGACGTGATCGATCGGATGCTGATGCTTGAGCTGTATGGCATGGATGAAATTACTAAGGCGCACGAACGGTAGGTGAGGAAAATTCCGTTCGATCTTTAACGATGTCCGCTTTCAGCCATCAAGAAGGCGCGCCGCTACGACTGAAATGACGGCGCGTAGCCGCCTGGCAGCTATAAGTCCCCAATGACCGCTTCGGGCTGCAAGGCGCCAAGAGAAGCCATATGGCTCTGATGGTTTCGTGCTACTGGCGTGCACGTGTTGAAACTAACACCTATCCTCGGGAACAGCATCCGGGGACTACACCAGGAAAGATCGAGCGTTGGCCCGCAAGAACAGAGATGAGCTAGCTTCATGGGACGAGCCTACGCCAGAGCCGGTGTTCTGTCCGATGTGCGATCGCGTCATCCCGGAGGACCAGAGAGACGAGCATCATCTCGTTCCCAAGAGTAAGGGTGGAAAGAAAACCGTCTGCCTGCACCGTATCTGCCACGACCAGATACATTCGATCTTTACCGATGCCCAACTCGCCAAGAGGTTTTCCACTATCGAAACCATCGTGGAAGATCCTGCGGTGCGGACATTCGTCACTTGGGTGAGAAACAAGCCTCCGGGCTTTTCGGATTCTGCAAAGGAATCACGGCAGTCATTCCGTCGAGGCCGCTAACCACAACAGGCGAAAGTTCTGGCTGGAAGCGAATGTTGCCGTTGCGGGAACGCGCCAAATGCGGTCATTTCAACGCAACGAGAGAGTATGACATTGGTACCTGCGCTGTTTGCCCGGCATAGACATCATATTCTGGTTCACGGATGCTGTGAGGGTACTCAGTCAGTTCCTGCAGCTTGAGACCTGCCTGAATGCAGGCTGTAACAATTTCTGCAAGCGGGTGAATGAACCAGTAACTGGGTTCAATCTTGCCGTGGTTTTCCCCATCATACGTGATTGCTTGGGTCACCACCTGCGGCTCTTTGGCGAAGTAGCTAAACCTCGGCTCGTGCGGGCTTTCACAATTCGGATCGAAGATTTCGAGGAAGGGGTGGGTTTCGTAGATCACGAGTGTGGCTCCGTCCTTCATTAGGCCAGACACTATCCTGAAGAACTCCGGAAGGTCCGGCATCCAACTCAGAACCCCGATGGTTATCAGGACCAGATCGAATTCGTCTAAGCCATCGGGCAGATCGTAGATATCGGCTTCAAGAAGTGTCAGTTTCAGGCCTGCGGCGTCGGCCAATTCGTGTCCCTGCGTCAGAAAGGCGGGAGATTGATCAATTCCAAGAACCGGCACACCGCCAAGGGAAGCGAGTGAGATCAATTCCCGGGCATTGTTACAGCCGATTTGAACCGCGCGGCGGCCGTCTACTCGATACTTGCGCAGCAGCGCAGTCAGCGTTTCATCGAGGACCGAAAAGCCGGGACGACCAGCAGCCTCGACAAGTCGAGCCCAGCCACTGCCGGACTTATGGAGATGTGCGGAAGCTTCCCATGCCGCCTTGTTGGCGGATGTTACCGATGCGATCGAGCGGTTGGTCATTATGGTCCCGATTTCGTGCGCCATTCTTACTGGCCCTCAATACGGACCAGTCACAACTATATCATGACGGTCGGAATGACCGTTTCGGGCAGCAAGGCGCCAACACCGGACATTGCGGCTGCAGCAAAACTCCCTATGCTGCGACGTCGCAAAAGTCAGGAAAACAAGGATCGCTTTATTCGGGATATTTGCGACAATGGCGTCCTACACTGAACGGCGGCAATTAACCAATGTGTGTGCGAATGATATTCGCGCACCGCGCGAGCGCAATATCGAGCGCCACTCGGGACGGCGCTGCGCTCAAACTGATCCGTATACCGGGATGCTCTTCCGGTCGTCTTGAGAACGCCGAAGACGCAGCAACGCGGACACCGGCCAACTCGAACAACTTTGCTGGCGCGTCGGTTTTCAGGAAGATGTGAGGCGAAGGTGGATTCCCTCGCAGTTCGGGGAAAAATACTGTTGCGAGACGATGTCTTGCCTCGATCTCCAACCGCTGGCCGGCGATCTGCTCGGTAACAACGCCGCTTTCGATCCACTGTATGGCGACCTCCATCATGAGTGGAGCCATTCCCCAGCTTGTGGCATAGACGGCCGAATTCAGCTTTTCGACTATCGGGCCGCTGCCCCAGATAAAGCCTGTCCGAAGCCCAGCCGCTACGGTCTTGGAGAGCGTCGAGACAAACAGGATCGAAGCACTGGACGACATGGCAGCCATCGGCCGAATGTCAGCCAATGGGCCATAAGCGTCGTCTTCTATCAGCAGCGTACCGCTACGGGCGGCGGCAGTGAGCAAATCTTGCCGGCGCGCCTCGGGCCAGATTGCGCCTGTCGGATTATGCAGCGTTGGCGTCAATATCGCCGCGCCAACAGCGGCATCCGTCAAGGATTTGGGTAGAACGCCATCTTTGTCCATGTGCAGGTCGATGGCTTTGACGTCATTGCCCCGCGCCAATGCGATAACGCCTGAATAGGTTTGTTCCTCGATGCCGAGGGATTTGATGTCGAGGACGTTGAGGATTGCCGCAAGGGCGGCCTGCCCACCAGCGACTGGCACAACTTCCTCCGGGCGCGCCGATATTCCGCGTGTTTCCAGCCAGCGGACACCTGCCAGCCTTAGCCGCTGAAGAAGCTTTCGAGAGGCATAAGCCCGCCAGTCTATGTCAGGCGTTCTAACTGCTCGCTCTATTGCCGATGCAAAGGCATCATCCGCCATTGCAACTGGAGCATTCACGGAAAGGTCAAGGACTGCCGGATCGTCCGCATGTGATGCAAAAATCTCCGCAGCTCTGCTTTGCCCCAGAACATAAGTGCCACGACCAACTTCTCCCTGGATGAGATGGCGGCGCGATGCTTCGATATAGGCTTTGGTGACGGTCGAAGTGTCGAGGCCAAGTCGCCATGCGATATCGCGATGAGGCGGCAGCCGGTCGCCAACCTTCAATTCACCGATCTCGATCGCATGCTCGATTGCATTCGCCAACGCGAGGTATCGCGATCCTGTGGGTGCAAGTGTCGGGGTCCATGCCATTTTTGTATGCCAGACAATGTTTGAATTGAGTCATACAATATTGACGATCATATATGCTGGAAACAAGGCCAATAGACCCGAAGGTCCTATGTCACGGAATTCGCCAATGAAGAGCAACTCTCAATCAAATGCTGTTGCACTCCTCGCCGCTCTTGCAGCGGTAACGATATGGGGAGCCTCGCCCGCAGCGACGGCGGTTGCCGGGCGCAGTATTTCTCCTGAATTGATTGCTGGGCTGCGCTCTCTTCTAGCCGGCATCATCTTGCTGCCGCTCCTATTTCGATTTCGGGACCGCTTCCCCATAGTCTGGTCGGAGCGGGTTGAACTCGTTGCGGGTGGCTTGTTCGGCTTCATGGCCTATCCGCTTCTTCTCAGCATTGGCGTTTTGAAGACGTCAGTGACGCACGCCTCCGTGATCCTGGCATCAGCTCCAATATTCACAGGCCTGCTGAGTTTTCTGATCACCAGTCGATGGCCCAAGCTTCCCTGGTGGTGCGGTGGTGTGGTCTCACTCTCAGGAATCGTTATCCTGATACTCTCACGTAGCTCCGCTGTAACAACGGGGATGCCAGCGACACTGTTGGGGGATGGCCTTGTGCTGCTCTCCGTCCTGTTTGCCAGCGTTGGCTATGTATTCGGAGGACGTAGTTCTTCGCGAATGGGACAATGGCCGGCGACGGCATGGTCGATCGCCGTTGGCGCATTAGCATTTGCGCCATTTACAATCCCGCTGGCAGCCGGTTTTGACTGGACAGTTCCGAGCCTCTTTGAGCTATCAGCATTGGCGTTTTTGGTGCTGTTTGTGACCATCATCGGCTACGCGCTATGGTTCTACGCCTTGGGTGAAGCTGGCGCGGCGTCGGTCGCACCACTGCAATTCTTGCAGCCGGTCGTTGGCATCGTCGTCGCCGTATCCCTCCTCGGCGAGGTACTTTCGTTAAACGCAATGATCTCAGGCGCGCTCATCATTTTCGGCGTCTGGTTGGCGCGCCGCGCATGATGACCATCATCGCGGAAATCCTGATTTTGCAGCGCTGCAAAAGTCAGGATAACATATCGAGCAAAATCCGGGAGATTTGTGACACACAGCGTTACGGGAGCAGTTGCAATGGAAAACCTATGGCTGTCGCGAGCAAAACGGCTCCAAGCGATCGCTTCCACCGGAGTCCACTTCTCCAAGGATGAATTTGATCGCGAGCGATACGAGGAGGTGGCCGAGATCGCGAATGCCTGCTAGCCGATCTTGCCAATGTGCCGATCGCGCGAATCCATGGTCTCGTGTCCGATTTCGGCAAGGGCTACGCGACTCCGAAGGTCGATGTTCGCGGGGCGTTGATCGAGGACAACAAGGTTCTTCTAGTCCGCGAAAAGAGCGACGGGCGATGGACATTGCCCGGCGGGTTTGCCGACATTGGCCGCTCCGCGTCGGAAAATGTCGTCTCCGAAATCCATGAGGAAGCGGGCGTTAAGGCGCGCACTACGCATCTTTATAGCGTGCGGCACAAGGCAAAGGGTGCCTATGATCCGGACGTTAGAGATTTCTATAAGCTGTTCTTCCTCTGCGAGCGTTCGGGAGAGATGGCCCCGAAGGCAGGGAACGAAACAACCGAAGTCGGCTTCTTCGCGCCTGATGATATCCCCGAACTGTCGCGGGGGCGGGTGTTGGAAAGTGACATCTTGGCCGCTTTCGCCTTCAAGGCAGGCACCCACCGGCTAACCACGTTCGACTAGCAGGGTGTCAGCACCTTCCGAAGATGATTCTTCATAGAATTTGCCGTCTGTCGCAGAAATCCTGAATTTCGGAAGCTGCAAAAGTCGGCTATGAAAATCGAGCAAATGTCGGGATTTTTGCGACACGGAACCCACCGAAAAATAAACGTGGCGCGGCTCATGAGGCGGTCGAACCGCACCAAGAGGTGCCAGAGTGTTTAGAAACGCCAAGGTGAGTGGAAGCGGATCGGCAATGTACAGCTACCGTGCAAGCGGAATTACGCAGGAACAAAGTCAAATGCGGTCAAGCAAATAATCATCTTCTATTGCAAATAGGGAAGGTGGATCACAGGAGAACCCATGCCTCTTTTGGACAGGTTGATCTGGCAAATTGAAACAAATCTAGACTCAGAGCTGTCCCTTCCAACATTGTCGGAACGCTGCGCGGTCAACATCCACCATATGTGTCGAGTGTTTCAACTCGCCACCGGAATGTCGATCATGTCCTATGTACGCGCGCGCAGGCTGTCTAACGCAGCCCGCGCTATCGTATCAAGTAACACCAACATAGTCACGGTCGCGTTGGATGCAGGCTACGGTTCTCATGAGGCTTTCACACGCGCATTTGCAAGCTATTTCGGCACTGCCCCGAGCAGCCTGCGCAATGAGCGCTTCGCCATGAAGCTAAACCTTATGGAGCCCTTTGAGATGAATAAAGAAATGATCGTTCCGGTCAGCCCACCCCAGAAACGCGAACGTGCATCCTTCCGCGTCGTCGGCCTCGGCACCGACTGCTCGTTCGCGAAAACAGGAGCCCTTCCGGCCCTTTGGCAATCCTTTTTCGCGCGTGAAAGCGATATCATCGGTGTAGTGCCCGGAGCAGCTTATGGCGTTTGCTGCATGGGCGATGAGGCAGGCAATTTCCGCTATATCGCTGGCGTCGAGGCGTCGGCTTCAACACCGGGGATGGAGCAGATCGAGCTGTGTTGGCAGCATTATGCCGTGTTTACACACAGCGGCCATATTTCCGACCTGTCAAAAACCATCTACACGATCTGGAACAAGACCATGCCAGATTTAGGGCTTGAGGCCGCCAAAGCACCTGACTTTGAGCTATATGATCACCGGTTCGATGGCCGAACTGGCCGTGGGGAGATGGAGATATGGATACCGATCATCTCGTGATGGTCGCGTAACTCCTGATTTCCGCGAGTCTAGCCGGAGTCCCCGATGTACAGGGTGATCAAGCGGACCAGCTCTCTCTGCATCGCCAAGTCATTGATGGCACCACGCCGAGCCGCATTATGTATCACCCCGTCAATCGCGTCCGAAATCACGCGGGCGGCGACATGATCGTCCGGGTTAGGCTGGCGCTTCCGGTATGTGGCAACGGCCTCAGCGTAGTAGGCAAGATATTCAATCTCGAATTCGCTGTGCGGATTGCGATACTCTTCAGAGCTGGGAGCTTCGTCCAGCAGGACGCGATGTAGGCCTGGATATACGCTATGCGCCGCAACCACGGCCCGCACCAGTTGCGCTGCGAATTCTGCTGGCGGCACCCCATCCGCGCGGATGCTCCGCATCACTGCGATGCTGTCATCCAGATGGCGGTGGCGAATTGCATCGACCAAAGAGAGCTTGTCGGGGAAATATTGGTAGAGGGAACCGATGCTGACACCGGCCAGCTCCGCGACCCTGTTTGTCGTGAACCCCGCCCATCCTTCATCGCTCAGAATGCGAGCACCGGCCTGAACGATCGTTTCGACGGTTGCGCGAGACCGCGCCTGTCGCGGCTCCTTGCGCATAACGGATTGCTGCTTTGCAATGCGAGTAGACAAGAAGTCGGCTCCGTAGAAAATATGTAGGACTTGCTCACATTTCTAAACCTCGAAAGGATCGGTGGCAATGAGCACCTTGCTCCAAACACTCTACGGCTATCACGCCTGGGCCAATGTCGATTTGTTCAACAAGCTGGAAAGCATTGACCCCGAAAAAAATGGGGCGGAACTGCGAACCGCTCTCGGGCTGATCAGCCATTATTATGTAGTTTCTCGGATATTCGCCGGCCATCTGCAAGGCGTTCCGCATGGCTTCACGTCGGATAATCTCGAAGAAACGCCGGGGCTAGTTGAACTGCGGGCCGCCGTCATGTCCTCCGACCAATGGTATCTCGACTACCTTGGCACGGTCTCTCCCACGGCGCTTTCCGAGGCTGTGGCCTTCACCTTCACCGATGGCGACAAGGGATATATGACCCGCGAGGAAATGCTGACCCATGTTGCCTTGCATGGAGGCTATCACCGAGGCGAGGTTGGCCGCGTTCTCTGGCAACTTTCCATCACCCCGCCCTGGGACACGTTCGCTGTCTATCTTCACCAGGCCCAGCCTGCGCGACGACAACAGAGCAAAAGCACGCTCGTTCCCGCATAAATCGAACGGATTCTCTATCGGGCGAAAACTGTCGCAGAACTCAGTCGCGAAAGTCTGACTTTTGCTCCTGATTTTTGCGACAGAAATTCGGCTGTGTTTTCAGCGCCGCCAATTTTGTCGCGAATATTAGGATTTTCGCTACCATTTCGCCGAAAGCGGGATGACCACTTAGGGCCGCACAGCGACAAGCGTGCTATAGTTCGACTGCCTGACGGAGGCGACGCGGTGGGAGGAGTGGCGGAGGCTTTGGCATGGACACCGCCGTACTGCGTAATCGATATCCATGGAACAAGGGAATCCTGGTGGGGCAGAAGCGCCCACTACAGCCGAAGAACGTATGGTCGATCCGCGTTCGACTAGAGATGAGCGGCGCGATCCGGGAACTGGCGCTCTTCAACCTCGCCATCGACAGCAAGCTTCGCGCTTGTGACCTCGTCAAGCTGAAGGTTGAGGACTTATGGTCCGGTAGTTCGATCCGAGATCGAGCCACCATCATCCAAAAGAAGACGAAGCGGCCCGTCCAGTTCGAGGTCACCGAACAGACCAAGATCGCGCTCGTGGCGTGGCTCCCTTTCGTTCGGAGGAATGGCGGCAGCTATCTATTTCCAAGCCGTAGGAAGATGTCGCATCATTTGTCCACGAGGCAATATGCTCGGATTGTCCACCGCTGGGTCGCGTCCGTCGGGCTTGACGCTAATGCCTATGGCACCCACTCCATGAGGCGAACCAAGGCAGCGCAGATTTACAAGAAGACGGGAAACCTTCGAGCCGTCCAGATTTTGCTCGGCCATACCAAGCTGGAAAGCACCGTCCGTTACCTTGGCGTCGAAGTCGACGACGCCCTTAGAATTGCGGAGCAGATTGAGCTATAGCTATCGGCTCGGGGCCATCGGCACTAGCCGGTGGTCTCTTTCGCGCCAGAAGCAGACATCGCGCCTATTACCGGTAAATTTCGACCAGCGAAGGTGTCACTCTGTCAAAAAAGACTCGCCAAAAAGTAACGTCATGATGATTATCCCCTCGGGTGAGCACAGGAGGGCGTAATGTGGAGAGTAATTTGGAAGCATCCATTTTGGTCTGCTACCGGGGGGCTTGTCGCGATGCTTGGCTTCTTCGCCGCCATGGTGCAGCCGGTTTATAAGTCAACGCCGAATGCGACCTTGTGTGGCTTTGATGAAAAGGTGATTCAGGTTCCACCGCAGCATGAATTCAATGAATGCCGCGCACAAGCACATGGGGTCGAAAAGTACGAATACACCGAGACAGTGGCATCCTCTTCTGGACGTGTAGGAGGAGGTAGAAATCAGCAGTGGTGGTGCGACCAAATGAAGAATGCGAAGCAGCAGGCGGTTGGTCAGCCGATTGCTTGGGGGCCGACTTCATCATGGGAGGAATCCAGTAGAAATTTCGGGACAGTCCGATATAATTATCACTGCACCGCCACCGCATCGTGGGGCCCAATCTACGTTTCCGCCCGAAGCTCGGAATGCAGCAAGTCTCCTCCCGGCTCAAGCTCGGAACAAATACCCAAGGCTTGTCCAGCGTCGGATGTATTAGTTGGCGTGCGTATTCTTGGTCTTTCCTGGGTTGGATGGCCTTGGAGCTAATTGAAATTTGGCCCCTTCAGCGGGCCTTTTCATTGGAGCCGCTGTTTCGTATCTTTGGATGAGGCTTCGATCCCGCGATCGAATTGCGAAGTCAGCAAAGGGCTGATGACAGCCAACCCACCTATTCGGTGTTGGAGTCGACCCAGCAGAAGCGAGGTTCTTCCCTTGTGATGACGTCGAGGCAGTCGCCGCCGGTGACAAACAGATAGTGGGTTGATCCCGGAAACACTACTTCAAAGACTTCACGCTGCGCTGCGAAAAAGGGGCTTCCCTGAACTTTGTAAGCAAAGTGGTTGAAGGCGTGCTCCACCTTTTCCATCCCTTGCTCTTCCAGTGGCCTATGCATCTCATCGATGATGCGGAAGATGTCCACGTGAGGGAAGAACACCCTCAGTAGCCTACCTTCTCCGGCAATTGAGAAGTACGCCCTCAGTTCCTTCGAGCCTGAGCAGGTCATCTCAAGACGATCAAGATCGGCCGACGTAGCTCCCGCCCCGAGATCGAA
>JAIXTO010000083.1 GCA_027483885.1 Rhizobiaceae bacterium
CGTGTGAAGGTGACGGAAGTCGACCCGATTTGCGCCCTGCAGGCTGCCATGGACGGTTTTGAAGTGGTGCAGCTCGAAGACGTCGTTTCGTCTGCCGATATCTTCATCACCACCACCGGCAACAAGGACGTCATCCGCATCGAGCATATGCGCGAGATGAAGGACATGGCGATCGTCGGAAACATCGGCCACTTCGACAACGAGATCCAGGTCGCTGCGCTGAAGAACCTGAAGTGGACGAACATCAAGCCGCAGGTGGACATGATCGAGTTCCCCAAGGGCAACCGCATGATCATCCTGTCGGAAGGCCGTCTGCTCAATCTCGGCAACGCCACGGGCCATCCGTCCTTCGTCATGTCGGCCTCGTTCACCAACCAGGTGCTCGGCCAGATCGAGCTTTTCACCAAGCCTGCCGAATACAAGCCGGGCGTCTACATCCTGCCCAAGCACCTCGACGAAAAGGTCGCGCGCCTGCATCTGGCAAAGCTCGGCGTGAAGCTGACAGAGCTTTCCACCGAACAGGCGGCCTATATCGGCGTGTCCCAGCAGGGCCCGTTCAAGGCAGACCACTACAGGTACTAATTTTCACTAAACTATCCACAATATATGGTAGCCGCGCACTTGACAAATGCGCGGCTTCTTTTTTTGCCGCCACCCTTTGCCCGGATTCCCGAAGCAGTTATTGTTCTCAGACTTGATTCGCGCACCTGTTTCGTGTCGCGCGGACTGGGATGTCTTGTCGGCGATGCGGCACATGGGACGGAGACAGACCCGAATGGCGGTAAATTCCAAGGCTCCTCTTGTAGGGGCTCGAAAAGATGTTGGTTGCGACGAGGCACCGGCATCGACACATATTCTGAAGGCTGAGGGCCTGGCGAAAGCCGGGCGCTTTCGCTTCAATCGACTGTATCGTCTGGTACGGGCGGGCCTTGCGGGCACAACGCTTTCCGGTTTTGCCGGTGCAGCGTTTGCGCAGGATGCTGCCTATGGTGCAACACGGCTGTTCACCTCGTCCGAGGTGATCTTCTCGTCGCTGGCCATCGGTGCGATTGCAGCAGCGCTGCTGTCCACCATCTGGCTGGTGCGCCAGCGCGGCAACCTGGAGGCAGAGAGCGAGGACATGCGCAGCGCGCTGTCTGAAGCTCAGCAGCGTATTTCCAAATACGAAGCGCTGATTGCCGACAAGAACCGCCGGATCGTGATCTGGGAGGCGGGGCCCTCGCGCCCGGAATTCCTCGGCCAGCTGCCGGCAGAAACCGGCGCGCCACAGGAAGACCGCGAGTTTCTTGCCTTCGGCAAATGGCTCCGGCCGCATTCGGCGGCAGAGCTTGAGCGCGCCATAGAGACGCTGCGTGGCCATGCCCGCAGTTTCGAAATGGTGGTGGAAACGCAGCGTGACGAAATTCTCGAAGTGCAGGGCCGGGTCTCCGGCGGCAAGGCCTTCATCCGCTTTATCGCGCTCAACAATCTGCGCGCGGAACTCGCGGAGTTGAAGATCGAGCGGGAACGCCTGGTCACCTCCATGGGTCTATTCCAGTCGCTGCTCGATGCATTGGAACAGCCGGTCTGGCACCGCGATCCCGATGGCAATCTTGCCTGGGTCAACCATGCCTATGGCGAGGCCGTGGAAGCGGCAAACGCGGCGCAGGCCGTCGAAGAAGGCCGCGAGTTCCTCGGCACCATCGCGCGCGAAAAAATCCGCGCCAGCGCCACCATAACCTCGCCCTTCCATGAGCGGGTCTCGACCGTGGTGCGCGGCAATCGCAGCGTCTTTGACGTGGTGGATGTGATCGGCAAGGGCGGGTCTGCCGGTATGGCCGTGGATGTCTCGGAAGCGGACGCGATCCGTGCCGAGCTGACGCGCACCCTCAAAAGCCATGCCGAGACGCTCGACCATTTGGCAACGCCCGTTGCCATCTTCGACCGCGACCAGCGTCTGCAGTTTTATAACCAGGCCTTTGCGCGCCTGTGGGATCTCGATCTCGGCTTCCTGGAAAGCCGGCCTGACCATAACGAGTTGCTCGACCGGCTGCGCAGCCAGAACAAGCTGCCGGAGCAGCTGAACTGGCGCAACTGGAAGGAAAGCGTGCTCTCCGTTTACCGGTCGCTGGATACCCAGACAAACCGCTGGCACCTGCCGAACGCCCAGACCCTGCAGGTGATCGCCACCGCGCATCCGCAGGGCGGCGTGACCTGGGTGTTCGAAAACCTCACCGAGCAGGTGGATCTCGAAACCCGTTACAACACGCTGGTCAAGGTTCAGGGCGAAACCATCGACCATCTGGCCGAAGGCGTTGCCGTGTTCGGGCCGGACGGGCGCATCCGCCTGTCCAACCCGGCATTCAGGGCCATCTGGGGCATTACCGACGACCAGACCAAGCCCGGCACCCACATCAAGGCCATCGAAGCGGCCTGCGCCATGGAATATGACAAGCCGGATGGCTGGCGTCTGTTTGGCCAGATGCTGACCAATTTCGATGACGAGCGCCCCTCGCTGCAGGGAACGTTCGAGCTTTTCTCCGGCATCGTGCTGGATTACGCGGTCATTCCGCTGCCGAATGCCCAGACCATGCTGACCTTCGTCAACATGACCGATAGTGCGCGTGCCGAACGGGCATTGAAGGAAAAGAACGAAGCGCTGCGCAAGGCAGACGAGCTGAAGAACGATTTTGTTCAGCACGTCTCCTACGAGCTGCGCTCGCCGCTGACCAACATCATCGGTTTTACCGACCTCCTGAAGACGCCGGGCATCGGGCCGCTCAACGAGCGCCAGACGGAATATGTCGACCATATCTCCACATCTTCGGCGGTGCTGCTCACCATCGTCAACGATATCCTTGATCTGGCAACCGTCGATGCTGGCATCATGGAGTTGAACTATACCGAGATGGACATTGACGATCTGCTGGATGACGTTGCCATGCAGATCTCCGACCGGCTTTACGAAAACTCCGTGACGCTGGAAATCATCGCGGCGAAAAATCTCGGCACGATTGTCGCTGATCAGCAGCGCCTGAAGCAGATCCTGATCAAGCTGGTCACCAATGCGGCCAATTTCTCTCCGGAAGGCGCGACAGTTACCTTGAGCAGCTGGCGCAAGGGTTCGGACTTCTTCTTCTCCGTCGCTGACCATGGTCCCGGCATGAGCGAAGACATGCTGAAGACGGTCTTCGACCGTTTCTCCAGCGGCAAGGGCGGCAAGAAAAGCGGCGCAGGCCTTGGCCTCTCCATCGTTGAAAGCTTCGTCACGCTGCATCATGGCGATGTGAAGATCGACAGCCAGACCGGTGAAGGAACCACCGTCACCTGCCGCATCCCGAGCGCCATCACCGCCCGGTCCATTGCCGCCGAATGAACGACAACGCCCCTCTCCAGCTTGACCTCTCAAGCGAGGCGGACACGATCCGTCTCGGCGAAGACCTGGCACTGGCGCTGAAGACCGGCGATTGCCTGGCGCTGTCGGGGGATCTCGGCGCTGGCAAATCGACACTGGCGCGGGCTTTCCTGCGCGCCATGGCAGACGATGACGATCTGGAAGTGCCAAGCCCCACCTTTACGCTGGTTCAAGCCTATGATCTGCGCATTCCCGTGGCCCATTTCGATCTCTACCGGCTGGCCGATGGCTCCGAACTGGATGAACTGGGGTTCGATGAAGCGCTGAACGACGGCATCTGCCTGGTGGAATGGCCGGAAATGGCCGATGCGCAACTGCCAGGTGATCGGATCCGCCTCACCCTCGTGCACGATGGCGATGGCCGGCGGGCGGAATTTAACGGCCCGAAAGCCGCGCTCGATCGCATTCGCCGGGTGCTGGCCATCCGCGCCTTTCTCCAGACCCACGGTCATGGCGATGCCCGGCGGCGCTTCCTCACCGGCGACGCATCGCTGCGCGCCTATGAAACGATCACCGGCAGCGACGGCAAGATCACCATCCTGATGGACTGGCCGCTTCGCCCGGAAGGTCCGCCGGTGCTGGATGGAAAACCCTATCCGAAGGTGGCGCATCTCGCCGAAGACGCCTATCCCTTCGTCGCCATTGCCGAACATCTGCAGCGCATGGGCCTTGCTGCACCGCACATTCTGGCAGTCGATTATGCTGCCGGCATCCTGCTGATCGAGCATCTGGGTTTTGACGGCGTGCTGGATGAAGACGGGCAGCCGATCAGGGAGCGTTACCGCGAAAGCATCGCCTGCCTTGCCCATCTGCACCAAAGCCCGCTGCTGCGGGAACTTCCGGTCACACGCGAGCACACTCACCTTGTGCCGGAGTTCGATCCCGTCGCCATGAAAATCGAGACCCGGCTGATCCTCGATTGGTATCTGCCGTGGCAGCGGGGCGGCGGCACCGTCGGCGAGGCGGAACGCCAGTCCTATGGCGCGATCTGGGATGGCCTGATCGAAAAGCTCGGCGCCTGCGAACACCACCTTCTGCTGCGCGACATGCATTCGCCCAACCTGATCTGGCGGGCAGAACAGAGCGGGCTCCAGCGCGTCGGCCTCATCGATTTCCAGGATGCGATGATCGGCCCGACCGCTTATGACGTCGCCTCGCTGGTGCAGGACGCCCGCGTCACCATTCCGCCTGCCCTTGGCGAAGATCTGCTGCAGCATTATCTTGCGCTGCGCCACCACCATGGAAATTTTGACGAGGCCGGGTTCCGGCAAGCCTTTGCGATCATGGCAGCACAACGCAATTGCAAGCTTGCCGGCCTCTGGGTGCGCCTGAAAGACCGCGACGGCAAGCCCGGATACATGAAGCATATGCCGCGCACGCTTGCCTATCTCGCATCCGCCCTGCAACATCCTGTGCTTGCGCCCTTGCGCGATTGGATGGCAGAAGCTGGAATAGAGTTTAGACAATCATAGGTTCCGGATGATCATCGAGAATGCCATGGTGCTGGCCGCAGGGCTCTGCACCCGCCTTCGCCCCTTGACCGACCTCACGCCAAAACCGCTTGTACCGGTGGGCGGGCGACCTATGCTGGATTACGTGCTCGACCTTCTGGTGGAGTGCGGCGTGAAACGGCTTGCCATCAACGTGCATCACCATGCCGAGCAGATGGAAGCCTATCTGGCGTCCCGCGGCGATCTCGACATCCTCATCTCCGACGAGAGGCACCGCCTGTTGAACAATGGCGGCGGCCTGGTGGAGGGCCTGAAGCTTCTGCCGCCGGGCCCGGTTCTGGTGATGAATGCCGATCTTTTCTGGGTGAACGAACCCGCGGGCGAAGCTTCCAATCTGACCCGTCTCGTAAACGCCTTCGATCCGGCCGCGACGGACATGCTGATGCTCTGTGCGCCGATGGACCGGACCATCGGCCACAATGGCACGCGCGATTTTCACATGGATGATGGCGGACGCCTGACGCGCTACCGCGAGGGAGACGCTCATCCCGTGGTATATGCCGGCGCCTTTGCCGTCGACACGGCCTTTTTTGCCGATGCCCCGGAGGGGGCGTTCAACCTCAACCTCTGTTTCGACAAGGCCATTGCCCGCAACCGGCTCTATGGCATCGGCCTTCATGGCGACTGGATCACGGTTGGCTCGCCGGATGGTCTTGCGGATGCGGAAGCGTTCCTGAAGGCCTCTTCCCCCACAGGCGGAGCATGAGTGCGCGCGGGCAAAAACGCATCCTGACGGTGCCGGCGGCGGTGCCTTTCCTGCGCACGGTGGCACAAAGCCTTTGCGACGGCCGGCTTCTCTCTTCCTTCCGTTATGAGGCAAGCGATCCGCTGTCGCTCTCGAAGGTGACGATCTACGTGCCGACACGGCGCGCCGCGCGCGTGCTGCGCTCGGATTTTGTCGATCTTCTCGGTGGGCGCTCCGCCATCCTGCCGCTCATCCGGCCGCTGGGCGAGACCGATGACGATGCCGGATTCTTTGATCTGGTGGCACCGGAGGAGATGGATCTTTCTATGCCGATCAGCAGCACGGCCCGGCTTCTGGAGCTTGGCCGCCTGATCCTGGCCTGGCGCAATGCCCTGCCCCGCGCCATCATGGATGTGCATCAGGAATCGCCGCTTGTGGCGCCGGCAAGTCCCGCGGATGCCATCTGGCTTGCCCGCGCACTTGCCGAACTGATCGATGCCATCGAAACCGAGGAACGCGACTGGTCGGATCTCGAGCGGCTGGAAACCGGCGATCATTCGCTCTGGTGGCAGCTGACGGCGGAATTTCTGAAGATTGCCAGCAGCTTCTGGCCGGCACGGCTGGAAGAACTGCGCCGTTCCTCCCCCGCCCGCCACAAGGCCGCGATCCTCAACGGCGAGGCGCGCCGGATCGGTGAGCGCCTGCACGACGGGCCGGTGATCGTGGCCGGCTCCACCGGCTCGGTGCCAGCCGCTGCCAATCTCATCGCCGCAATCGCCAACCTGCCGAACGGCGCCGTGGTGCTGCCGGGGCTCGATCTCTTTATGCCAGACGACCAGTGGCAGATGCTGGGCGAGCAGGCTCTCGGCACCCGGCCCGACCCTTCAGGCCGCAGCCACCCGCAATATGGCCTCCATCGGCTGTTGCAAAAACTTCAGATCCGCCGCGACGAGGTAGAGCCGCTTGGCAACGCAGCCGAAGACCTGACAACGCGGGCAAAACTCCTCTCGCAGGCCCTTGCGCCCGCCGAGGCCACGGATCGCTGGAACGACTGGCGGCAGGAAACCGAACTTTCTGAAATCCGTGCAGCCTTTGCCGATATCAGCCTGATCGAAACCGCCAATGAGCGCGAGGAAGCCGCAGCCATTGCCATTGCGCTGCGGCTGGCGCTGGAAAATCCCGGCATCGATGGCGGCGAATCGCAGGCGGCGCTGATCACGCCGGACCGGGCGCTGGCCCGCCGCGTATCGGCAGAACTTGCCCGGTTTGGCATTACCGCCGACGATACCGCCGGTACGCCCCTTTCCGCGACGCCGCAGGGCACACTTCTGGCGCTAACGCTGGAAGCCATTTTGCGGCCGGGCGATCCGGTGGCCATCACCGCGCTGATCAAACATCCGCTGGCGACGTTCGGTCTTCCGGCCGATCAGCGCAAGCAGGCGGGCGAGGCACTGGAGCTTCTCGCATTGCGCGGCGGCATTGGTGAGCCGGATATAGCAACGCTTGAGACGCTTCTCGCGCGACGGCTGAGAGAGCAAAAAGAGGACCGGCATACACCGCAATGGCGGCTGTCGCTGCCGGAAGACGGTAGCGAGGACGCGCAGACACTCGCGCAAAACATTGCCCTCGCCGTTGAACCACTCGCCTCCGCGCTCATTGCCAAACGGCCCGATGGCCGCAGCCTGACCGCACGGCTGCCGCTGTCTGACTGGGCAGAACGAACCGGCCGCGCGCTGGAGGCCATTGCGGCCGGCCCCGACGGCGATCTACGGGCGCTCTGGACAGGCGAAGCCGGTGAACGGCTGGCAGCACTTCTTGCAGAAATCATCGAGACGGAAGGCCAGATCGAGGCCGATGGCCCGCAATGGATCGACATCATCGCCGCACTGCTGACCAGCGAAGCGGTAAAACCTCGGGCGCTCAGCCATCCGCGCATCTTCATCTTCGGCACGCTGGAGGCGCGGTTGCAGAGGGTGGACACGCTCATTCTCGGCGGCATGAACGAAGGCTCCTGGCCGGGACAGTCGGTCAACAACCCCTTCCTGTCGCGCACCATGAAGACCGATATCGGCCTTGAGCCGCCGGAGCGGCGGATCGGCCAGCTGGCGCATGATTTTGAGATGGCGAACGGCACGCGCCACATCATCTATTCACGTGCGCTGCGCCAGGGCGGCGCGCCAACCGTTGCCTCGCGCTGGCTCCAACGGCTTCTGGCACTCGGCGGCGAGACGCTGGCAAAGGATCTTCGGGCGCGCGGCGATGTCTACCGTTCATGGGCGCGGCTTCTCGACCGGGCCGACGCGAGCGAGCGCCAACCACTTTCGCGCCGCCCTGCCCCCAAGGCGCCAGCGGAATTGCAGCCGACGAAATATTCGTTCAGCGAGGTCGGACGGCTGCGCCGCGACCCCTATTCCATCTATGCCCGCCGCATCTTGAAACTCGATCCGCTCTCTCCCTTTAACGAGGATCCGGGTGTGGCCGAGCGCGGCACGCTCTATCACCGCATTATCGAGCGCTACACGCGGGTCGCTCCCGTTCCCGGCTCTCCCGAAGCATGGCAGGTGATGGAGCGGCTGATCGACGAGGAATTTTTGGCTGAAACGCTGCCTGTTCACATCGACCAGGTGTGGCGTCCACGTTTTCGCGAGGTGGCGCGCGCCTTCCTGCGCTGGGAAGCAGACCGTGCCCCGGATATTCGCCGCACCTATACCGAACTGCCCGCCGGGTTCGAAATTCCCGGTGCCGGCATTCGGCTGACCGGCATTGCCGATCGCATCGACATCAAGGGCTCGGGATACGCCGATATCATCGATTACAAGACGGGCCTCAGCCCCTCGGTGGCGCAGGCCCGGGCGCTGCTCGATCCGCAATTGCCGCTCGAAGCTGCAGCCCTTCAGGCCGGTGGCTTCAAGGGCATTGGTGCGCTGCGGCCGGATAACCTGCTTTACGTCCGTCTTCGTCCCGGCGAACGTTTCATGTGCGACACTGTGAATAACGAGGGTGGGCGCGAAACGGCGCGCAGCAAACCGAAGTCGGCTCAGGAATTGGGTGAGGATTCGATCGAGCAATTGACCGCCTTCGTCATTCGCCTGCGCGATGGCGATGTCGGTTTTGCCTCGCGGCTGATCCCGGTCATGCAGAGCAATTTCGGCGGCGAATACGATCATCTGGCGCGCGTGGCGGAATGGTCGACAGCCGATGCCGAAGAAAGTGATGCCGATGAGTGAGCTGCAAGACGAGCTGCCGGATGTCTCAGAACTGGCGGATGATCCGCAGGTCTGGCTGACCTGGACGGCGCGCCAGCAGGCGCTTGCCTCCGATCCCATGAGTTCCGCCTGGGTGTCGGCCAATGCCGGCTCGGGGAAAACCCACGTCCTGACGCAGCGCGTGATCCGGCTACTGCTCGCCGGCTGCCGCCCGTCCGCCATCCTCTGCCTCACCTATACCAAGGCGGCAGCGTCTGAAATGTCGAACCGGGTGTTTCAGCGACTGGCCGAATGGGCAGTGCTGCCGGATGCTAAGCTGGCCGAGCGGATCGCCGCCATCGAAGGCCTTGAGCCGGATTCCTTCAAGCTTGCCAATGCGAGGCGCCTGTTTGCCAAGGCGCTCGAAACGCCCGGTGGCCTGAAGATCCAGACCATTCACGCCTTCTGCGAGGCGCTGCTGCACCAGTTTCCGCTGGAAGCGAATGTTGCCGGGCATTTTTCGGTGCTGGACGATGCCTCGGCCTCAGCACTTCTGGCTGAAGCCCGCCGGTCGTTGCTGACGGCCACGTCTGCGGAAGAGGATTCAGACCTCGCCGCAGCCTTTGCCCATGTGCTGGATCTCGGCGATGAAACCGGTCTGGAAGGCCTCATCTCCGACATCATTGCCAACCGCACCGCCATCCGCCGGTTCCTTACCGAAGCGGATGAGCATGGCGGCCCGGACGCGCTACTCCGAAAGGCCTTTGACCTCAGCAAAAATGACAGCGAGGCCACGCTGATCGAGGCCTATTGGCCGCTTCCCGGCCTCTCCGGCACGTTGTTTGGCCTTTATCTGGAGCTTGCCGAGGCAAAGGGTGGCGCAAAGGCGGGCGAAGCCGGCTTCCTGCTGAAGCGGGCGCTAGCCGAGCCAGATCCGTTTGCGCGTGCCAAAATTCTCGATCAGGTGTTCCTGACCCAGGCCGGCAAGCCGAAGGCAGACAGCTCGCTTGTGGCAAAAGCCATGCTGACGGCTGCCCCGCAACTGGCCGATGCCGTGGCGGCCGCGCGCCAGCATGTGGTGGATACCCGAGAGCGCTTGCGCATCCTGCGCATGTTCGAGGCGACCCGTGCGGCCCTGACGCTCGCAGATCGGTTGAACGAGGATTACGAAGAACTGAAGCGCCGCCGCAGCTTGCTCGATTTCGAAGACTTGATTGCCCGCACCGCCGATCTTCTGACCCGCGACGGGGTAGGCGCCTGGGTGCATTACAAGCTCGATCAGGGCATTGACCACATTCTGGTCGATGAGGCGCAGGATACGAGCCCGGTGCAATGGGCGGTGATCAAATCGCTGGCGGAGGATTTTTTCTCCGGGCAAAGCGCGCGCGAAACCCGGCGCACGATCTTTGCCGTCGGCGATGAAAAGCAGTCGATCTATTCCTTCCAGGGTGCCCGTCCGGAGCGGTTTGCGCAGGAGCGTTCCGAGACGCAGAAGCGGGTGGATCTCAGCGGCCAGGCCTTCCATCCGGTGCGGCTTCCCCTCTCCTTCCGCTCCACCGCCGATGTCTTAAGCGCCGTCGACCAAGTGTTTTCGCTGGAGGCCAATGCGCGGGGCCTGAGCGCTGTCGGCGATCCCGTCATCCACCGGTCAAACCGCATCGGCCATGCCGGTGCCGTGGACCTTTGGGAAACCGTGGTGCCTGATGTCGCCGATATCGAGGACGACTGGACGGCTCCCTTCGACGCAACGCCCGATCGGGCGCCATCGGCCATTCTGGCCGCCCGCATGGCGCATGTGATCGGCGACATGATCGGCCGCCAGACCATCATCGAGAAAGACCATGAACGCCCGATCCGTCCCGGCGACATTCTGGTTCTGGTGCGAAAACGCGATGCCTTCGTCAATGCCCTGACGCGGGCTCTGAAACGGCGCGGCGAAATCCCCGTCGCCGGGGCCGACCGCCTGAAGCTCACCAACCACATTGCCGTTCAGGACCTGATGGCGCTCACTCGCTTCGTCCTGCAGCCGCATGACGATCTGTCATTGGCCGCAGCGCTGAAAAGCCCGCTGTTCGATCTGACCGAAGACGATATTTTTGCGCTCGCGGCGCTCAGACCCTCAAATACCAGCGTCTGGCAGCACATGCAGGCGCTGGGGCAAGACGGCGACATCAGGCTTTCCACCGTGGTTTCCCATCTTAAGGATATCATCGGAATGGCGGCGCGTTTCTGCGTGCATGACTTCTTTGCCCGGATTCTCGGAGCCGATGGCGGGCGCAAACGCTTCCTTGCCCGGCTTGGCAGCGAGGCCGCCGACATTCTCGACGAGTTCCTGAGCCTTGCGCTTGACCATGAGGACAAGACGCTGCCGGGCCTGCAGAGCTTCATTTCGACGCTGGAACTGGAATCGCCCACCATCAAACGCGAGCAGGATAGCGGACGCGACGAGGTGCGCATCATGACCGTGCATGCCTCCAAGGGGCTGGAGGCGCCGGTGGTGTTTCTGGTCGATAGCGGCTCAAAGGCCTTCATCCACTCGCATGTGCCAAAGTTCCGCTTCCTGAAGATCGACGGTCGCGACGTGCCGGCCTGGGTGCCGGGAAAAACCCTCTCCAACGCGTTGACCTCTGCCGATGACGAGCGGGTGAAGCTAGCGGCCGAGGAAGAATATCGCCGCCTGCTCTATGTCGGGATGACACGCGCTGCGGACCGGCTGGTCGTTTGCGGTTATCGCGGCAAGCTGGAAAACGACGAAAGCTGGCAAGCCATGGTGGCCCGCGCACTGTCGGCCGATGCTGACCGCTGCAAGGCGGCAAGTTTCTCCGGCGCAGACGGGCAATGGAGCGGATACCAGTGGCGGGCACCGGCCGGCCCGCTTCGCCAGATTGCAAAGCATGAGGAAGCAACCGTCGCGCCGGCGGAGGAGAGCCTGCCCGACGCCTTGTCCCGCCCATTGCCGCCATCGCGCCCCCTGCCCCGGCCGCTTAGCCCATCCGGCGCCGGTGTGATGATCGATGAGGAGGATGGCGAGGCAGCCTTTGTCTCTCCGCTGTTTGGCGAAAAAGCATCGTCCGGACGTGCTCTGCAGAAGGGTCGGCTAACCCACCGCATGCTGCAGATGCTGCCAAGTTTTCCGCCGGCAGAGCAGGAGGACGCCGCCCGACGTTATCTTTCCCGCACGGCGGGCTTCTGGTCTCAACCTGAAAGGCAGGCGCTCTTAACCTCGATCATGGCGGTGCTGCGCCATCCGGACCTTCAAGCCGTCTTTAAGGCCCATGCGCAGCCGGAAGTATCAATCATGGGCACACTGCTCCTGAACGGCCGCAATCACGCCGTTTCCGGCCGTGTCGACCGCCTGAGCGTCGGGACCGATGGAACCGTCACCATACTCGACTACAAGACGAACCGCTTTGCGCCCCGATCCGCCGCAGAGGTGCCGCTTGCCCACCGGGCGCAGCTTGCAATTTACCGGGAAATCCTGAAGCCTCTTTATCCGGACCGGGAGATTTCCTGCGTGCTGGTCTACACGGAAACGGCAGCCGTCATCACGCTTCCACCGGCGCTGCTGGCACGCTCCCTTGCCGAACTCAATACAAAGTGAGATAGGCAGCATTGAATTTGACGCGGCCGCGCATCACATTCTTGCCAACACGAAATCGTTGAAGGAGAGCCCCATGGCTACCGTGAAAGTCGACAATGCGAATTTCCAGTCGGAAGTTCTGGAATCCTCAGAGCCCGTCGTTGTGGATTTCTGGGCTGAATGGTGCGGCCCCTGCAAGATGATCGGCCCGAGCCTGGAAGAAATTTCCAACGAGATGGCCGGCAAGGTGAAGGTCGCCAAGCTCAACATCGATGAAAACCCGGAACTGGCCGCCAAGTTCGGCGTGCGCTCCATCCCGACCCTTGCCATGTTCAAGGGCGGCGAAGTGGCCGACATCAAGGTGGGTGCAGCGCCGAAAACCGCGCTTTCCGCCTGGATCTCCGGCGCTATCTAAGCGCATCCATTCGTATGAGACGGAAAAAGCCCGGCATGACCGGGCTTTTTTCATGGCTTGCGTTGAAGCTCACGCCGTCAGCGCGGCGGCGTGCCATTGTCGGCCAGCACGTTTCCGGCGAGATAAAGCGAACCACCGATGAGGATGCGCGGCGGCAATTGACCTTCGATCTGGCGCTCGGTGATTTCCTTCAGCGCGTCCGCCACCGTCAGCGACGGCTCGGCCACAAGGCCCGCATCATAAGCCGCATTGGCCAGAACCACCGGATCAAGCCCGGCATCGCTGCCGCGGATCGGCACGGCAAAGACATATTCGGCAATATCGGCAAAAGCGCGGAAATAGCCGATTGGGTCCTTGGTGTTGAGCATGCCGATGATGAGATAAAGCGGCCGGGCCTGTTTTTCCTCAAATGATGCCATGGCTTCGGCAATCACCTCGCCGGCACCGGGATTGTGCCCGCCATCCACCCAGATCTCGGCTCCGGCTGGCGCGTATTGAAGAAGGGCACCTTCGGTCAGCTTCTGCAGGCGGCCCGGCCATTCGACCGATGTCATCGCCGTTTCCATCATCGCTTCGGTGACGGGAAAACCCGCAGCCTTGACGGCACGGATGGCAGCCGCCGCATTGGCCAGCTGATGGCGGCCCGGCAGGCGCGGCAGAGGCAGGTCGGCAAGGCCGAACTCATCCTGATAGACCATGCGGCCGAACTCTTCGTGGGCAGTAAAGTCCTGGCCGTAAATGGTTGCCGGAGAACCAAGACGATCGGCGGTCGCGGCAAGCGTTTCGCGCGCTGCCTCGAATTCCTGGTGGCCAATCACCACCGGGCGGCCCTTCTTGATGATACCGGCCTTTTCCGCTGCGATCAGTTCCACCCGGTCGCCCAGATAGGCCTGATGGTCGAACGAGATCGGCATGATGACGGATACGGCGGGATTATCGACGACATTGGTGCAATCGAGACGACCGCCCATGCCGACCTCGATGATAACAGCGTCGGCGGGACGTTCGGAAAACAGCAGAAAACCAGCGGCCGTCAGGATCTCGAACACGGTGATGGCCTGGCCCGCATTGGCCTCGGCCACCCGGCGCAGGGCATCGGCAAGATCGGCATCCTCCACCAGCGTGCCCGGTTCGCCCTTGCGGCCGATCCGGTAACGCTCATGCCAGTGGACGAGATGGGGCGAGGTGTGAACGTGAACGGAATAACCGCCAGCTTCCAGAAGCGCCCGACAGAAGGCCGAGACGGAGCCCTTGCCGTTGGTGCCGGCGACATGGATCATCGGCGGCAGTTTCAGCTGGGGATTGCCCAGAACCTCCAGCAGGCGACGCATGCGCCCAAGGGTCATGTCGAAACCCTTGGGGTGCAGTTTCATCAGGTCATTGATGACCTGTTCCGCCTCGCTATGGGCCACGTCGTTCATGTCAATCCCCGAGGCGTTCATCGGAAAATCAGGCGCTGAGTGCGAGCGGTTGTCCTGCTTCGTCACTCGCATCGCCGGCCGGCTGCTTCAGCATGATCTTCAGGATCGTTGCCAGCGTATGAGCGATATCGTGGCGCTTGACCACCATGTCGACCATGCCGTGTTCCAGCAGATATTCCGCCGTCTGAAAACCTTCCGGCAGCTTTTCGCGCAGCGTCTGCTCGATAACGCGCTTGCCGGCAAAACCGATTTCCGCGCCCGGCTCGGCAATGTGAACATCGCCCAGCATGGCGTAGGACGCGGTGACACCGCCGGTCGTCGGGTTCGTCAGGACCACGATATAGGGCAGGCCCTCTTCCTTCAGCATGTCGATGGCAACGGTCGTGCGCGGCAACTGCATCAGCGAGAGAATGCCTTCCTGCATGCGCGCGCCGCCGGACGCCGGGAAGATGACCAGCGGGCAGCGCTCGGCCAGAGCCCGTTCGGCAGCCTTCACGATCGCTTCGCCGGCGGCCATGCCGAGCGAACCGCCGATGAAGTTGAATTCATGCACGACGGCGACAAGCGTCAGGCCCTCGACCTTGCCGAGACCGGCCAGGATCGTATCTTCCTGCTCGGTCTTGATGCGGCTGTCCTTCAGGCGGTCGGCGTATTTTTTCGAATCGCGGAACTTCAGCGGGTCCTGCGCCACCTTCGGCTGCGGCAGGTTTTCAAAAACGCCGCCATCGAACAGGTCGGCCAAACGCGCCTTGGCCGGCATCTTCATGTGGAAACCGGAGGCGGGAATAACCCACTTGTTTTCTTCCAGATCCTTGTGGAAGACCATTTCGCCGGTTTCCGGGCACTTGATCCAGAGGTTCTCCGGCACTTCCCGGCGACCCAGCATGGAATTGATGCGCGGGCGCACATAGTTGGTGATCCAGTTCACGGGCAAAACTCCTGATTGACCATCGTCAATGTGGTAACTTTATTCGGCAGCAGCAAGGCGTGCCGAACGAACGCCGGTGGCAAGGCCGCGCACCAGCGTCGAGACTGCGGAAATCGTGTGGCTTGTCGCACGGCCTTCGGCATCGAGACTGCCGGCCACCTGGGCAACGATGGCGGATCCCACCACAACGCCATCGGCAGCGGCACCGATTGCCTGCGCATGATCGGCGGTCTTGACGCCAAAGCCGACACAGACCGGCAGGTCCGTATGCGCCTTGATGCGGTTGACGGCGGTTGCGATCTTCGAAAGATCCGGCAGGGCCGAGCCGGTGATGCCGTTCATCGAGACATAATAAACGAAGCCTGATGTGTTCTGCAGAACTTTTGGCAGACGCTTTTCGTCAGTCGTCGGCGTCGCAAGGCGGATGAAGTTGATGCCCTTGGCCAAAGCCGGGATACACAGTTCATCGTCCATCTCAGGCGGCAGGTCGACAACGATCAGGCCGTCGATGCCCGCCTCAAGCGCGGCATCCAAAAACCGGTCGACGCCAAACGAATAGATCGGGTTGTAATACCCCATAAGCACGATCGGCGTCTTCGGGTCGTCCTTGCGAAAGGCGCGGGCGAGATCCAGTGTCTTTGCCAGCGTCTGACCACCGGCAAGAGCGCGATGGCCAGCCATCTGGATCGCCGGGCCATCGGCCATCGGATCGGAAAACGGCATGCCAAGCTCGATCACATCGGCACCGGCTTCCGGCAGCGCCTTCATGATGCCGAGCGAGGTTTCGAAATCGGGATCGCCGCCCATGAAATAGGTGATGAGCGCCGGACGGCCCTCAGCCTTCAGGTCGGCGAAACGTGCGTCCATACGTTCAGTCATGATCAGAGACCCATTCCGAGAAGCTTGCCGACGGTGAAGATGTCCTTGTCGCCACGGCCACAGAGGTTCATCAGGATGATCTGGTCCTTGTCCATCTTCGGCGCGCGCTTGATGACTTCGGCCAGCGCATGGCTGGGCTCAAGCGCCGGGATGATGCCTTCGGTGCGCGTCAGCATCTGGAAGGCGGCAAGCGCCTCGTCATCCTTGATCGGCACATATTCGACGCGGCCGGTATCGCGCAGCCACGAATGTTCAGGCCCGATGCCGGGATAATCGAGACCGGCCGAGATGGGATGGCCTTCCTTGATCTGGCCGTCATCGTCCTGCAGCAGGTAGGTGCGGTTGCCATGCAGCACGCCGGGACGGCCTGCCGTCAGCGAGGCACAATGTTCTTCGCCCTCCAGCCCCTTGCCGCCAGCTTCGACGCCAACGATCGCAACGCTTTCGTCATCGAGGAACGGATGGAAGAGGCCGATGGCGTTCGAACCACCGCCCACGGCTGCCACCAGCATATCCGGCAGGCGGCCTTCGGCTTCCATCATCTGTTCGCGGGCTTCCTTGCCGATGACGGACTGGAACTCGCGCACCATTTCCGGATAGGGATGCGGGCCGGCGGCCGTGCCGATGATGTAATAAGTATCGTCGACATTGGTCACCCAGTCGCGCAGGGCCTCGTTCATCGCGTCCTTCAGCGTGCCGTGGCCGGATGTAACAGGCTTCACCTCGGCGCCGAGCAGCTTCATGCGAAACACGTTGGGGGCCTGACGTTCCACATCGGTTGCGCCCATATAGACGACGCAAGGCAGGCCGAAGCGGGCGGCAACGGTGGCTGATGCCACGCCATGCTGGCCGGCGCCGGTTTCAGCGATGATGCGGGTCTTGCCCATACGCTTGGCGAGCAGGATCTGGCCGATGCAGTTGTTGATCTTGTGGCTGCCCGTGTGGTTCAGCTCATCACGCTTAAAATAGATCTTTGCGCCGCCGAGTTCCGCCGTCAGGCGCTCGGCAAAATACATCGGGCTCGGACGCCCGATATAATGCTTGCCGAGATGCGCAATCTCGGCCTGAAATTCCGGATCGGTCTTGGCCTTGTTCCACTCGTCCTGCAGGTCGAGGATCAGCGGCATCAGGGTTTCCGCCACGAAGCGGCCGCCATAAATGCCAAAGCGGCCGTCTTCATCGGGACCGGCCCGGAAGGAATTCGGTTTCAGAGGCTGGTTCACGTCTCTACTCCCTTTGATCCACTGACGCGCCACGCATCGATCCTGTCGAAGAAGGCGTTCATCTTGTCGAGGTCCTTGATACCAGGCGCGCTTTCCACGCCCGAGGACAAGTCGATGCCGCTCGCGCGCGTCGCCGTCAGCGCCTGAACCACGTTATCCTTGTTCAGGCCACCGGAAAGCATGTAATCGACGCTGTCGTCAAGCACGTCCATGATCGCCCAGTCAAACGAAACGCCATTGCCGCCAGGAAGTTCAGAGCCTTCCGGAGCCTTGGCGTCGAAAAGAAAGCGATCGGCAAGACCATCATAGGCTTCGATCTTGCGCAGATCATCCGTGCCGCGCACGGAAAACGCTTTCATGACCGGCAGGCCATACAGCGCCTTGACCGTCAGGACGCGATCAGGGGTCTCGGCACCGTGCAGTTGAAGGATATCCGGTTTCAGGAAGGCAATAATGTCTTCCAGCTCTTCGTTATCGGCATTAACGGTCACGGCGACGATTTTTGCGCGCGCCCTCACCCGGTCAGCCAGAATGCCCGCACTCATCGGATCGATGTGCCTTGGGCTCTTCTCGAAGAAGATAAAGCCGATATGGGTCGCGCCGCGGGCCACCGCCAGATCGACGGCCTCCGGTGTCTTCAATCCGCAGATTTTGATATCTGGTGTCATGGAAAGGCGGATTCGCATGTTTTGGGCGTTGAGTCGAGCCATATTGCAGCCCTGCGACCAAGGCGCCCGTCTCAGCTGAAATCGATGGCGTGCAGTTGCGACCCGTTCTGTTTCAGCCAGCTCCGGGCCGCCTCCATTCCGGGGCAAAGCTTTTCGCAAAGCGCCCAGAATTGCGGTCCGTGGTTCATTTCCTTGAGGTGCGCCACTTCATGGGCGGCGAGATAATCGATCACGAAGGGCGGTGCCATGGCGATCCGCCAGGAAAAGCTTAAGTTACCGTCCCAGGAGCAGGATCCCCAGCGGCTGCGAGTATCTTTCATCGACAGCGACTTGACCGGCTTGCCGACTGCGGCCGCATGGCGGGCCACCAGCTTTTCCAGATCCGCCCGCGCTTCCTTCTTCAGGAATGCGGCAAGCCGTCGCCCCAGATGGTCTTCCAGCCCGCTCACCCGGATCACGGGCTCACCGTCTTCTTCGCCACATTCGGTCAGGCCACGAAGACAACCGGTATGAACGATGCGATGCGGCACGCCGCGAAGAGAAAGCGTACCGCCGGGGCGTAAACCAGAATCGGCGGCAAACTTTGCAAGTTTCATCCGCAGCCAGTCGTCATGGCGGATGAGAAAGGCGTCGATCTCGCGCTTGGCAAGGCCTGTCGGCACGGTCAGCCGCAGTGCACGTCCACCCGGTTCGATGCGCAGCGTGATGCGGCTTGCCTGGTGATGCTCGCGGATCGTCAAGGGCATGGCGCGATCGCCGACATGCAGCACGCGCTCGGTCTTCTTGACCGGGGGCTTGGTCTTCTTCGGCTTTTTCAAGAGGGCGAACATGCGGTGGTTCTAGCCAGCCTTGCCACGGGGGCGCAACAGAAAACCGGCACCTTGCGGTGCCGGCCGGGATCTTTCGTCGGGATGGCAGGTATCAGACCGCTGGATACTGGGTGTCCGATCCGCGACCGTGACGCTCGCGCATAAAACGGTCAAACTCTTCCTGGTCCTTGGCGCGGCGCAGTTCGCGCAGATACGAATCGAATTCCTCGCGCATTTCGTCCATCCGGCGGCGTTCCTCTTCCATGCGGTCGAGTTCTGCCTTGCGCCAGTCGTCAAACGCCACATTGCCGGTGGAATAAGTGCCGGTGGCAAATGGCGAGCGGCGGCCGGACCTGCGAAGGCCGGAGAAGAAGCCGTCTGCTCTTGAATTTGCCTCGCGCTTGAAATCGCGAAGGCGATCGCCGAACAGGATATAGGCGAGCATGGCAAGGCCAAGCGGCCAGAAGACCACAAAGCCGAGCACCATCAGGGCGATGGTCGCCGGCGTCCATTCCGGACGTATCAATGCTTGCTGGTTCATGGGATGCGTTACCTCAGTTGTCATACGAACCGGCCTCATGCCTGCCCGTCTGACTTCGATTTGGGAAGTGTCGCAATCGCCTTCAAGAAGGGCCCTTTCCAAATCGGCAAAGGCCCTGATTTTATTTCAGGAAATCGGCATGTACTCGAGCTATCAGGCGGATTTGCCGCCCTTGATAACCCGTGGAACCGGGGCCTTGCGGACCGCTTTCGTGTGGGCGCGGGCGAAAGCGAGGATGCGCGGTGCAATTTCGCGGCGGAAGCGCGAGCCGTTGAACACGCCGTAATGACCGACATCCGGCTGCACGTAATGTTCGCGCAAGGCATCCGGAATGTTCGGGCAGATGGTCTGCGCAGCCTTCGTCTGGCCGACGCCGGAGATATCGTCGTTTTCGCCTTCGATCGTCAGCAGCGCGACGTTGCGGATGGCTGATGTATCGACCTTGGCGGAACGGTGCATCATCTCGCCCTTCGGCAGCGAATGCTTGATGAACACGGTATCAACCGTTTGCAGGTAGAACTCCGCCGTCAGATCCATTACGGCCAGATATTCGTCGTAGAAGTCACGATGCTTTTCCGCTGATTCGCCGTCGTTCTTGACGAGATGCTGGAAGAACTCCTTGTGCGCGACCACGTGGCGATCAAGGTTCATGGACATGAAGCCGGAGAGCTGCAGGAAGCCCGGATAGACCGGCCGCATGAAACCGGCCTGCGGCCAGGGCACCGTCATGATGACGTTGTCCTTGAACCACTTTAGCGGACGCTCTTGGGCAAGCTTGTTGACGGCGGTCGGGTTGATACGCGTATCGATCGGTCCGCCCATCAGCGTCATGGAAGCAGGCGCCAGCGGATCGCCGGCGGCCTCCATCACGGCTGCAGCAGCAAGCACCGGCACGGAGGGCTGACAGACACCGACAACATGGGTGTTCGGACCGAGGTGATGCAGCATCTCGATGATGTAGTCGATGTAATCGTCGAGATCGAAGAGACCGTCCGTCACCGGCACATTTCGCGCGTCCTGCCAGTCGGTGATGTAGACGTCAGCGCCCTGTATCAGTGCCTCCACCGTGCCGCGCAGCAGCGTCGCATAGTGGCCGGACATCGGGGCAACGACGAGGATCTTCGGATCAGCATCCCTGCCCTTCGGCAGCGCCCGTTCGAAATGCAGGAGATCGCAGAACGGTTTTGACCACACTACCTTTTCCGTCACGGCGACAGTCTCGCCATCGACAGTGGTTGTGGGAAGGCCGAATTCCGGCTTGCCATAACGCCGCGTCATCCGTTCGAAGACTTCAAGACCGGCCGCATAGGTGCGGCCCATCGTCGTCTTCGCAAACGGGTTCATGGGATTGTCATAGAGGAAGCGCATGGCTTCAGTTGAGGCGCGAAGAGGCGCCATCGCGGCGTGGTTCAACTCATAAAGCTGGTAGAACATGCGAGGCGCCACCTTTCTTTCCGATGTACTTGCCTGCGCCATAAGGGGCGCAAGACGAGATCTAGCATGGGGGAGGTAAACTAACAGGTTACATGTGCGGCGCAATATCGCCGAAAGCGGTAGACGCTATCAAGCGTGATGGAGCGCCCTGCCTCAATCCGAAGAGAGACATAAAGTTCCGTTGCGAACGCAAGCCGTTCTGCAACATTGTTCGTACTGGCTTTTTGGCTTGAACCGCATTCGACGCGGTCGTCTTCGAACCAGACGTTCAAAAAGAATGTTTCACGTGAATCAATCCACAGGAAAGATTCACGTGAAACAATTTTTGATCAGATGTCGAGGTTGGCAACGCTGAGCGCGTTCTCCTGGATGAACTCGCGGCGGGGTTCGACCTCATCCCCCATCAGGCGGGCGAACATGCCATCCGCATCGGTGGCATCGAGCACCTTGACCTGCAGAAGCGAGCGGACGTTCGGATCGAGCGTCGTTTCCCAAAGCTGTTCGGCGTTCATTTCGCCAAGACCCTTGTAGCGCTGCATCGACAGGCCCTTGCGGCCAGCTGCAAAGATTGCATCGAGCAGAGCGCGCGGGCCGGCAATCTCGAACTTGCCTTCCTTGCGGGTGAGGATCGGCGGCGTGCCATAGATATCGTGCAGCCGGGCCGTCATCTGGTCGATGTGGCGGGCATCGGCCGAGCCGATCAGCGCCACGTCGAGGAATGCTGCTTCCTTCACGCCACGCACCATACGCTCGAAGCGAATGCCGCCTTCCGGCGTCACGTGGCCAGACCAGCCGCGTTCGGTTTCTTCCGCGATGATATCGAGACGGCGCGCCACTTCGTCGGCCGTTTCCTGCGCACGCACAGGATTGTCGGTGAGTTCCGGGTTGAGCGCGCCGGCAATGGCGGCCTGCTCGACGATGGCGCGGCTATAGCGTGAATGCAGGCCATCAAGCAGCGAACGCAGACGCAGCGCATCGGCAATGACATCGCGCAGATCGGCTGCGGCACGCACTTCGCCGGATCCGAGCGTCAGCGTTGCATCCTCAAGACCCTGGCCGATCAGATATTCTTCCAGCGCCTTTTCGTCCTTCAGATACTGCACGGACTTTCC
>JAIXTO010000233.1 GCA_027483885.1 Rhizobiaceae bacterium
GCGCGTAGACCTTTTCGATTTCGATCTGCCGGATGACAACATTGCGCTGCGGCCGGCAAGCCCGCGTGATAGCGCCCGCCTGCTGGTCGTTCGCCCTGAGCATGATCCGGTGCTGGAAGACCATATCGTGCGTGACCTGCCGTCCTTCCTGAGAGCCGGCGACGCGCTGGTGTTCAACGACACCAAGGTCATCCCGGCCCAGCTTGAAGGCGTGCGTTCGCGCGAGGGGGCGCCGGATCTGGCGGTTTCGGCAACGCTGCATATGCGCGTGGCGCCCGACCGCTGGAAGGCTTTTGCCAAACCCGGCAAGCGGCTGAAGATTGGCGATCGCATCCGTTTTGGCCATTCCGGCGAAACCTGCGCGCTCGGCGCGCTCGATGCGGTGCTGGAGGAAAAAGGCGAGGGCGGCGAGGTGACGCTGCATTTCGATCGCTCCGGCCCGGCGCTGGATGAGGCGATCATGGCTGTCGGCCACATTCCGCTGCCGCCCTATATCGCCGCCAAACGGCCTGAGGACGCGCAGGATTCCAAGGATTACCAGACCATCTATGCGCGCGAGGAAGGGGCCGTGGCGGCCCCGACCGCTGGCCTGCATTTTACGCCCGACCTCTTTGCAGCCCTCGATGCCGCCGGCATCGAGCGGCATTTCGTGACGCTGCATGTCGGCGCGGGCACGTTTTTACCCGTCAAGGCCGATGACACGGCCGAGCACAAGATGCATTCGGAAATCGGCCATGTCAGCGCGCAAACCGCCGCCGCTCTTAATGCCGTGAAGGCGCGGGGTGGCCGCATCGTGTCGGTCGGCACCACCTCGCTTCGGCTGCTCGAAAGTGCTGCAAGCGAGGATGGCACGATCAACGCCTGGTCCGGCGCGACCGACATCTTCATCACGCCCGGCTACCGGTTTCGCGCCGTCGATGTGCTGATGACCAATTTTCACCTGCCGCGCTCGACGCTGTTCATGCTGGTGTCGGCTTTTGCTGGCTTTGACACGATGACGCGCGCTTACGCCCATGCAATTTCCTCGGGCTATCGCTTCTATTCCTATGGCGATTCCAGCCTGCTTTTCCGGAACAATTCCTGATGACCACCGAGAATTTCCAGTTCACGCTCAAGGCAACCGACGGTAATGCCCGTCTCGGCGAGATTTCCATGCCGCGTGGCACCATCCGCACGCCGGCCTTCATGCCTGTCGGCACCGTCGGCACGGTGAAGGCGATGTATCTCGATCAAGTGAGGGAGGGCGGCGCCGACATCATTCTGGGCAATACCTATCACCTGATGCTGCGCCCCGGCGCCGAGCGTGTTGCCCGCCTTGGCGGTCTGCATGAGCTGATCCGCTGGCCGGAGCCGATCCTCACGGATTCCGGTGGTTTCCAGGTCATGTCACTGTCGGGTCTGCGAAAACTCGATGAGAAGGGCGTGACCTTCAAAAGCCATATCGATGGCAGCACGCATCACATGTCTCCGGAACGTTCCATCGAGATCCAGGGCCTGCTCGATTCGGACATCCAGATGCAGCTGGACGAATGCGTGGCGCTGCCGGCCGAGCCGAAGGAAATCGAGCGGGCGATGGAGCTTTCGCTGCGCTGGGCCGAACGTTGCCGCGTTGCCTTTGGCGAGCAGCCGGGCAAGGCCATGTTCGGCATCGTGCAGGGCGGCGACCAGCCTGATCTTCGCATTCGCTCGGCAGAAGGGCTGACCGAACTGGACCTCAAAGGCTACGCCGTCGGTGGCCTTGCCGTCGGCGAGCCGCAGGAGGTTATGCTGGACATGCTCGGCATCACGCTCCCGGTGCTTCCCACCACCAAGCCGCGCTACCTGATGGGCGTCGGCACGCCCGATGACATCATCAAATCCGTGGCCAAGGGCATCGACATGTTCGACTGCGTGATGCCGACCCGTTCCGGCCGCCATGGGCTGGCCTTCACCCGCAAGGGCAAGGTCAATATCCGCAATGCCAAGCACGCCGAAGACATGCGCCCGCTGGACGACCAGTCGAGCTGCCCGGCCAGCCGCGATTATTCGCGCGCCTACCTGCACCATCTGGTGCGCGCCAACGAGGCGCTGGGCGGCATGCTTCTGACCTGGAACAACCTGTCCTATTACCAGGACCTTATGCAGGGCATCCGCAAGGCGATTGCCGAAGGTCGTTATGCCGATTTCATGGCGGAAACGCAGGAAGCCTGGGCGCGCGGCGACGATTGATTCTTTTTCCCTTTCACGCCACGTAGCGAGAGGGGCATGGCTGCCTGTTCGGTCGACCACAAAGGGGGAGGCCGCGGGCAGGGGATGACGATGCTCAGATGCCGGTGCTGGTGGTGTTTTTCAGCATGCGGGCGCCGTTGATCCGGTAGCTGCCATCATCCTGCAACCGCATCTCGTAGACGGCCGTCCAGTCCGTCTCCTCGCCGTTGATCATCACCTCCTGGTAAACGATCTCGCCACCGGCCACCAGTTTCGAGCGGCCGAAGGCGTAGCGTGTGGCATGGCGCAGCGGCTTGTAATGCTGGTCCACCATGGCAGCGAACCGGTCCTGATCGGGAAACAGGCTTCGAATGCCGGGGGAGGCGAGCGCATAGGCGGTGGCATTGTCGCCGCGTATCAGCGCCTCGATCTGGCGGGTGATGATTTTGCGCGCAGTGTCAGCGGGGTCCTCGGCATGCGACGGCACGCCGCCGGCAAGGGCGAGCAGACAGAAAGCGAGCATCAGACGGAGGGGCATCAGACGAGACATCATACGAAGAGGCATGGCGCGACGGTCCTCATGGCAAAAGCAGGATAGGCTCTTTTTGCGGATCGGCAAACGCGCGTCGCGGGCCGTGTGGACGATAACCAGCCAGACCCGCAAAACACTGTTTCCCTGCAGTCACTACGGGAGAAATAGCAAGCGCGATCACCGGACGGATGGCTGCCGCAATCTTGTCGTCAGGCGTTCCCGGTGCCAGAGGTGAGCGACCCCTGCCGTTTCCGGATATTTTTCCCCGATGCCCATCCTTGCGCCGCCTGCGCTGCTGTTCTTTTGCAATGCGCTGATTTTCGTGTCCCTGTTCACCCGTCTTCCCGCCATCCAGGAAGGGCTTGGCGTCGACAAGGCCGTGCTTGGCATGGCGCTCCTCGGTGCGCCGGTTGGAACATTTTTAGCGCTGCCGATTGCCGGGCGGGTGACGGCCCAGCTTACCCCTCGCATTGCCGCGCCGCTCATGCTGTCGGTCGCCGGTCTCCTGACGCCGCTGCTGACCGTTGTTCCGATCTGGGGCTTTTTCCTCGGCTTCCTGCTGTTCGGCTTTTTCCGCACCATCCACGACGTTTCCGCCAACATGATCTCGACCGGGATCGAGCAGCGCACCGGCCGCAAGGTCTTGTCGCGCAGCCACGGTTTCTGGTCTGTCGGGCTTTTGGCGGGCTCGCTGGTCTCGGGGTTCCTTGCATCGCGTGAGGTCAGCCCGTTTGTCCACCAGTCCGGGGCTGCGCTGGTTGTGGTTCTCTGCTGTCTCATCGTCTGGAAAATCACGCCGGCGGAGCCGCGCGTCGTGCATCGCCCCTCCGGCCGGCGCCCGGTTTTCGTGCTGCCGGATCGGATCATCGTCCTCATCTGCATCATGGTGTTCGGCATAGGCATCAGCGAAGGGGCGGTCTATGACTGGGGCATCTTTTATCTGCGCGAAGTGCTGCATGCGGATGCGGCAACCGCCGGTGTGCTTTATGCGGGCTTTACCGTCGGCATGGGCGCCACCCGCATGGTGGGCGATGTGCTGCGTGAAAAGTTCAGGCCGCTGACGCTGGTGCGCGGTTCTGCCGCCTGCGTCGCCATCGGCCTTGTGGCACTGTTGTCCACCAGTGGGTTGCCGCTTGCGGGGGCGGCGCTGTTTCTCATCGGCTGCGGGGTCGCCCTTGGCTTTCCGCTTGCGGTTGCAACGACGGTCGAACTGGGGCGCGGCCAGACGGCAGATAATCTTGCAGCGCTTTCCTTGACGCTTCTCCTCTCCAGTATCGGCGTGCCGCCGCTTCTGGGCTTTGTTGCCGAACACGTCGGTCTTGTCGCCAGTTTTGCTCTGCTCTTGCCCTTCCTCGCCGTCAGCGTCATCATGGCGCCGGTGGCAGAAGGCCGCCTGCCACGGTTCCTTGTCGGCTTCGTCAAAGTGGCAAAGGCTGGGGATAATGTCGATCCGGCCGCCGTTTCGCCACAAGATGCCGCGAGGGGTTGAGGCTTGCCGCGCGGGAGACTACGAGAGGTGACCTTGGAAGCCCTGAAACCAGGTGGAACCGTGACCGATCCATACAAGACACTCGGCGTGCCGCGCGATGCCGATGGCGCAGCCATCAAATCGGCCTATCGCTCCCGGGCCAAAAGCGCGCATCCGGATTCCGGCGGCGATGTGGAGGCGTTTGCACGGCTGACGACATCCTACGAACTCCTGCTCGACCCCATGCGCCGAAAGATCTACGACGATACCGGCTATGACCCGCAACTGACCGACGCCAAGGATCTGGAAGGCCTTTTGCTGCTGGACGGCCTGGTGAACGAGATCATCCTGGACGAGCGCCCGCCCGGCAGTTTCGACCCTGTCTCAGCCATGCGCCGCAAGCTGACCGACCGTATCGTTAACGCGCGTTTTCACATCCTGGAGCTGGAGCGTCACCGCGGCCGCATCCGCAACCACATGGACCGCATGGGAAAACGCCCGGAAAGCGATGTGCTGGGCCGCATGCTGACGGCCCGCTGCGATGCGATTGCCGACGCGATGACAAAGACTGAGACCGAGATCAAGGTCATCGAGCAGGCCTATTCCATGCTGGAAGGTTATTCCTACGAGCTTGAAGTGGAAATGCCAAAAGCTGCCGAATAATCCGTTCGGCATCGTGCCAACGACCGCCTGCGAACCCGGACGTCCGATCTCCGGGAAATTAACCGGTGATGCAAGGGGTGTGATCCCGGGTCGGATGGGTGGAAGCTCGCCTGCCCATGAGCGGCGACAGATACGCACGCGGTGGACAAAACCTAGACAGCACGCGACGTCTCATCCGGCGAGGAAGCCGCCATCGGTGGCCAGCACGTGGCCAACGGTGTAGCCGGCCTCGCCCGAAAGCAGCCAGACGACGGCCGCAGCCACTTCTTCCGGATGCCCCATGCGCCGGAGGGGCAGGCTGCCTGCAACGGTGCGCATGTCGGCGATGCCGGAGGACAGCATCATGTCCGTGACCACGCGTCCCGGTGCGACCGCGTTGATCCGAATGTTTTGCGGCGCATACTCCATCGCCGCTGCGCGCGTGAGCGCGATGGCCGCAGCTTTGGAGGCACCATAAAGGGAAAGACCGGGATTGGGGTTGCGCAGTCCGCTGACGCTGGTGTTGTTGACGATCGCGCCACCGCCCGAGGCGAGCAGCGCTGGGATTTCATAGCGCATGGCGTGAAAGACCGCCCGCACATTGGTGTCGAAAACCTGCGCAAAGACATCATCCGTTTGGGCGGCAAGCGGTGCCCGTCGCTCCTGGAATCCAGCATTGTTGAAGGCAGCGTCGAGCCTGCCGAAGCGGGTCATCGTTCGTTCCACGAGGCCAGACAGATCCGCCTCGCAGGTGACGTCTGCGGTCACGAACAGGCTTTGCGAACCTATGCGGCACAGAGCCTCGGCGAGATCCTGGCCGAGAGCCTCACGTCGTCCCGAAACGACCACGGCCGCCGCCCCTTCCTCAGCCATGCGCAGCGCGGTTGCACGACCGATGCCGCTGGTCGCGCCGACGACGAGACAGACCTTCCCGGCGAGCCGCCGTGCCGGTGTGTAGGAAGGCAGAGATCGCGCCAACTCGTCTATGGAAGGTAATGTTGTCTCTGTGGTTGTCACGGCCGTCTCCTCACAAAACGCTGTTCGAGCACTTCCTTGCCCCACTGGTTGCCGAGACGTTCCTCAGCCAGCACGAAGCCGTTCTCTTCATAGAGATGCCGCGCGGCATGAAGGCTGGAGAAGGTCCACAAATGCGTCTCGGTCACGTGCTGTGCATCCGAAAAGTCGAGTGCGGCTTCCAGCAACCGCCGCCCCACACCCGTACCTCGCATCTCATCGTCGACGATGAACCAGCGCAGATGCGCTAATCCCGGACCCAGATCCTCGCCGTCGATGGCGACCGAGCCGACGATCCGCCCGTCGTAAACTGCAGCCCAGATCCCGTTCACCGGCGTGTCGAGACGGTCGCAGAAATCGGCGAGACCGCCGGCGACGACCGTTTCGAAGCGCCTGCCAAAACCAGCCTTCCGCGCATAATAAAGTGCGTGCATTTCCGTGACGCGGGCGACGAGGCCGGGCCGGTAGCCCGAGACGATGTCCGTTTGCTGAGCGGCACTCGAGGTTTCCAGTCGCCCCGCCAGCGCCTCGGCGTAGAGGCGCAGGCCATCAAGAACGGTCCGGTGACGTTCGGAAGGAAGTTGCTCCAGCGCGCCCGCGACCTGCGCGCGGGCGAAGGCATGGATTTCCGCGACGCGCTTTCGTCCGGCCGTACTCAGGGTCAGCGTCTTGAAGCGAGCATCTTCTTCGCCCGGCTCTTCTATCACATCGCCGGAGACGACGAGCTTGCGCAGCATCCGGCTGACACTCGACTTCTCAAGGCGCAGACGTCCACCGAGATCGCGCGCCGAAATGCCGTCGCTGGCGTCTATTTCGATGAGGGCATGGACGGCGGAAGGCGGCAGGTCGGTTCCCGCGAAGGCGCCGCCCATAAACCCGAGTTCGCGCACGAGCAGCCGTGAGGCGGCGCGGATGAGATCAATGGTGGATTGCGACATGGGCATAGGACGAACACATAAATAGTTGCATCATGCAACTACATTGGCAGAGGGCGGTTCAGTGGTCAAGCCGGGCCATGGAGAACGGTAACGAACCTCGCGCCGGGCATTGGGCGGCTCTTGGAGCCACTGAACGGCATGCGGCAATCGGCGACCTTTGCGTGGCCGTCGCACAGAATATCGCATCATGTCGTTGAATTGGCGGGATGGCGGAAGAGGTGGGATTCGAACCCACGGTACGCTTTCACGCACGCCGGTTTTCAAGACCGGTTCCTTAAACCACTCGGACACTCTTCCAAGGCCAGCCAAACAAATCGGCTCGCTGGATCGGGTTTATAGCCAGGCGCGCCCGCGCGTCAACTGATGATTGGCGGCATGCTGGAGAGGGCTTGATGACGCGGACGCAGCATGTTCTCTTGCGCTGCAGCAATTCTGCCCTAGATCGGCCATGGAATCTGGGTTCCATGGGGACTGTCGTTTAGCGCGGGCGCCGTCATGATGGCCGGGCAGGCGAGTGAAAGAAAAAATGGAGTGGCTTGAATGGCGTCGCAACGGAAGACGATGACGAGCGTTGCGTGGAGCATTTCATCCAAGATCGCCATATTCACCCTGAAATTCATCAGCGTGCCGATCCTTGCCCGATATCTGTCGCCATCCGAGCTTGGCATGGTGGCCAGCGGCATGATCGTCATCACGTTCCTGCTGATGTTTGCCGGCGCCGGCCTGACAGCCGGGCTCATTCGCGACGCGCGGGAAGATACGCTGAGCGACAACACGGTGTTCTGGACGAATTTCGCCATGTCGGTGTTTCTCGGCTGTGCGGTGTTTGTGTTTGCCGATCCGCTGGCATCACTCTTAGGCGCACCGGAGGCGAGCTGGTTGCTGCAGGTGTTTTCGCCGCTCTTCGTGCTTTACCTGGTGCCGGATGTGCCAAGCTCGCTTCTGGCGCGGCGCATGGCGTTTGACCGCGAGGCCTTTGTGACTGTCGTGGCCGAAGCGATCGGGGCACTGGCCGCCATTGCCGTCGTGCTGGGTGGCTTTGGCATCTGGGCGCTGATTGCGCAGCTTTATGTGAGCGCCGTGCTGCGGTTCATCGGTCTGTTCATCGCTGCCGGTTACTGGCCGCGGCTGCAGTTTGCCGGACACGAACTGAAGCGGCATGCCAGTTACGGTATGCGGCTGGTCGGTGCCGATTTCGTCAATTTTCTCTCCTTCCAGTCGCCGATCATCGTGATCACCCGCATGCTGGGCCTGCCGGAGGCCGGCACGTTCAACCTCACCAATCGCCTCTCCGACCTGCCGAACCAGATCGTGCTGACCGGCCTGATGAGCGTGCTGTTTCCCTCGTTCAGCCGCATGAACGATGACGCGCTTCGCCAGTCTGAAATCCTGTCGCGCACCACGCGCGCCACCACGCTTCTGCTTGCGCCGCTGCTGTTTGGCATCTGGGCGGTGGCGGAACCGGCAATGGCGGTGGTGTTTGGCGAAAAATGGCTGTTTGCCGCGCCGGTGCTCGGGCTTCTGGCGGTGTCCAAGGGTATCATGTCGCCCTGCGGCAGTTTTATTCCCTATCTGAAGGCCACCGGCCATGCTTCCGTGCTCTGGTGGTTCGGCCTTGGCCGCGCCATCACGGTCGTCAGCGCCATGGTGATCGGCGCCTCGGTCGACGGGCTGGTGGGTCTTTGCCTTGCAGTCTGCATTGCCAATCTCGGCGTGCTCTTGGCCTATCTCGCCATCGTTCTGAAGGTTGCCCGCCTGCCATTGGCGCAGGGCATGCGTGATACGCTTCTGCCTCTTGGTCTTGCAGCGCTGATGGCGGTTGCCGTGCGGTTTCTTCTCACGGGTGGCACTCTGGCCGTGGAGGGGCCGTTGCTGCAACTGGCGCTCGGCATGGTGGCCGGTGGCCTTATCTATGCGGTGCTTCTGGCATTGACGCAACGCCGGCTGATCCGCGATCTCGTGCGCCGCGCCTGAACCGTTTCCACAGCGATGCAGCGCTTGTTCAGCGGGTGCTTTCCCGAGCCTGCTGGCCTGAGCGGATTGGCCATTTCTTGGCGATCCACGTCGCCGCAACGGCTGCGCCAGCGCCGATCACCACGCCGGATGCCTTGACCAATGCATCCAGCAAATGCGCGTGGCGCGTCGGGGCGAGAAGCTGCATTGCTTCGATGGCACCGGCGCCGATGATGAGAAGCGGCAGAAGTATCCAGAGCTTTCGCGGATAGGCGCTGACGAAGAAAAACGTCATCACCGCAAAGGCAAGCGCCCGGTCGGTGTTGACGGGCAGCGGATCGTGCGGACGAAGTCCGATCGGCGACACGGTGACAAAAATGATTGCGGCAAGCGAAGACCAGGCGAAAAACTTCAGGAGGCGGGATGTCATCATCCTGTCACGATAGACGGGTGACGGAGAATACCGCAAGGCAACACGTCGTGATTTCCGTCACCATGCTTTGCCTGGGCGGTCCTCATCAGCGCATTTCGGCTTTTCTCGTGACCAAATCAGCTCCAAATCGCGGTTCCGCGCTGTGCATGTTAGCGAAGGGTTAACCATAACTCATTGTAATTCTAACTATCCACGGTTTTGGATCGCATTTTGGCCACGTTGAAGGCAAAACTGCAGGCCTGTGAGCCTGAAGCCGTTAACCATGCGGCGTGAAGGGCGCGGGAGACGCCAGGACGAGGACCCGGGCGTTATCACCAAGCGGCGTGGGAACGATATTTTGACTTCTGAAAGTGGCAAACTTCATCTGAGTGCGCGTTGGCTGGGGATCACCCTTGTCTGCGTCGGCATGGCGTCCTGCGCGGCGACACCATCGACGAGCGTCGCCAAGAAGAACAAACCGAAGAGCAAGGAATATTTTTCCGAGAGCGAGTATGGCGTGAAGGCGAGCCCCCGCGTGGTGGCCGACGGCCAGCCGGTTCCCAAGGGGGGCGGGCGGTTTCTGGTCGGTAATCCGTATGAGGTCAAAGGCAAGGTCTACGTGCCGAAGGAAGACCCGAACTATAACAGGACTGGCCTTGCCTCCTGGTATGGCTCCGCTTTCCATGGCCGCGTGACCGCCAATGGCGAAGTGTATGACAGCGACCATCTGTCGGCTGCGCACCCGACATTCCCGCTGCCGAGCTACGCCCGCGTCACCAATATGGATACCGGTTCGTCGGTCGTCGTGCGCGTCAATGACCGTGGACCGTTTCATCCGGGCCGCCTGATCGATGTGTCCAGCAAGACCGCAGAACTCCTGGATTTCAAGAACACCGGGACCGCGCGCGTCAACGTGCAGTATGTCGGCCGTGCCCGCATGGACGGGCGCGACATGCCCTTCCTGATGGCCTCTTATGTCCGCAAGGGCGATCGTATGCCAGGCATCCACCCCGATGGCCAGATCGCATCCGGCGTGATGGTCGCCTCCAACCAGTCGCTGGGTGACCAGTTGCAGAGCTATGGCAATGGAGGCCCGACCGCCTATGCCGGTTCGACGCCGAGCGGCAAGGGCGGCAAGCAGCACGCGCCGGACGCCGCTTTTGCGGCAGCCGCGAGAACCTATGAGGCGGCCCCGATCCGGTCCGCTGCTCCGCTGAAGTCTTCCGCATCGGTGGCGAGCACGCCAATGCCGTCGTCGCGTCCGGCCGCTGTCCGCTCATCGCAAACGGCGGTCGCTTCGGCAAAGGCCCAGCCGTCGGCGCAGGCCTATTCGGTAGCGTCCCTGCCTGTTGTGGCAGAGCCGGTTCAAACGCGTCCCGTGGCGCAGAAGGCCGCAACCGTGAAGCCCGCTTCCAGCCAGCCGGTCGCGACGGCGCGCTCCGTCATTCCGGCACCCGCTCAGCCCGTGCAGAAGGCGGCGAAGTCGGCTCAGCCCTATCCGGCAGCCTCTGCGCAGACCGCCTATGCGGCGCCGGCCCATTCGGCGGCTTCGCCTCAGGTTATCTTCGGCAATGTCATCCTGCGGGATGACGGGCGCATCGAGCAGGTCAGCAACGGTTCGTCGCAAAAAGCCGCCAGACCCTGATCCTGCGGTTGCGCCTTCCGTCTGGCCTTGCTAGGCACGAACGCATGCGGTTGAAGAGCTTGACGATGCGTTTTGCGATTTCCTTCCCCGTCGTCCGCGCCTTTGCCGTGGCGATTGCAACCCTTGCCTGCGTTTCGTCAGTGCCGGCGGCCGACGAAACGCGGCTGCCGGGCCTGAAGGCCAAACAGATCTACATGGTGGAGGAGCGATCCGGCACCGTGCTTCTGGCGCAGAATGAAAACCAGGCGTTTCCGCCCGCATCGCTTGCCAAGCTGATGACCATGGACCTCGTGTTCGAGGCACTGGCGAAGGGCGAGGTCACGCTCGACACGACCTACCGCGTCTCGGAAAACGCCTGGCGCACCGGCGGCGCCCCCTCCGGCACCACCACGATGTTTGCAGCACTACGCTCCGACATCCGGCTGGAAGACCTCATCAAGGGCGTCATCATCCACAATGCCAATGATGCCTGCATCATCATTGCCGAGGGTCTCAGCGGATCCGAACAGGCATTTGCCACACGGATGACGGCGCGCGCCAAAGATCTCGGTCTTGCCCGCAGCATTTATCTCAACGCAACCGGCCTGCCGGATGCCGAAAGCCGCACGACGGCGCGTGACCTGGTGGAACTTGCTCGCCACATCCACCGCACCTATCCGCAGTTTTATCCGCTTTATGCGCAGCCGGATTTCGAGTGGAACAAGATCTTTCAGCGCAACAAGAACCCGTTCCTGTCTCTCGGGCTTGGCATTGACGGGCTGGGCGCCGGTTACGCGGAAGGCTCCGGCTTTGCGGGTGTCGCCTCCGTGGAGCGCGATGGAACGCGGCTGTTTCTGGCGCTCGGCGGTCTTGCGAGCGACAAGGAACGGCTGGAGGAAGCGCGCCGCGTGCTGGAATGGGGCCTGTCCGCCTTTACCACCCGCGTGTTGTTTGCCGATGGCGAGGCGATCGGGCAGGCGGCCGTCTATGGCGGCGAGCATCACTATGTCGACTTGACGGCCAAAGGGGCTGTCGATGTCTATATTCCAAGCCGCGACGCCGAACGGCTGTCGGCACGCATCGTTTATCGCTGGCCGCTCAATGCACCCGTCAGCGAAGGCCAGGAGATCGGCGTGCTGAAGGTGTTTGAGGGAGAACGGCCGCTGAAGGAGGTTCCGCTTTATGCCGCCTCGGCCGTCGGCTCCGGCTCGCTCGTCTCCAAGGCGACGGATGCGTTGATGGAGCTTCTGCTGTTCTGGCTCTAATTGCTGCAGCTGTTTCGCAGCGCAGCGCAATGCGCTAAGGGAAAACCTAGAAGACAGCGTGAGAGCGGCGGCAGAGTGACGAAGACCCAAGGATTTTTCATCAGTTTCGAAGGCGGGGAAGGGGCGGGGAAATCCACCCAGATCCGCCGGCTGGGCGAAGCCTTGCGTGCAGATGGCCATGAGGTGTTGGTGACCCGCGAGCCCGGCGGTTCGGCCGGCGCCGAATCGATCCGCCATGTCATCCTGTCGGGCGCTGCCGAACCGTTTGGCGTGCGCATGGAGGCCATGCTGTTTGCCGCGGCCCGCAACGACCATGTGACGGCGTTGATCCGCCCGGCGCTTGCCGAGGGCAGGGTGGTGTTGTGTGACCGCTTCATCGATTCCTCACGCGTCTACCAAGGCATTACCGGCAATCTGGAGCAGGGTTTCATCGACCGGCTGGAGCGGGTGGCGATCGATGGCGTGCGCCCGGATCTGACCGTCATTCTCGATCTTCCCGCCGAACAGGGGCTGGCGCGCGCCAGAAAGCGCAGCGCCGACATAGGGTCGAGTGAGGCGCCCGACCGATTCGAAAAGGAAGAGATCGAGGTGCACGAGATGCGCCGCCGTGCCTTTCTGGACATTGCCTCCCGCGAGCCCGACCGCTGCCATGTGGTGGATGCGGCCCGTAGCGAAGACGATATTGCGGGCGATATTCTTTTGATCGTCCAGCACAGGCTGGACCAGGAGGAGGACGTAGATGCGGCCGACTCAAATCCCCTTCGGGCGGAGAGCCTGTCATGAGTGACCTGCCATTCGGCGTTCTCGACGGTGCCATTCCGCCGCAGTCCAACAGCCATCTTTTCGGCCATACGGAGGCGGAGGATTTTCTGGCGGGTTTTTACCGGTCCGGACGTAGCCACCATGCCATTCTCATCGAAGGGCCTGAAGGCATCGGTAAGGCCACACTTGCCTTCCGGTTTGCCAACCATGTTCTGTCGCATCCGGAACCGGAAACGGCGCCGAATTTTCTCGCCGAGCCCGATCCGTCCTCATCGGTCAGCCGGCAGATTGCGTCGGGCGCCTCGCACAATCTTCTGCACCTGACGCGGCCGGTGGACGAAAAGAGCGGCAAGGCAAAAACTGCGATCACCGTGGACGAGGTGCGCCGGGCTGGGCACTTCTTCTCGCAGACTTCGGGTACCGGCAACTGGCGCATCGTCATCATCGACCCCGCAGACGATCTCAACCGCAATGCGGCAAACGCCATCCTGAAGATCCTTGAGGAGCCACCCAAGCGGGCACTGTTTCTGGTGCTCAGCCACGCGCCGGGAAAACTGCTGCCTACCATCCGCTCGCGCTGCCTGCCGTTGAAACTGCAGCCGCTGGTCGAGGGGGATCTGACCCAGGCGCTCTTCTCGCTCGGCATCACGCTCGATGGCGGGCGCACGGCGCAGGAGGTGCTGGCCGCCTCGAACGGCAGCGTCTCGCAGGCGCTGAAGCTGATGAACTATGGTGGCACCGACATCATCAGCGCCTTTGCCGAGGTGACCGCATCATCCGGGCCTGCCGCCCGCAAGGCGATGCACCGGCTGGCCGACGTGCTTTCGGCCAAGGACAATGACGTGATCTTCGGCTTCTTCCTCGATCACCTGCGCGAAAGCCTGGTGGCGCGGGCGAGGGCAGCCGCCCATGCCGGCGATCTCGCCGCCGCCGACCGTGCCTCGCGCCTGTCCTCGGAGATCGGCGAACGGATCGCCATTTCGCAAGGCTATAATCTCGATCGCAAGCAGACGATCATTTCGCTGCTCGAAGATGTGGCGCGGTAACTGCAGGGGTGATGGTGCCCGCGAACGGAAACTTGCTGTTTCGCAACGGCGAAACATGGGTTAAGACGCGGGCCAGAGAAATTCACGAATGCTGGCCGAAATGTCCTCCAAAACGCCTTATTACATTACCACTGCCATCTCCTATCCGAACGGCAAGCCGCATATCGGCCACGCCTACGAACTGATCGCGACGGATGCCATGGCGCGCTTCCAGCGCCTTGACGGCAAGGATGTCTTCTTCCTCACCGGCACCGACGAGCACGGCCAGAAGATGCAGCAGACGGCGCGGGCCGAAGGCATTACCCCCGAGGCGCTTGCCGAGCGGAATTCCAATGAATTCCGCGAGATGGGCAGGCTTTTGAATGCATCGAACGATGATTTCATCCGCACCACCGAAGAGCGTCATCACAAGACGGTGCAAGCCTTGTGGAACCGCATGGCCGACAAGGGCGATATCTACAAGGACCGTTATGCCGGCTGGTATTCGGTCCGCGACGAAGCCTATTATCAGGAAGAGGAAACCGAGCTGCGCGCCGATGGCGTTCGTTACGGTCCTCAGGGCACGCCGGTCGAGTGGGTGGAGGAAGAAAGCTATTTCTTCAAGCTGTCTGCCTATGAAGACAGGCTGCTGAAGCTCTACGAAGACGAGCCGGATTTCATCGGGCCGAACGAGCGCCGCAACGAGGTGATTTCCTTCGTCAAGTCCGGTCTGAAAGACCTGTCGGTGTCGCGCACGACCTTCGACTGGGGCATCAAGGTGCCCAATGATCCCAAGCACGTCATGTATGTCTGGGTGGATGCGCTCACCAACTACATCACCGCGACCGGCTATGTCGAAGACGAGAACGGCCCGCGGGCAAAATACTGGCCGGCCGATGCCCATATCATCGGCAAGGACATCATCCGTTTCCACGCCGTCTACTGGCCGGCATTTTTGATGTCCGCGGGCCTGCCGCTGCCAAAGCGCGTCTACGCCCACGGCTTCCTGCTCAACAAGGGCGAGAAGATGTCAAAATCGCTCGGCAACGTGGTCGATCCGGTCAACCTCGTTTCGCATTTCGGGCTTGATCAGGTGCGTTATTTCTTCCTGCGCGAAGTGTCGTTCGGGCAGGATGGCAGCTATTCGCCGGAAGCCATTGCCACCCGCATCAATGCGGATCTCGCCAACGGCATCGGCAATCTTGCATCGCGTTCGCTGTCGATGATTGCCAAGAACTGCGAGGGCAGGGTGCCGCAGCCGGGTGAGTTGACCGAGGCCGACAAGGCAATCCTTGCGACGGCGGATGCGGCGATTGCCATCTGCCGCGAGGAAATGGGCCGCCAGCAGGTGCACAAGGCGGTGGCCGCCACCATCAACATCGTCAACGAGGCCGACCGCTATTTCGCCGCCCAGGAGCCCTGGGTGCTGCGCAAGACGGATGTGCCGCGCATGGAAACGGTGCTGTGGGTAACAGCCGATGTGGTGCGCCAGGTCGCCATCCTGTTCCAGCCGATCATGCCGGAATCGGCCGCAAAAATCCTCGATCTCGTGGCGGTCGCGCCTGATGATCGCGGCTTTGACAGACTGGGCGAGGCGGGTCGCCTTGTGCCCGGCACGGAGCTTCCGGCGCCTGCGCCGGTTTTTCCGCGCTATGTGGCGCCTGAGGCACCCCAGGCATGACGTCGATGCTGATCGATAGCCATTGCCACCTGGATTTTGCCGATTTCGACGCCGAGCGCGACGAACTTGTGGCGCGCGCCCATGCGGCGGGCGTTTCCCAGATGGTGACCATCTCGACGCGTGTGAAAAAGCTCGACACGCTGCTTGCGTTGACGAAGCGCTATCCGTCCGTGTTCTGCTCGGTCGGCACGCATCCGAACAATGCCGGCGAGGAACTGGATGTGACCGCCGACGATCTGGTGCGGCTGGCTGAAAGCCACGAGAAAATCGTGGCGATCGGTGAGGCGGGTCTCGATTATTTCTATGACACGCAGACGCCTGAGGACCAGCAGACCGGCTTTCGCCGTCACATCGAGGCTGCACGCCGCACGCAGCTGCCGCTCGTCATCCATAGCCGCAGCGCCGACGAGGACATGGCAGCGATCCTGACCGAGGAAAAAGGGAAGGGCGCCTTCCCCTTCATCCTGCACTGCTTTTCCGCCGGCCAGGCGCTGGCCGATGCCGGCGTGGCGCTCGGTGGCTACATTTCGTTTTCGGGCATCGTGACGTTTCCGAAATCCGAAGAGCTTCGCGACATTGCCAAAACCGTGCCTATGGACCGGCTGCTGGTGGAGACGGATGCGCCGTATCTGGCGCCAAAACGCTGGCGCGGCAAGCGCAACGAACCCTCCTACGTGGTCAACACGGCCGAGGTTCTGGCTGAGGTGAAGGGCGTTTCCTATGAGGAGATGGCTGAGATCACCACCGCCAACGCGTTTCGCTGCTTTTCCAAGATGACGAGGATCTGACATCGTGGCGGGTGACCGGCTTCGTTTCACCATTCTCGGCTGCTCCTCGTCTCCAGGCGTGCCTCGCCTTGACGGCGACTGGGGCGCCTGCGACCCGAAAGAGCCGCGTAACCGCCGCCGCCGTTCCGCCCTTCTGGTGCAGCGGCTGGCCGCTGGTGGCGGCGTCACGAACCTCGTCATCGATACCGGCCCGGATTTTCGCGAGCAGATGATTTCGACCGGCGTGAAGCGTCTGGACGGCGTGCTCTACACCCATGCCCATGCCGACCACCTGCACGGCATCGACGATGTGCGTGGCTATTTCCACTCGCAGCGCCAGCGTATTCCGATCTGGGCCGATCCCTTCACCATGGACCGCATTCGCCAGGGGTTTGGTTACTGCCTTGAAACGCCGCCGGGCGGCAATTACCCGCCGATCGTCACACCGCATCTCATAGAGACGCTGGACAAGCCCGTGGTCGTGGACGGGCCGGGGGGACCGATCCGCGCCTACCCGCATGTGCAACAACATGGCGATATCGAATCGCTCGGCTTTCGCTTCGAAAACGTTGCCTATTGCAGTGATGTCAGCGATTTTCCGCAGGCTAGCCTCGCGCGGCTGCAAAACCTCGACATGCTGATCATCGACGCGCTGCAATACACGTTTCACCCGAGCCATCTGTCGCTGGAACAGGCGCTCGGCTGGATTGGACGTCTGCAGCCGAAGCGCGCGATCCTGACCCATATGCATGTGCCGATGGACTACCGGACGGTGATGGCGGAAACACCTGAGCATGTGGAGCCGGCCTATGACGGACTGAGCTTCGAATGTGACGTGACTGACGAGGATGCCTGAGAGCCGGGGCGGCGGGGTTGTCGGTGTGAAATTTGGTTGGGCCATCGTGACCGGTGAACTGGCACGTGGTCCGGTACAGGGCAAAAAAGAGAGAAAGTGTCGGGCATGGGGGCTTTGATCTGGTACGGCACGGTTCTGGGGATCGTCGCAACGCTTGCCATGGATATCTGGGCGCTCTTCCTCTATGGGGCGCTGAAGCAGAACCGCCCGAACTGGCGCCCGGCTGGTCGCTGGTTCGTTGCAGTATCACGTGGCCGTTTCCTCCATGAAAACATCGCAGCGCTTAAACCACATCGCCAGGACAACCTGATCGGCTGGACCGGCCATTACGCCGTCGGCATTTTCTACGGCATTGTGTTTGCAGCAATCGTCGGCTTTGACTGGCGCCAGGACCCGACATTCCTGCCGGCGTTTGTCTTTGGCATCATCACAGTCGGGGCCGGCTGGTTCATCATGCAGCCCGGCATGGGCCTCGGGATTGCCGCATCAAAAACACCAAACCCCAACAAGGCCCGCTTCCTCAACCTTGCCGCTCACACGATCTTCGCCCTTGGACTTTATGGCGCTGGCCTCGCGCTGGTCGGTTGATCGTTCTACGAACATGACGAGCGGACTTTGTGACGGCGTCCTATTTCGCACATGAGCAAACGGCGATAACCTGCTGCAATGGATATTATTACAACACCGCGGCTTACCTTGCGAAATTTCCAGATCGACGATGCCGCCGATCTTTTTGCCTATCTTTCCGATCCAAAGGTCAGCTGTTTCCTGTCCCTCAAGCTCGATCATATGGATGCGGCAAAGGCAGAAGCGGAAAAACGCAGTGGAAGCGATGACTACATTGCTGTCTGCCTGAAAGAGACAGACAGGGTCATCGGCGACCTGTTTGCCATACCGGAAGAAGATACATATTCGGTTGGATGGAACTTCAACCCGGACTTTGGCGGAGCGGGTCTGGCTTCGGAAGCGGCGCGTGCCTTGCTCCAGTTCCTTTTTGCCGTGAAAGACGCACGCAGACTATATGCCTATGTCGAGGACAACAATCTCCCGTCGCAGCGTCTGTGTGAACGTTTGGGGATGCGCCGGGAGGGTATGTTCAAGGAGTTCATCTCGTTTACAAACGACGACGACGACGGTAATCCGATCTACGAGAATACGATGCAATACGCGATCCTTCGAAAGGAATGGGAAGCAATCCAGAGTGTGATCGCTGATCCTCATGATGGCGGCAGTTGATGCATTGATGCGCCGACCGGTTTGACATTCTCACGCGTAGGATTGGCCTTATGATTATTCAAAATATTCCATAATCTATCTTATCCCGCAAAGCACTGTAGCTGGGGCAGATTCCATCTAAACGGGACAAGCCTCACCTCCTGATGCGGTAAAAAGAACAGGTGTTTGATGTGGTGCCGTAGAAAAGCCGTGCTGCGGCAGGCAGATCAGAAAGACTGGCGCGCGTGGATGGATTTGGTTGAATGTCGGTATTGATGGAGCCTGGCGCGGTGGATGCAGCGCTTGCCGTCCATGCGGTTGAAAAAAGGTTCGGGCATGGCGCCAGTGTTGTGGTGGCGCTTGATGGGCTTTCGCTTCAGGTTCCGGCCGGCCGTGTCTACGGGTTGCTGGGACCGAACGGCGCGGGTAAAAGTACGCTGCTTCGGATTGTTGCCGGTCTGGTGCGGCCGGACCGCGGTTCGGTGCACATCTTTGGTGCGCCTGCAAGCGTTGCCAGCCGGCAAAGGCTCGGCATGCTGGTCGAGGCGGCAAGCTTTTATCCATTTCTGACGGCGCGCGAGCATCTGGAGATGTTCGCCCGGCTGTCCGATACGTGTGCCTTCGTTGACCCGGTGCTGCGGCGCGTTGGTATCCTCTCTGCGGCCGACAAGAAAGTGTCCGGCTTTTCTCTGGGCATGAAACAGCAGCTGGGCATCGGCTGCGCTTTGATCGGCAGGCCGGATGCCATTGTGCTCGATGAACCGACGAACGGGCTCGATCCGGACGGTATCCTGGAAATGCGCTCGCTGATCCGCGAACTGGCGGCGCGCGATGGGATCACGGTTTTGTTGTCCAGCCATTTGCTGGATGAAGTGGAGCGTGTCTGTCACAGGGTTGCCATTCTTCGGCGTGGACAGTTGGCGGCAGAGGGAAATGTCGCGGATCTTCTTAATCGTGACGGGCGCTTCTGGCTGCAGGTGGAAGAGACCGACACGCTTCTGGCGCGGCTGGGAGAGCACGCACAGGCCGGCGATGGCGGCATCTATGTGCGCCTTCCCCGCAAGGATGTGCCCGATCTCATCGCATCGCTTGCGGCATCCGGCATCCGCATTCATGAAGCCAAATGGGTGAAGCCAGATCTGGAATCGGTGTTCTTGTCCGAAACGCGGGATCTTCAGCCATGAGAGCCCTGCTATCCGGTGAAATGCTGAAGCTCATCCGCCAGCCCGCCATCCTGTTCTGGGGTTATCTGGCGGTGCCGTTCTTTGTGCTGCTGTTCCGGCTTGGGCTGGAAATGCTGGTATTCGTGCGCACTGGGCGCGGCATGGGCGACACGGTTGATATCCTGTCTTCGGCTGCAAAAACGCTGTCGGTATCCGGCAATGCCGTCGGACATCTGCTCTTTGCCATCGGCATTGCCTGCGTGTTCTTCACCGAATACCGTTATGCGACCTGGCGGCATCTGGTGCCGCGCTGTGGCCGCCCTCACCTCTTTGCGGCAAAATTTCTCATCTGCCTGCTGTGCCTTGCAGCCGGCCTTGTTCTGATCGTTTTCGGCGACATGGCGCTGAACCTTGCCGTCTCATTGCTCTCCGGGCGCGGACTGTCGGGTGTCCTCATCTCTTTCGAAGGCGGCCGGCTGCTGGTCCTTGCCTTTGCTATTGCGCTTTTTGAACTTGCCGTATTGACGGCGGTGGTCTCGGCGCTGACGATCCTCACCCGGTCGATGATTGCAGCGGTCATCTTTTCCTTCGTGTTGACGCTGACAGTCACGCTGCTGCAGCTTTATCTCGATCTTGCCAACACCGCCGAAATATTGCCGCTTCCCGCCTCCGCGGCATCTGCGCTGCGCGACTGGCTTTTGTTTCACGGCAATGCTGAGGCCGGTCATCTGGGACTTGTCGTGCTTTCCGGCTGGCTTGCCGCCACGTCGGCTCTCGGCCTTGTCGCCTTTTCACGCCAGCAACTCACCTCGGAATAGTATCACCGTAGAACAGTGCTGGTGCCCGGCGCATGTGATCTCAAGGAACCGGTGTGCCCGTCACGCCAAACTGGAAATAGGCCCAGGCCGCAGCAAAACCGAGGATGATCACACCTGATGTCAGGGCCTTGCGCAGCCATGGCGGTGTCTGGCGCGGCGGCTTGACCGGTTTCGGTTTCTGGAACTTGATGACGTTGTTCATGGCAGGCCCTGCGCGTGATGTCGAACGACCTGCCTAGCCGAAATTCACGTCTTCATCCAGAGGCACGAAGCTGGAGAGTGATCCGCCGGAGCGTGCCGGTGGCGCAAAAGCGGGCTCCGGACGCTTCCCCCTCACCCCTCTGCAAAGGGCCGGAAACAGGTGTCCCAGACGCAGGTTCCCTTGGTGCGTGAAGCCCTCCTTCAAAGCAGGGCTGCTCCACAGACATACCAAATCTGGATTTTTTTTATGGACAAAGGCGGTTTTCTCCTATATTTAGAGGCAATAATTCGCCGGGAAGATGCGTCTGCGACATGTGGGGCCCGTCATCTTTCATTCAACGGCATGTGTCCGGGTCTCGGCATTTCTGCCACCGGTCGCCCTTATCAGCATGGAACCTGCGGCGCTCGCGCCGCGTGATTTAAAATCGGAATGAGTTGTCCTGGAGGGTTGAAAAACCATCTGGCGTCGCGCCATTCCCAAAAAAGGAGCGTTCCCCTGCTACCGAGCGGGGGGCTTGAACATTTATGGCTATGCCCACTGAAAATGACGTGCCGGTTCTGCCGGACACGCCCAAGATCAGTCTCAAATCTGTCTTCAAGGTTTTTGGAGAGCGCCCGGAAAAGGCGCTCGAACTCTTCAGATCCGGCAAATCCAAAGCCGATGTCCACGCCGAGACGGGAAATTCCATCGGCGTGTCCGATGCCAGTTTCGACATCTACCCCGGCGAAATTTTTGTCATCATGGGCCTCTCCGGCTCGGGGAAATCGACGCTGCTGCGTCTTCTCAACCGCCTGATCGAACCCACTTCAGGGTCCATCGCCATCGACGGGCAGGATATCACCAAAATGTCGCGCAGCGAGCTGATCGCTCTTCGCCGGCGCGATATCAGCATGGTGTTCCAGTCCTTTGCGCTGCTTCCCAACCGCACGGTCTTGAACAATGCCGCCTTCGGCCTTGAGGTCGCAGGCGTTGGCGAAGAGGAACGCAAGGCAAAGGCGCTTGCAGCGCTCGAAGCCGTTGGCCTTTCCGGTTATGCCGACAGCCGCCCGGACCAGCTGTCCGGTGGCATGAAGCAGCGTGTTGGGCTTGCCCGGGCGCTGGCGAGCGAACCGACCGTGCTTTTGATGGACGAGGCGTTTTCCGCTCTCGACCCCCTCATCCGCACAGAAATGCAGGACGAGCTTGTCCGCCTTCAATCCGAACACAGCCGTACCATCGTTTTTGTGAGCCATGATCTCGACGAGGCCATGCGCATCGGCGACCGCATCTGCATCATGCAGGATGGCGAGGTCATCCAGGTCGGGACGCCGGATGAAATCGTGACGCAGCCGGCCAATGATTATGTCCGCTCGTTCTTCCGCAATGTCGATGTCGCCCAGGTGTTCAAGGCCGGCGACGTGGCGCGCCAGACGCAGGTGACGATCATCGAGCGCCAGGGCGTATCGGCGGCAGCCGCACTCGAACGCATGAAAAAGTTCGACCGCGACTACGCCATCATCCTTGGCCGCGACAAGACCTATCACGGCATGGTCAGCCGTTCGTCTTTGATCGAAAACGTCAAGGCAAAGGACCCGGATCCCTATCGCCGTGCGTTTCTGGCCGATGTGGAGCCCATTCCGTCCGATGAGCCGCTGTCCAACGTGCTCGGCCGTGTGGCCGGCAGCGCCTGGCCCGTGCCGGTGGTGGACGCGCGCCAGCGCTATATCGGCTCCATCAGCAAATCCGCCCTGCTGGAAACGCTTGATCGCGCCAGCTGATCGAACGCCGCGCGCGCCAGGCCCATGGTCTGGCGTCTGAGCGGTCGCGATGACGAGAGGATATTCCCCCATGAATTTTGAAATCGGTGACGCCGTTGATACGGCCGTCAATTACGTACTCGACAACTATTCGCCGGCACTCGACGTGATTGCGTCTGCCATCGGCTTTGTCACGGATGGCATCCTGAACCTGCTGACTTCGGCACCGATGCCGCTTGGCATTGCCATCTTCGTGTTGCTGTCGCTCTGGCGTGTCGGCATCGGCTTTGCCGTGTTTACCGGTCTGTCGCTTTGGCTTGTGCAGCATATGGGCCTCTGGATCCCCACCATGGAAACACTGGCGCTGGTCATTGCCTCGACCTTCCTTGCCATGCTCCTCGGCCTGCCGCTCGGCATTGCCATGGCGCGGCGCGATGCGATTGCCGCCGGTGTTCGCCCGGTGCTCGACCTCATGCAGACCATGCCGGCCTTCGTCTATCTCATTCCGGCCGCCATGTTTTTCGGCCTTGGCGCGGTGCCGGGCACGATTGCGACCGTCATCTTCGCCATGCCGCCGGTGGTGCGCCTGACCAATCTTGGCATCCGCCAGGTGGATAGCGAATTCATCGAAGCGGGCCAGGCTTTTGGCTGCACCTCCTCGCAGCTTCTGTTCAAGGTGCAGCTGCCGAACGCCCTGCCCTCGATCATGGCCGGCATCAACCAGACGATCATGCTGTCTTTGTCCATGGTGGTCATCGCCTCGATGATTGGCGCCGGCGGCATCGGCAATATCGTGCTCACCGGCATCCAGCGGCTTGACGTCGGCACAGGGTTCGAGGGCGGTCTCGCCGTCGTCATCCTCGCTGTCATCCTTGACCGTATCACCCAGTCTCTTGGCCGGGAAAGCGTCGGCTTGCGACGTTTCCTGTCTCTGAAGCCCGCCAGCCAGCGCGTTCGTGCGGCATCTGCACCCGGCGTTGCCGCGTCCACCGCAGGCTGACCCATGGCGGGGCATTCCCCGCTCAAATTGCGAACCTTTGAAAAAGGAGCATCTATGTTCAAGACACTCGCCTCTTTTGGCGCCACCATCACTCTTGCCGCAGCCCTTGTCAGCGGCACGGCAACGTCAAGTTTTGCTGAGGATGCAAAGCCGGTGAAGATCGGCTGGGCCGCCTGGTCGGATGCCGAATTCGTCACCAAGCTTGCCGCAAAGCTCATCAAGGACAAGATGGGCCGCGAGGTGGATCTGGTGCAGACCGATGTCGCGCCGCTTTATCAGGGCGTCAGCCGGGGCGATCTCGACGTGATGATGATGGCCTGGCTTCCCCAGACGCATGCCGACTATTTCGCCAAGGTGAAGGACAAGGTCGACACGCTGGGCTCCGTTTATGAAGGCGCAAAGCTCGGCTGGGTCGTTCCAACCTACATTCCCGAAAGCGAAATCGCTTCCATCGAAGACCTGAAAAAGCCGGAGGTGCAGAAAAAGCTGAAAAACACCGTGCAGGGCATCGATCCCGGCGCGGGCCTCACCCGCCTGTCGCAGGACGCGTTGAAGACCTATGGGCTTGACGATTACAAACTGCAGATTTCCAGCGAAGCCGGCATGCTGACCACGGTCAATCGCGCCGAGCGCTCGAAGGACTGGTTTGTGGCGACGTCGTGGAGCCCGCACTGGATGTTCGGCAAATATGACCTGCGCTATATTGCCGACCCCAAGAAGGCACTCGGCGAAGCGGAACATGTCGATGTGCTCGCCCGCAAGGGGTTCAGGCAAGAGAATGCCGAGGTTGCAGGCTTCCTGTCGCGCATGAAGCTGCCGATTGCAGATCTCGAAAAGGCGATGTTCACCGCGCAGGAGACCTCTTACGACGAGGCGGTTGCGGCCTACATCAAGGACCATCCCGACCAGATCAAGGCATGGGTTGGCAAGGAATAAGCCAGACCTCAAAACCTGCGGGTGGGCAGCAGTTCGGCGGCCCCCCGCAACCCTTATGACGATCCGGCACCAGGAGGGCCTTCGATGACGGATGCACGCTATGACGGCATGTTCGGCTATGATGGAATGTATGGCACCGACGACACGTTCGGTGGCCGCATTTCGCTCGCGCGCGATGCGCTGGCCTTTTCACTGGAGGACGCGGCGCGCTTGATCGATGTCGATGCGCAAATGCTGCGTCACTGGGAAAATGACCGGTGCGCGCCACCGGCCAATCAGCTGACGGTGCTTGCCGGTGTTCTGCAGGTCAGCCTGTCCTGGCTGATGACCGGGCGCGGCCGTGGCCCTGACTGGCACGACCTGACGGAAGTTCCGCCGCTTGCGCCAGGCCGGGTCACCCGGCCGCTGCCTGTCCTGCGATACTGACCTGCGATACTAGCCGGCATAGGACCAAGAAATCGTAGACGGCAGCGATCTGACGATTGCTGCCGTTTTTCTATCTGCGGTCCAGCCAAGGCGGGTTTTGTCATGGAAACGGTTGACGGGAGGCGCCGCGGACGCGATGTGTGCTCGCGAAGTGATTCACGTAACGCCTGCTTCGGTGCCGGATGAGGCAAAGACGGGGGCGTGCCGGAACCATGGTTCCCGTGGATCATTTCGTCGTGGCACGGATAGGCCTTCTCTGACGTGTCGTGCCGGCTTTTGGTCGGTACGGCAAGCCAGACGCAAGGCGCAAACGCTATATCCGGGTGGTCAGCCGGGATGAGCCACGGCGCAGAAGGAGCATGACGATGAACGAGACGGAAACCCAGATGGACCTCCAGGACGCCGCCCTTGCGCTTTTTCTCGAAGCCAATGATCCCGACCAGATCACCGACATTCTGGTGGCGGCTCTCGATGATGCGCTGCGGCTGATGTACGAGGATCTCGCCGGCGACACCGTTCACTGACGGCGCGCCGCCTTTCTGTCAATCCGGCGCGGGGTTTTGTCCAAGGATCTATTCGCCGGAGGCTGGAAAGCGGAGCACAACTTTCAGGCCCCGCCCCTCGCGTCCCGTCTGAAGCATCATGCTGCCGCTGAGCAGGCTGGCAATTTCCTCGACGATCGGCAGGCCAAGACCGCTGCCGCGTTCTTCCGGGCCGCTGGCGCGCTCAAACCGTTGCATCACCCGGCCTATGCTGTCGGCGGGGATGCCCGGGCCATTATCCTCGACCTCCAGCACCAGATGCTGTTCATGAGCGAAAACGCGCACGGTGACCTCGGCGCCCCGGCCGGCATAAAGCAACGCGTTCGAAATCAGGTTCTTCAGCATTTCGGCCAGCAGCAGCGGTTCACCGCGCATCAAAGCCTGCCCCTCCCCCTCGAACCCGAGATCGATATCGGCTTCGGCAGCCGGTGGCACGTGGTCTGCCGTGACGGTGCGGGCAAGCTCGCAGAGATCAAGCCGCACAAGATCCGTCTGCGTGCCTTTCGAGGCGGCATTGATGCGCGACATCATCAACAGCTGCGCGAGGATGCGCTCGGCATTGGCAACGGCGGCATCGGCCCGCTCGATGGCGGCGCGTGCGTCGGCGGGATCGGTGGAGCGGGCGGCCAGTGCCAGCTGCGTGCGCACCACGGCCAGCGGCGTGCGCAGCTGATGGCTGGCATTGCCGGTGAAATGGCGCAGCGCCTCAAGCGCTGATTTGAGCCGCACCATGAAGGAATTGACCGTTTCGACAAGCCCTTCCACCTCGCTTGGCACCTGTTCGCCGATCGGTTCGAGGTCATCGGGGCTGCGCTTTTCGATGGCGCCGCCCAGCCGGTAGAGCGGGCGCAGCGACAGCGAGACGGCAATCCAGACGATGACGGAGGCGCCGGCCATCATCAGGAGCAGGCGGATGGCCGAATGCAAGAGGATCGAGCGGCTGAGCTGGCGGCGCGCAATCGTTGTCTCGGCAACCGTCACCGTAAATGGTACGGAAGAAATTCCCGTCGAGGCCGAGCGGGCAAGCGTTGCCACCCGGATCGGTTCGCCGCGAAAGCTTGCATCGTCAAATGCGGTCGACTGGCCTTCCCGCCGCGCGAGCGCCGGCAGCGCCTGATAGCCGGTGATGAACGTGCCGGGCGGGCCGTCGACGCGGTAGAATACCCGGTCCTGCGCCGCAGATGTCAGCATTTCGAGCGCGACATAGGGAATATCCACCTCCAGCGACCCGTCTTCGGCCACCACCACCCGTTCGGCAATGGCGAGCGCCGACCCGGCAAGCACCCGGTCCGACACATCATTGGCCGTCTGGCGTGCCTCCCGCCAGGTATCGATCAGCGCCAGCGACCCGAGCACGGCAGTGGCCGCGAGAAGCCAGGCAAGCAGCCGGCCGCGCAGCGAACGCGGGATGCCCTTCATCACGGCGCTGCCACCAGATCGAGATAATAGCCGATGCCGCGCGCGGTCTTGACGGTCAGCCCATGCGTCTGCAGCCTGCGCCGGAGACGCGACACATATTGCTCGATCGCATTCGACGAGAGGTCGTCATCAAAGCCGGTGAGCGAGCCGATGATCGATTCCTTCGAGACGACCTTGCCGGCCCGCAGGAACAGAAGTTCCAGCAGTGCCACCTCGCGCGCCGGCAGATCGAGCGGCCGGCCGGAGACGGAAAAGCTGCGTGAGGTCAAATCGAGGACGAGGCCGCCGAACTCCACCCGTGAGGAGCGAAGACCTGCCTGCCGGCGCAGCAGCACCCGGATGCGGGCCTCCAGTTCGGAAATGTCGAAAGGCTTGGTGAGATAATCGTCGGCGCCGAGATCAAGACCCCTCACCCGCTCCTCCGGCGTGCCGCGCGCGGTGAGGATCATCACGGCCGCCTGGTTCTGGCGCGCCCGGATCGAGCGCAGCACGTCGAGCCCGTCCATTTCCGGCAGGTTGAGATCGAGGATGATCAGGTCGAACTTTTCCGCCGTTGCCACTGCTTCGGCAGACAGGCCATCCGACACGACATCCACGGCATAACCACTGCCGCGCAAAATAGCCGACAGGCCCTCGGCAAGCGTGCCATTATCCTCCACCAGCAGAATGCGCACCCAAACTCCCCCTCGTCGCGGTAAAGACTAGAGGCGAAAGCTTCAGCTGTCACTTGTCTTTGCGTCGGCAGAGTGCTGCAAGCCGCCGGTGGCAAGGGTTATCCCCATGCGTCGGCGTTGCCTTAGCCCCTTTCGCTTCACCTTGTCTCGGCCGCAGCGGTCATGCATCATGGATGGTATGGAAATTCGTCTTCTCACCCTTTGCATCGGCCTCAGCCTTGCAGCGGCCGCCCATGCGGAGGTCACCTCCTTTGCCGCGCGTTCGGGTCGTGCGGATGCACCGGTTCTGGTGGTCTATTCGTCGCTCGACCAGCCGATTGCCCGGCCGATGATCGAGGCATTCCAGAAGGCCAATGTCGATATTGCCGTGCGTTACGAGGACATGCTGACCGGTGAGATCCATGACCGCATCGTGCGCGAAACCGACGAGGGCGGCAAAACGGCCGATTTTGCCTTTTCCTCCGCCATGGACCTGCAGGTAAAGCTTGCCAATGACGGATACGCCCAGCCGAGCCGGCTGCCGATGAGCGCGCGCTGGCCCGATTGGGCAAACTGGCGCGACACCGCCTATGCGCTGACCTTCGAGCCCGCCGTCTTCGTCTATCACAAGCCGAGCTTCACCGACCGCGCACCGCCCTCCACCCGCGCCGAATTCGTCGCCTATCTGAAGGCCGAGGGCGACGCGGTCTTCGGGCGGATCGGCACCTACGATATCGAACGCTCCGGTGTCGGCTTCCTGTTCATGTCGCGCGACCAGGAGCAGTTCGACGATATCTGGTCGGTGGTGAATGCGATGGGAGAAGCGGGCGTCAAACTCTATTCCACCAGCCAGGCCATCCTGGAGCGGGTGGCGGACGGACGATTCGTGCTCGGCTACAACATTCTCGGCTCCTATGCCGCCGATTGGGCATCGAACCATCCGGAGGTCGGCATCGTGCTGCCGAAGGATTATACCGTGGTCATGTCGCGCATCGGTCTGGTGCCGCAGGCGGCAACCTCGCCCGATCTCGGACGTCGTTTCCTCGAATTTTTCATGTCGAAGGAAGGCCAGACAATCCTCACGCAGCAGTTGCAGATCCCCGCCGTAAGCCCTGATGTTGCTATTGGAAATACCGCAACCACCATGCGCGAAATGCTTGGTGGCCAGTTGAAGCCTGTGCCGGTCAGCCCTGGTCTCATGGTCTATCTCGATCAGGTCAAACGTGCCCGGCTGATTGCCCGCTGGAACGAGGTTTTGCGGCTGCAATAGAGCTGAATTGCGGCCAAATCGGTTACCTGTCGGCGGGTGTCAGCTAAATGTCAGCATAATGTGGTCGCTTGTCTTCATTCGGGGCGTGGAGGCGTCCCGGACTGCGTGGGAGGGGGATCCGCGCCCGAGACGGTTTTCGCCGGGTGCACCAGATTGTCGTCTTCCTTCCAGCTTGGCTGAAATCAGAGCGTCACAGCGACGCCATTGGAGGATCGACCCTTGAAACACATCATTCTCGCATCCCTGCTTGCTGGCGCCATGGCGCTTCCGGCCTATGCCACGGATTACACGCTGATGGCACCGGCAGCACCGGGCGGCGGCTGGGACCAGACGGCCCGCTCGCTCCAGACCGCGCTGCAGCAGGAAGGCATTTCCAAGAACGTGCAGGTCATCAACGTGCCCGGCGCCGGCGGCACGATTGGCCTTGCCCAGTTCGCCAGCCAGCAGAAGGGTAAGGCGAATGCCCTGATCGTGGGCGGCTACGTCATGGTGGGCGCCATCCTCACCAACAAGGCCCCGGTCACGCTGAAGGATGTCACCCCGATTGCACGCCTCACCGGCGAAAATGAAGCCATCGTGGTTCCGGCCTCTTCGCCGCTGAAGTCGGTTGCCGATCTCGTGGCAGCGCTCAAGAAGGATCCGGGTTCGGTGTCCTGGGGTGGCGGTTCGGCCGGCGGTGTCGACCATATCGCGGCTGGCCTCATTGCCAAGGCTGCCGGCGTCGATCCGACGAAGATCAACTACATCGCGTTTTCCGGCGGCGGCGAAGCACTGGCCGCTATCCTCGGTTCGCAGGTCACGGTCGGCATTTCCGGCTATGGCGAATTCGAATCGCAGATCAAGTCGGGCACGCTGCGCCTGCTCGCCACCTCCGGCGATACGCGCATTCCCGGCACTGAAGCGCCGACGCTGAAGGAAGCCGGCCTTGATGTGTCCGTGCAGAACTGGCGCATGGTGGCAGCAGCTCCCGGCCTTACGGCCGAGCAGAAGGCAGCAGTGACGGCCGATGTCCAGAAGCTCGTCACCTCCAAGACCTGGCAGGAAACGCTGAAGACGAAGGGCTGGCAGGATACCTACCTTTCCGGCGCTGCTTTCGAAGCGCAGCTCGCCAAGGATATTTCCGCCACTGAAACCATCCTGAAGGACATCGGACTGGTCAAATGAACCAAGGACCTTTGAACAAGGCCGGAGAGCGTCGCCCCGATTGGGCGGCGCTTGTCATTGCTGCCGTACTGGTCGCAATTTCCGGCGTCATCTTTTTCGATGCGGCCCGCCTTCGCGAAGTCAGCGGCTATTCGCCGGTCGGTCCCGGCACCGTGCCGATGGCGATTGCCGTTGTACTGCTGCTGCTGGCCGTCTGGACCGTGATCGCAGCTTTCCGCGGCGATTTCCCCGAGCGCGAGAAGCAGGAAGTCCAGCCGGTTGCCTGGGTCATCGGTGGCCTTGCGGCCCAGATGTTGCTGTTGAACACGGCAGGCTTCTCTATTGCGACAGGCGTGCTGTTTGCCGCAACGGCTGCCGGCTTCGGCAAGCGCAAGGTGTGGATCTCGCTGCCGGTCGGCATCGTCCTCTGTCTTGTCGTCTGGCTGATCTTTGCCGGTCTTCTCCAGCTCTCCCTGCCCGCCGGGCCGCTTGAGCGCCTCTTCCAGTGAAAGCCACGTCATGAGCACGTTTGAATTCCTGCTGCAGGGCCTGGTGATTGCCGCGCAGCCGATGAACCTCTTCTACGCCCTGATCGGCGTGACGCTTGGCACAGCCGTCGGCGTTCTGCCCGGCATCGGGCCGGCGCTCACGGTGGCGCTGCTTCTGCCCGTCACCTACCAGCTGGATCCCGCCGGCTCGCTCATCATGTTTGCCGGTATTTATTACGGCGGCATGTATGGCGGATCGACCACGTCCATTCTGCTCAATACGCCCGGTGAAAGTGCCTCGATCGTCACCGCGCTCGAGGGTAACAAGATGGCACGCGCCGGACGCGGTGGACCGGCACTGGCGACGGCGGCCATCGGCTCGTTCGTGGCAGGCCTGCTCGCGACGATCGGTCTTGCCTTTATTGCCCCCTTCATCGTCAAGCTGGCGCTGGTGTTTGGTCCGCGCGAATATTTCGCGCTGATGGTGCTCGCCTTCGTCACCGTGTCCTCGGCCTTCGGTGATTCGACGCTTCGTGGCCTCACGGCTCTCTTTATCGGCCTTGCCCTGTCGACCATCGGCATTGACCAGTTGACCGGTCAGACCCGGCTTGCCTTCGGCGTACCGGATCTTCTCGATGGCATCGAGGTGACGACGCTTGCCGTTGCGATGTTTGCCATCGGCGAAACGCTGTTTATTGCAGCGCAAGGCGTCAAGGGGCCCGACAAGGTGGAAGCGGTCAAGGGGTCCGTCTGGATGAACCGTGCTGACTGGGCGCGGTCCTGGAAGCCCTGGCTGCGCGGCACGGTGATCGGTTTTCCGATCGGCGCCATGCCGGCCGGCGGCGCTGAAATCGGCACCTTCCTGTCCTATGCCGCCGAAAAGCGCCTGTCGAAGCATCCGGAAGAGTTCGGCCATGGCGCCATCGAAGGCGTGGCCGGTCCGGAAGCCGCCAACAATGCATCGGCTGCCGGCACGCTGGTGCCGCTGCTGACGCTCGGGCTTCCGACGACGGCAACAGCCGCCATCATGCTCGCCGGCTTCCAGCAATATGGCTTGCAGCCCGGTCCGCTGCTGTTTGCCACCAATCCGCAGCTCGTCTGGGGCCTAATCGCCTCGCTGCTGATTGCAAACTTCATGCTGCTGGTGCTGAACCTGCCGCTGATCGGCCTTTGGGTGCGGTTGCTCACCATCCCGAAGCCTTGGCTTTATGCGGGCATCCTCTTGTTTGCGACGCTCGGCACCATTGGCGCTAACCCGTCGGTCTTCGAGCTTGGCATGCTGCTCGCCTTCGGCATTCTCGGTTACGTCATGCGCGTCTTCGGTTATCCGATCGCGCCTGTCGTGGTGGGCCTTATCCTGGGGCCGCTTGCCGAACAGCAGCTGCGCCGGGCGCTCGCCATCAGCCAGGGGGATTTCTCGGTTCTCTTCACCTCGCCGATTGCAGCCGGCCTGCTGATCGTTGCCGCTCTCGCGCTGATCGTGCCGCTGATCCTTCGGGCACGCGGTCGCGGCGAGGTTCTGTCCCAGATGGCGGCAAACGAAGACTGACCTGCCGTTTTCCAAAGACCCTGCCCCTTGATCCCGCCGCCCGAAAGGCCGGCGGGATTGCTTTTTTGAAGCCTGGGAACCAAAGCCGCGCCATCCCGTTTACCGGCGTTCTTTCAGGTGATGATGATGGCCCCGCTGACTAACGCTTCCAAAACTCTCGCGCTTTTATCGTCGCCTGTTCGGGCGCACCACCACGTCGCGTGCGCTGCATGAGCGGACGCAAGCGCCTCTTCACCTATGGCACGATGATCTTTGGCGTCGGCCTTGCCGGTTATCTCGTTTATATCGGGCTCAGCCAGTTCACTTGGGCGCAGATCCTGGACTCGGTGCGCGCCATTCCCATGTCGAATTTCCTGCTGGCGCTTCTCTACTGCGCCGGCTCCTACCTCTGCCTCACCGGGTTCGACTGGACGGGCGTGCGGTATGTGAAGAACGACCTTGCCTATCCAAAAATTGCGCTCGCCTCCTTTGTCGCCTTGGGGCTTGGCCAGAGCATCGGCCTTGCCGGCCTCAGCAGCGGCGCCATCCGTTATCGCTATTATGCCCATTGGGGCATGTCGACGGAGGATGTGGCCAAGATCGTGCTGATGTCCGGCATGACGGTGGGGCTCGGTCTTCTTGTCCTCTCCGGCATCGTGATGGTGCTGAACCCCTCGGATGTCGCTCAGCTCCTGCGCATATCCCCCGGTATTGCCATGCTGATCGGCGGCCTCTGCTTCGTGCTGGCCGGCGTCTATGTGGTGTTATCGGCAACGCTGAGGGCACCCTTGAAGATCCGCGCCTGGACCTTCGTCATGCCGAGTGCAAAAATCGCCATCCTGCAGATCGTCATCGGAACTGTGAACTTCGCCCTTGTTTCGGCCTGCCTGATGGAGCTGATGCAGGCGACAGAAAATGTCAGCTACCTGAAGGCTGCGACCGCCTTCGTGCTCGCCAATATCGCTATTCTCATCACCCATGCGCCGGGAGGCCTTGGTGTGCTGGAGGTGACGGTGAAGCACGTGATGGGCGATCAGGCCTCCATCGGCGCGCTTGTCGCCTTCCGGGTGATCTACTTCTTCATTCCTTTTGCCATTGCGCTGCCGGTGTCGCTGGTTGGCGAAGCCGTATTCCGTGCCCGCAAGAAGCTGCGCGGCGACAGGGAGGCCGAGCACGCCGTGCCGGAGGCCACGCCGTCGCTGAGCGCACCGCACGGCTGATCTTCCAGAGTTTTACTCGACCACTTGGACCGCGTGAGGGACATCCGAAGAGGTGTTTGACCGCCTGCCCTCCTCCGCCATCCGCGCCGGACGGCCTCAAATGGCGCGGGTGTTCACCCACTGAAGACAAACAGGCGACTGCACGCATTTCTTTTACCAATGCGGACCTTCATTTCCTGTGCGCTTTGTTCTAGAGACAGTCCTTCGAACCCGCTGGCGCGCTGCCTGTGGCTGCCCCGTTTTCAAGGTAATGTCGATCGATGCTTGATACCCTCAGAAACTACTCCCGCTCCTGGGTCTCGAAACTGCTTCTTCTGCTTCTCGTGGGCTCCTTCGCGATCTGGGGTGTCTCTGCATCGCTCGTGGGACCGAGCAGCAATGCCGTGATGACGGTGGGGGACCAGGAAGTATCGCCGGCCGAATTCCGCCTCGCCTATCAGCGCCAGTTGAGTTCGCTCAGCCGCCAGTTCGGCACGCAGCTGACAACGGAACAGGCGCGCGCCTTTGGCGTCGACCGTCAGGCCTTCGCCCAGCTTTCGGCAGGTGCTGCCCTTGACCAGCTGTCTGAGGACATGCGGCTTGGTCTTTCCGAGGATCGTCTGGCAAACCTGATCGCCGAAGACCCCGCCTTCCGCGGCAATGACGGCCGGTTTGACCGCACGCTGTTCAGCACGCGTCTGCGCAATGCCGGCCTTCGCGAAGACGACTATATCAAGGAGCGCAGCAAGGTTGCCGTGCGCAGCCAGATTGTCGATGCGGTCTCCGACGGGTTCCAGGCGCCGAAGGTGCTGGTGGACGCGCTGCAGCAATATCGCAACGAAGCGCGCGACGTCGATTACCTGCTTCTGTCATTCGCCAATATCGATCCGGTCAAGGCACCCGCCGAAGACGTGCTGGCCACCTGGTTTGATGCCGCCAAAAGCCGTTACCGCGCACCGGAACTTCGCCGCTTCGCTTATGTGACGCTGCAGCCGAGCGATGTGGCAGACCCGACAGGCGTGACCGACGAGCAGGTTCGTGCCGAATACGACCGCCGCAAGGACAGCTACAAGACGCCGGAAACCCGCACCATCGAGCAGCTTGCCTTCCCGTCGAAGGAAATGGCGGTTGCCGCTTTGGCGCAGATGAAGGAACGCCAGCTGGATTTCAGTGCGCTGGTGACCGATCAGGGCAAGACCCTTGCCGACGTGATGCTGGGTGATTTCACCAAGGACCAGTTGCCGGACCAGAAGATTGCCGACGCGGCCTTCGCGCTTGGCCCCCAGGGTGGTGTCTCGCCCGTTGTCGAAGGCACATTTGGCCCCGTCGTGTTGCGTGTGACCAATGTGCGTCCGGAAACGCTGAAATCCTTCGATGAGGTGAAGGACGAGATCCGCAACAACCTGTCGCTTGCCGCCGCCGCCCAGAACGTTCAGGCCGTGCATGATCGTTTCGAGGATCTGCGCGGTTCCGGCTCCTCGCTGGAGGAAGCCGCAGCGCAGCTGAAGCTGAAGGCTGTGACTGTCACGGCTGACCGCAGCGGCAACGATGGCAATGGTGCCGGCGTTGCCCTGCCAAAGAGCGAGAGCCTGCTGACGGATGTGTTCCGCAGCGATGTCGGCGCCGAGACCCTGCCCTCCAACCTTGGCAATGACGGTTATGTCTGGTTCGACGTGCGCGAAGTCATCCCCGAGCGCGACCGCACGCTTTCGGAAGTGCATGACAAGGTCGTGGCCGACTGGACGACCGAGCAGCAGCGCAATGCGCTGGCCGCGCGCGCCGAAGAGCTGCGCAACCGCCTTGACGGCGGTGACACGCTTGCCGCCGTCGCCGGCGAGCTTGGCCTTGCCGTCGAAACCAAGACGGGTCTTCGCCGCCAGGGCAATGATGCGATCTTCGGCGGCGAAGCGATCAAGGCTGCCTTCTCCGGCCCCGTCAACACCAATGCCACCGGCCCCGCTGCCGATGGTGAAAGCCGTCTTCTGATGCATGTCACCGCCGTCAATCAGCCGCCGGCCGATGCGCTGTCCGGCGAGGAACAGCAGCTGCAGCAGATTGCACGCGCCGCCGGCGACGACATGCTGGACCAGATGGTGAGCGAGCTGCAGACCACCTATGGTGTGCAGATCAACCAGGCGATGGCCGATCAGGCGATGGTGCGCTGAGGGCTTAAACAGGACTGAACATATCGCATCTGGCCTGGCGAAACCGGTTGCGGGTTTCGGGGCCATTGCGCCGGGGAGAGCCAGAGGATGCCCGAACTGAAACCTTTCATTGCCAAGGTGGCAAACGGCCAGGCGCTTTCCCGCGATGAAGCCCGTCTCGCCTTTGACATCCTGATGTCGGGCGAAGCAACGCCATCGCAGATCGGCGGTTTCCTGATGGCATTGCGCGTGCGCGGTGAAACCGTCGAGGAAATCTCCGGCGCTGTGTCCACCATGCGCGCAAAAATGCTGCCGGTGAAAACCTCGGCCGCCGTGATGGATATCGTGGGAACCGGCGGCGACGGACTTGGCACCTACAATATTTCGACACTCGCAGCGCTCATTGTCGCAAGCTGCGGCGTGGCCGTTGGCAAGCATGGCAATCGGGCGCTCAGTTCCAAATCGGGCACTGCCGATGCGCTGACAGCGCTTGGCGTGAAGCTCGATATTACACCGGACCTTATCGCGCGCTGCATCGATCAGGCGGGCATCGGCTTCATGTTCGCGCAGGTACACCACGCGGCCATGCGCCATGTCGGTCCAAGCCGGGTCGAGCTTGGCACGCGCACCATCTTCAACCTGCTTGGCCCCCTGTCCAATCCAGCCGGTGCCCGCAAGCAGCTGCTTGGCGTGTTTTCGCCGCGCTGGGTGCAGCCGATTGCCGAAGTGATGCGGGATCTGGGCTCTGAGACGGTCTGGGTCGTGCATGGCGATGGCATGGATGAGATCACCACCACCGGCGTCACGCAGGTCAGCGCGCTTGAAAATGGCACGATCCGCAGCTTCGAGCTGACGCCGGAAGATTTCGGTGTCGCCCGCGCAAGCATCGACGACCTGAAGGGTGGCGATGGCGAGGCCAATGCGAAAGCGTTGAGGGCGGTGCTGGCGGGCGCCCAAAATGCCTATCGCGATATTGCGCTCTGCAATGCCGCCGCGTCGCTGGTGATTGCCGGAAAGGCAGGCGATCTGCGTGAGGGCATGGCGATTGCAGCGCAAGCGCTGGACAGCGGGCGCACGGCTCAGGTGCTCGATGCGCTTGTCGCCGTCTCCAACGAACCTATGTGAGGTTTTATGAGCGATATCCTGAGAAAGATTGAAGCCTACAAGCGCGATGAAATCGCTGCTGCCAAGGCTCGCGTGCCGCTTGCCGAGTTGAAGGCAATGGCAGCGGACCAGTCCTTGCCGCGTGGGTTCTACAAGGCGCTGAAGACGCGCCAGGAGGCCGGCACGTTCGGCCTGATTGCCGAAATCAAGAAGGCTAGCCCGTCGAAAGGTCTGATTCGCCCGGATTTCGATCCGCCGGCGCTCGCTGCTGCCTATGAAGCTGGTGGTGCGGCCTGTCTCTCCGTGCTCACCGATGGCCCGAGCTTTCAGGGTGCGCCGGAATTTCTGACCGCTGCCCGCGCGGCCTGCGCGCTGCCGGCGCTGCGCAAGGATTTCATGTTCGACATCTATCAGGTGCACGAAGCCCGCGCCTGGGGCGGCGATTGTATCTTGCTGATCATGGCGTCGCTTTCCGATGACGAGGCACGCCAGCTGGAAGACGAGGCCCTGTCGCTGGGCATGGATGTTCTCATCGAAGTGCATGACGCCCCGGAAATGGAGCGCGCGCTGAAACTGTCCTCGCCGCTTGTCGGCATCAACAATCGCAACCTGCGCACCTTCGAGGTCAGCCTGTCCGTCAGCGAGGCGCTGGCTGCCATGGTGCCGGCGGATCGGCTTCTGGTCGGCGAAAGCGGCATCTTCACCCACGCCGATTGCAAGCGTCTGGAGAAAGCCGGCATTACCACCTTCCTCGTCGGCGAAAGCCTGATGCGGCAGGACGATGTGACGGCGGCCACCCGCACGCTGCTCTCCGGCACGTCCGCAGCCGAGGCTGCGGAATGACGCAGGACGCGCCGCGCCTCACCCACATCGGCGCCTCCGGCGAGGCGCATATGGTTGATGTCAGCGACAAGGCCGAGACTGTCCGCGTGGCCGTGGCACAGGGTTTTGTGCGCATGCTGCCGCAAACGCTTGGTCTTATTCTCGATGGCAATGCCAAGAAGGGGGACGTGATCGGCACGGCGCGGCTTGCCGGCATCATGGCGGCCAAGCAGACGGCAAACCTCATTCCGCTTTGCCATCCGCTGATGCTGACCAAGGTGACGGTGGATATTGTGGAAGACCACGATCTGCCGGGGCTTCGGGTTCAGGCAACCGCCAAGCTCACCGGCAAGACAGGCGTCGAGATGGAGGCGCTGACGGCCGTTTCCGTCGCCTGCCTCACCATCTATGATATGGCGAAAGCCGCCGACAAGGGCATGCAGATCGGCGGCATCGCGCTTGTCGAAAAGAGCGGCGGCAAATCCGGCGACTGGCGCCGCCCGGATGAGGCAAGGTGATGAATGCAAGCCTTCTGCCGGTCTCCGAGGCCCTGACACGCCTGCTGTCGCGCGCAAGACCGGTCGATGCATCCGAGCAGGTGCCCCTGCGTGAGGCTGCGGGCCGTGTTCTCTCAGCCGATGTCGCCGCCCGCCTCACCCAGCCGCCGTTTCATTCCTCCGCCATGGATGGTTATGCGCTGCGGGCCGACGATGCTCCCGTCATCGGCTCGGAACTGACGGTCATCGGTGAATCGGCCGCGGGCCACGGTTTTTCCGGGTCTGTCGGCGAGGGCGAGGCGGTGCGCATCTTTACCGGGGCGCCGGTGCCGGAGGGCGCCGATACGGTGCTGATCCAGGAGGATGCGGAAAAACGCGACGGCAACCGTATCCGTACGACATTTGCGGTGACGAAGGGCCGCCATATCCGCCCGCGTGGACAGGATTTTGCCGAAGGCGATGTGGTGCTCTCAAGCGGAACACGGCTCGACCCGGCGCGTCTCACCGTGGCAGCCGCCATGAACCATCCGGCACTTTCCGTCTATCGCCGCCCGCGCATTGCCATCATTGCCACCGGCGACGAACTGGTCTCACCGGGCACCGTGCCTCAGCCATCGCAGATCATCGCCTCCAATACATTTGGCATTTCCGCCCTGGTCGAGGCAGCGGGCGGCGAGGTTATCGATCTCGGCATCGTGGCGGATCGTTCCGCCCTGATCGAGGCTGCCATCGGCAAGGCGGTCGATGAGGGCGCCGATGTGCTGGTGACGCTGGGCGGCGCCTCCGTCGGCGATCATGATCTGGTGCAGAAGTGCTTGAAGGCGCAAGGCATGGAGCTGGATTTCTGGCGCATCGCCATGCGGCCGGGCAAACCGCTGATGGTAGGCTCGCTCGGCGCCATGCAGGTGCTCGGCCTGCCCGGAAACCCGGTCGCAAGCCTCGTCTGCGGCCTGCTTTTCCTCGAGCCGCTGGTCGCAAAACTTGCCCATCGCGCAATCGAACACCGCGCCCGCGATGCGTTTGCCGCCGTACCGCTTGGCCAGAACGACCACCGGCAGGACTATCTTCGTGCAACGCTTGCGCGCGATCATGACGGGCGCCTGATGGCTACGCCGTTTGCCAAGCAGGATTCCTCCATGATGAGGATTTTTGCCGATTCGGATTGCCTGATCGTGCGCCCGCCGCATGCACCTGAACTGCCGGCCGGCGCACCCTGCCCGATCCTGCTGCTGCGTCCGTTCTGACTTTCGCCAAAGATGATCCGATCGGCTCTCCTTGTCGTAACGGACGGCAAAGACAAACGATTCCGGAGCTTTACACGGTGCCAGACGCAACACATTCGCCCATCCTTGTCTGGTTCCGCAAGGATCTGCGTCTGGATGACAATGGCGCGCTCTTGAGCGCTGTCGAGAAAGGCCGGCCGCTCCTCTGCGTTTATGTGCGCGAGCCAGAGGATGAGGCTGTCGGGCCGCTCGGTGCGGCGCAGGCCTGGTGGCTGCATCATTCGCTTCAGGCGCTTTCAGCAACGCTTCAGGCCTGCGGCAACCGGCTCATCCTGAAGACGGGCAAGGCAAGCGAAGTGCTTGCAGCCCTTGCCGAGGAGACGGGTGCCAAAGCCGTCTATCTCAACCGGCTCTACGAGCGTGACGGGATCGATGCCGAGATCCTGAAGTCCCTGTATGACGGTGGGCTCGAGGTGAAGCGCTTCAAGGGCCAGCTTCTGCATGATCCGCACACGATGCGATCCGGCACCGGCGGTCCCTACCGGGTCTATACCCCCTTCTGGAAGGCGCTGGAAAAGGATGGTGAGCCACGCGAACCTTTGGAGGCGCCAGAGACCCTGCCCGCCCCTGGCACGTTTCCATCGTCGGAAACACTCTGCGACTGGCATCTCCTGCCGATGCATCCGAACTGGGCAGAGGAATTCGAAACGCTCTGGACCCCAGGTGAAGCCGGTGCCGTCGAAAAGCTCGAACAGTTTGTCGCGCGCCCGATCCACACCTACAAGGCCGACCGTGATTTTCCCGCTCTGACCGAAGCCACCTCGCATCTGTCGCCGCATCTGGCCTTTGGTGAAATTTCGCCTGCCCGCATCTGGTATGCGACGCGCGGCCTGCCAGCCTCCGACCATGTGACCCATTTTCGCAAGGAACTGGTCTGGCGCGAATTTTGCCATCACCTTCTGGCGGCGTTTCCAAAGCTTCGCACACACAACTGGAACGACCGCTTCGATGCATTTCCCTGGGAGGAGAACGACGACGGTTTTCAAGCTTGGACGAAGGGCATGACCGGCTATCCGATTGTTGATGCCGGCATGCGGGAACTATGGCGCCACGGCATCATGCACAACCGTGTGCGCATGATCACCGCCTCTTTCCTGATCAAAGATATGATGGTTGACTGGCGGCGCGGCGAAGCCTGGTTCCGCGACACACTTTTGGATGCTGATGTCGCCTCCAATGCCGCCAACTGGCAATGGGTGGCGGGCTCGGGCGCCGATGCTTCACCCTTCTTCCGGGTCTTTAATCCCATCCTTCAGGGCGAAAAATTCGATGCAGACGGCGACTACATCAAACGGTTCGTGCCTGAGCTTTCACGTCTGCCGAAGAAATACATTCACCGTCCCTTCGAAGCTCCGCCGGAGGTCCTGCAAAAGGCCGGCGTGACGCTCGGAAAAACCTATCCGAAGCCGGTGGTCAATCATTTTGAGGCGCGTGATCGGGCGCTGGCGGCCTATGCCGAGGTAACCGGTAAAAGCGCCGTTTCAGACCCGCGTGACTGAGGCGATTTTCGGCTCCTCAAAGTGAACAAACAGGCCAAACGAAAAAATCCCCCTCCGTCACCGGAAGGGGATTTTTTGTTGTCCTGAATCAGTCCTCGACCGTCAGACCAGACGGTTCTGTTCCAGTGCCGCCTCGATGAAGCTCGAAAACAGCGGATGCGGATCGAGCGGCCGGCTCTTCAGTTCCGGGTGATACTGTACGCCGATGAACCACGGGTGATCGGCATATTCGATCGTCTCCGGCAACAGACCGTCCGGCGACATGCCGGAGAAGATCAGGCCGCAGTTTTCCAGCCGTTCCTTGTAGTCCACGTTCACCTCGTAACGGTGGCGGTGGCGCTCGGAAATATCGGTCGAGCCGTAGATGTCGGCGATCTTCGTGTCGCGCTTCAGCGAGGCCTTGTAGGCGCCAAGCCGCATCGTGCCGCCAAGGTCGCCGGCCACGGAGCGCTTTTGCAACTCGTTGCCCTTCACCCATTCGGTCATCAGGCCAACGACCGGCTGCTTTGAGGGGCCGAATTCGGTCGAGGATGCGTCCTCGATGCCGGCAAGATTGCGGGCCGCTTCCAGCACCGCCATCTGCATGCCGAAGCAGATGCCGAAATACGGCACCTTGCGTTCGCGCGCAAACTTGGCCGCATTGATCTTGCCCTGCGCGCCACGTTCGCCAAAGCCACCGGGCACGAGAATGCCGTTGACCTTTTCGAGGTAAGGGGCCGGATCTTCCTTCTCGAAGATTTCGGACTCGATCCATTCGAGCTTCACCTTCACCTGGTTGGCGATGCCACCATGGTAAAGCGCCTCGATCAGCGATTTGTAGGCGTCCTTGAGGCCGGTATATTTGCCGACGATGGCAATCGTCACTTCGCCTTCCGGATTGCGGATGCGGTTGCTGACGGTTTCCCAGGCGTCAAGGCGCGGCTTCGGGGCCGGTTCGATGCCGAAGGCGGCCAGAACTTCCGAATCGAGGCCTTCCTTGTGGTATGCCATCGGCACGTCATAGATATTGGCGACATCGAGCGCCTGGATGACGGCGGAGGCCCTGACGTTGCAGAACAGCGAAAGCTTGCGGCGCTCGGCCTCCGGGATTTCCCGGTCGGCGCGCACCAGCAGGATATCGGGCGCAATGCCCATGGCCTGCAGTTCCTTCACCGAATGCTGGGTCGGCTTGGTCTTCAGCTCGCCGGCGGCCGGGATATACGGCATCAGCGTGAGGTGGAGATAAACGGCAGCGCCACGCGGCAGCTCGTTGCCGAGCTGGCGGATCGCTTCCACGAAGGGCATCGCCTCGATATCACCGACCGTGCCGCCGATTTCGCAGATGACGAAATCATAGTCGTCATTGCCCTCGACAATGAAGTCCTTGATCTCGTTCGTGACGTGCGGGATCACCTGGACGGTTGCGCCGAGATAATCGCCGCGCCGTTCCTTGTCGATGATGTTCTTGTAGATCCGGCCAGTGGTGATGTTGTCGGTCTTGGTCGCTGAACGCCCCGTGAAGCGTTCGTAGTGACCGAGATCGAGGTCCGTCTCGGCACCGTCGTCGGTCACGAAGACCTCGCCGTGCTGGGTCGGGCTCATCGTGCCTGGATCGACGTTGAGATAAGGGTCGAGCTTACGCAAGCGAACCCGGTAACCGCGGGCCTGTAACAAGGCTCCGAGGGCTGCGGCCGCAATTCCTTTTCCGAGGGAAGAAACCACGCCGCCTGTGATGAATACATATCGCGCCATGGGAGTCACCGGATACCTATAAACAAGCGATTCCACCAGCCCAAAATTTGCATGGGTTGATTAAAGCTGTTGAAATCTGAACAAAAGAAAACCGGCAGGCTTTTGGCCTGCCGGCGGTTTGGTCTGCGACGCGGCTTACTTGCCGGTCGGAACGGCTGTCGGATCGGCCGGTGCCGGCTGTGCGGGGGCAGCTGCACCCGGTGCGGCACCGCCGGCCGGCTGGCCGCCAAGCGAATCAAGGATACCGTTGCCCTGACCCTGCTGGGTCGCGGGGATCCGGTCGAGAATATCGGTCGGGCGCTGTTCGTAGCGGCCCATGATGCCAAGCGCCAGCGACGTTACGAAGAACAGTGCTGCCAGAATGGCGGTCGTGCGGGTCAGCGCATTGGCCGTGCCGCGGGCCGACATGAAGCCGGAGCCGCCGCCGATGCCAAGGCCACCGCCTTCGGAGCGCTGAATCAGCACAACGCCGACGAGCGCCAGCACGATCATGAGATGGATAACGATCAATACGGTCTGCATATCAGTCCAGTCCTGCGCGCCGTCTGGGCGGCATCCATGAAGGGTTCGGCATCAATGGTTTGGCCGGCTCTTTACCCGAGCCGGTCCGGTATTCCAAGGGGCAAGTGGCCCGGTTTGGCGTTTTGCGCCGATTTATGCGGTCAGCGCCTCGTATACCCCGTAGATGGCGAGGAAATCGGAGGCTTTCAAGCTTGCTCCGCCGATGAGTGCGCCATCGACATTTTTAACCGCCATCAATTCCTGGGCATTGCTCGGCTTGACCGAGCCGCCATAGAGGATCCGCATCTTGGCGCCCTCGCCCGCAAAGCGCGCAACGAGTTCGGCGCGCATGAAGGCATGCGCCTTTTCCACGTCGTCCACGGTTGGTGTGAGTCCGGTTCCGATCGCCCAGACCGGCTCATAGGCGATGACGGTGTTGTCTGCGGTAGCGCTATCAGGCAGCGAACCGGCGAGCTGGCGCTTGAGGATTTCCAGTGTCTGGCCGGCCTTGCGCTCGTCTGCCGTCTCGCCGATGCAGATGATGGCCACCAGTTCTGCCCCGTAGGCGGCTTGCGCCTTGGCGCGCACCAGGTGGTCGGTTTCGGCATGGTCACTGCGGCGCTCCGAGTGTCCAACGATGACGTGGGTGCCAAAACAATCGGCAACCATTTCCGCCGAAAGGTCGCCCGTATGGGCGCCGGCCTGGTCCTGGTGGCAATCCTGCGCGCCGATCAACAGGGGGCTATCGGTGCAAAGGGCCGTCGAGACATAAAGCAGGGTCGCGGGCGGGCAGATCAGCGCATCGACCTTTTCCGACAAGGGGCCCTGCACGCCCTCGGCCATTGCCTTGATCTGGTCCAGCGCGGACCGCGTGCCATTCATCTTCCAGTTACCAGCCACCAGCGGGCGAACATCCGGCGTCATTGCGCTTTATTTCCCTTCAACTCCCGGCCGCTCAAATACGAACGGCACCCTCATCTCTATGTTTTTCGCTTTTTAGACGGTTCCGCAGGCAAATGGTATGTCAAAACGCTGATTTGGTTGAAAAGCGTGGTTAAAACCGAATGGAAACGCCTGAGGATTGGTCAGCCGCGCGCAGTGAGCATGAAATTCAGGATTTCGCGCCAGTCGCTCATGCGCACGGGTGTTCCGTGGCCGCCTGTTTCGAACAGGCGAAAGGTGGCCGGATATTTTTTCGCGCGCATCTTTTCGAAAAGTGCGATCTGGTCTTCGGCCCTGTAAACCTTGTCGGCACTGCCATGGGCAAAATAGACCGGGATCTTAAGCTTGGCAGCCGGCGTGGTGAGAAAACCCGGATCGGGCGGGCCGCCCATCACCACCAGCCCTTTGAGATAACGCACCGCCTCCTTGTCGCGGCTGACGCTCTGGCAGATGAAGCCGCCCATGGAGGCGCAGGCGAGAATCACCGGCCGTCCCGCCGAAAGCTCGAACACATGGCGGATAAGGGCGGCCACGTCGGCGGCCCCATTGGGATCGAAGCTTTTGATGCTTGGGGCGTAATAACTGCCGCCATTCAGCACCGCGAGGTTTTTGAGCCGGTTGAAATTGCCGCCGAAGGAATAGTCGTTGGCGCCAAGGCGGCGATCCCCTCCCCGGCCATGGATGAAGATCACCGTGAAGGCCGCATCCTGCAGCGGGCCGACACGCATCACATCGAGCCTGCTGCCGGAGAGGTTTAGCGTTTCATTCACCTGATACTTGCGCACGCCCGTATCGACGTAAGGTGATTTCACCCGCCGCTCGGGCTCTTCGTCGCGGGCATTGATATCGCGCTGTTCCTGATAGTCGATCACCTGGAAGGCGCCGTCATCCCGGCTTTCCAGAACGCGATTTTGCGAGAATAGCGTATCCTTGAAGGGCTTGATCGGCGGATCGGCAACCGCAACGCCTGGCACAAACAAAAGACCCAGAACCAGCATCGAACGCAAAAGGCGGTGCTTGACGGGGTGGTTGTGAAAATGATCTGTGGACATGCCGCTTCCAATGCACTTGCCGCCAGATGTCTGGCTTGCCAACGGGCGCGCGGCGGCGCAAACCCGGAACTGCCCTATGCCTTCATGCGCGGGCATCGCGAAAAAGCCGGTTATCTGGCACACTCGCGGGCGATTCGATAGCCACCCAGACGCGGGACTTGCCCATCGAGAGCCATTTGCCGCTTGCTCAAAGGCCATATAGACGGACCCCATGGACGATACCACCGACCTCTTCGCCAGCCTTCCGACCCCGAGCCGCGCGAGCGCCAAGACGTCCGAAGCACCGCAGACGCCAGCCGACCGCGCCGAGCCTGTGACCAAGGCGCCGGAGCCTGCCCGTGCGGCGCGCGCAGCGCCGGTGGCGGTTGCGGGAACCGATACTTACGATGCGTCCTCGATCCGCGTGCTCGAAGGGCTGGAGCCCGTTCGCATGCGGCCGGGCATGTATATCGGCGGCAC
>JAIXTO010000159.1 GCA_027483885.1 Rhizobiaceae bacterium
GGTCTACGCGCATCGGGTCTGGCCGTTCCGCCTGTTTTTCTGGGTATCTCTGTTCATGTCACGCCCGCAGATAAAGCCAGACGCTCAAAAAGAAAAGCGCCCCGGCAAACCGGAGCGCTTCCCTGATGTCGATTAGCGTGCTTTAGGCCGCGATATCGGCAGCAACCTTCATCGAGATGATCGAATCGGGATCCGTGACCGGCTCGCCCTTCTTGACGAGGTCGATGACGTCCATGCCCTCGATGACCTGGCCCCAGACGGAATACTGCTTGTTGAGCCAGGGGGCATCGGTAAAGCAGATGAAGAACTGCGAGTTGGCCGAGTTCGGGCTCTGCGAACGGGCCATCGAGCAGGTGCCACGCACATGCGGAACGGCCGAGAACTCAGCAGCCAAATCCGGCTTGTCGGAGCCGCCCATGCCGGCGCGACCCGGGTTAAAACTTTCGCCGCCCTTCTTGCCGAACTTCACGTCGCCGGTCTGCGCCATGAAATCGGGGATGACGCGGTGGAAAACCACGCCGTCATAGGCGCCTTCGCGGGCCAGTTCCTTGATGCGGGCGACATGGCCAGGTGCCAGGTCCGGCATCAGGGCGATAACGACCTGGCCCTTGGTGGTTTCCAGGATGATGGTGTTTTCCGGATCCTTGATCTCGGCCATGTTTCTCTCCTTCTTGACGGGCGTTGTGCCCTTTACTTTCCGACGGTGACCTTGATCATCCGGTCGGGGCTTGAAACTTCTCCATTGCCGCCCTGGCCACGCTTGATCTTGTCGACATTTTCCATGCCCGACACGACCTTGCCGACGACGGTATATTGTCCGTTGAGGAACGAGCCCTGGTCGAACATGATGAAGAACTGCGAATTGGCGGAATTGGGGTCCTGCGACCGCGCCATGCCGACCGTGCCGCGTTCGAAGGGAACCTTCGAAAACTCGGCGGGAATGTTGGGCATGTCGGACTGGCCGGTGCCGGCGCGGCGGGCGTCAAAGCCCTTTTCCATGTTGCCGAACTGCACGTCGCCGGTCTGCGCCATGAAGCCGTCGATGACGCGGTGGAAGGCAACATTGTTGTATTTGCCTTCCGCGGCAAGCTTCTTGATCTGGGCCACGTGCTTGGGCGCCACCTCCGGCATCAGCTGCACGACGACCGGGCCGCTCTTCAGCTGGATGGTCAGGAAATCATCAGCAGCAGCCAGCGCCGTCGAGGCAAAGGATGCGGCGGCCATGGCGCCGGCAAAGGCAAGGGTGAGAAGTTTCATCGGGTGAACTCCGTGTTGGACTTGGCGCCTCAGCGCTTGAGCTTCCTGGAAAGGGCATCGAGAACGGGAGCCGGCACAAAGGCCTTCACATCCCCGCCCATGGCCGCGATCTGACGAACCAATGTGGCCGTAATAGGCCGGGACGCGGTGCCTGCCGGCAGGAAAACGGTCTGGATGTCAGGCGCCATCGCTGCATTCATGCCCGCCATCTGCATTTCGTAATCGAGATCGCTGCCATCGCGCAGCCCGCGGATCAAAAGGGTGGCGCCTTTCTGGCGCGCAGCTTCCACCACAAGACCGTCGAAGGCCACCACGGTCAGTTGGGCTGCCCGCTCCGGCAGCGCCTCTTCCAGCGAAAGACGAATAAGCTCCGCCCTCTCTTCGAAGCTGAACATCGGCGCCTTGCCCGGATGCACGCCAATCGCCACCGTGACCGCATCGGCAACATTCAGCGCCTGGATGAGAACATCCAGATGACCATTCGTCATGGGGTCGAAAGATCCCGGATAGAAGGCTGTCCGCATTGCACCTCGCTTGGCGATTTGACGCCTTGTGTCATGGAAGACGCCTGTTCGCAAGCGTCCACCCGGATGAACGGCAGATGAACGCGGCGTTCAAGACCGTTTCAGGCGGTCTATGATTATCTGTCACCATTCAAACGGCGCGACAGAAGGTTGCGTCCCGAAGATGAACAAAAACAAGGCTGGCGAGCCTGATGACCGGCAAAACCCTTCCGCACTCTGCGGTTGACGTTCTTCCGATCAACGCCAGCAAGGGGCGAACCTTAACGAATTCTGAACGCCAGATGAACGGCGCCTTCAGGCAGGCTTCAGAGGCCACTCGTTAAGGTCCCTTAAAAATCGGGTGGAACCCACGAGCGCAGTGCGCGTTCTGGTCAACGAAAAGGAAGTTGGAAATGTTTGCCAATAAGAAGACGGCCATGCCGGACACCATCACGATGATCAATGTGGTGTGGACGGCGGTGATTGCAGTGATGATGACTGCAACGGTCACGCTTTATCAGGGAAAGTCCAACGTCAATGAAGTCAATTATACTCAGATGACGGGCAGCTACGTGGAGCAGCCGTACTACTGAGTTTCATCCGTCAAGGAAGGAATGCATATGTACGTGACGATGATTGTTCTTGCTGGCCTGATCAGCACCATGTTCGTGGCAACTGTGACTTCCACCGTGACGGAACTTCGGCGTGAACACGCCAACCTGCGCGACTTTGCCAAACGCCACAGCGCGTTCTAAGGCAAGCGCCTGCAGAATGGATGGAGAGGTCAAAACCGCCCATCCGGAATGAAGACTTACTCCCAAGACTGACAAGCCGGGTTCTCCCGGTCCTGAAAAAAGCCGGTGGTGAAAGCCCCGGCTTTTTTCATGCGCGCGTTTGCGCAAGCCCCCTGCCGTTCACCCCATCCCGGTCAACAAAAAGGCTAGGCCCGGTCAACAAAAAAGGCCGGGCGATCAAATCGCCCAGCCTTTCAGATTTCAACCGGAGAGGAGAGCCTATTCGGCTTGCCCCTCGCCGCCTTCGCCGGACGCCTCGTCCTGCGACGGTGCGGCTGCCCCGACGTCACCGGTCTGGTCACCGGTCTCTGCCAGAACCTCGTCCGGCAGGCCTGCGGTATCCTCGTCACCTTCCGGTTCGCTGATCCGTTCCACCGACACGACCTTCTCATCCTTGGCGGTGGAGAAGATGGTCACGCCCTTTGTGGCGCGGCTGGCGATGCGGATGCCGTCGACCGGGACGCGGATCAGCTGGCCGCCATCGGAGACGAGCATGATCTGGTCCTTGCCCTCGACCGGGAAAGCCGCGACCAGCTGGCCGATTTCCGCCGTCTTGGAGGTATCGGTGGCGCGGATGCCCTTGCCGCCGCGACCGGAGGTGCGGAAGTCATAGGTGGACGACCGCTTGCCAATACCCTTTTCAGAAATCGTCAGCACGAACTGCTCGCGTGCCTTCAGTTCCTGATAACGCTCGTCCTTGAGTTCGCCGACTTCGCCGACCTCTTCACCGACAAGCGCGATATCCTCCTCGTCGACACCGCTGGCGCGGCGCTCGGCAGCAGAGCGCTTCAGATAGGCGGCGCGCTCCCACGGTTCGGCATCCACATGGCCGACGATCGTCATCGAGATGATGCGGTCGCCGGACGCAAGGGTGATGCCGCGCACACCGATGGAATTGCGGCCGGCAAAGACGCGCACTTCATCGACGGGGAAGCGGATGGCCTGGCCAAGCGCCGTCGTCAGCAAAACGTCGTCGCCTGCGTCGTTGTCGGCAGCGCCGGCCCCATTACAGGTCTCGACGGAGAGGATTTCGTCGCCCTCTTCCTCGAGCTTCATGGCGATCTTGCCGTTGCGGTTGACCTGGATGAAGTCCGACAGCTTGTTACGACGCACGGTGCCGCGCGTCGTGGAGAACATCACATCGAGGTTCTCCCAGCTCTTTTCATCCTCGGGCAGCGGCATGATGGTGGTGATACGTTCACCCGGCTCGAGCGGCAGCATGTTGATGAGCGCCTTGCCGCGCGATTGCGGCGTGCCGATCGGCAGGCGCCAGACCTTTTCCTTGTAGACGATGCCACGCGAGGAAAAGAACAGAACCGGCGTATGGGTATTGGCAACAAATAGCCGGGTAACGAAATCCGTATCCCGGGTAGCCATTCCCGAACGTCCCTTGCCGCCACGGCGCTGGGCGCGGTAGGTGGTGAGCGGAACGCGCTTGATGTAACCCAGATGCGACACGGTGACGACCATGTCTTCGCGGGCAATCAGGTCCTCGTCGTCCATGTCGGGGCCGCCATCCATGATGACGGTGCGGCGCGGCGTGCCAAACTCGTCGCGCACGGCAATAAGCTCGTCCTTGACGATGGTCTGGATGCGCAGGCGCGACGACAGGATATCGAGATAATCGCTGATTTCGGCGCCGATCTTGTTCAGTTCGTCGCCGATTTCATCACGACCGAGCGCCGTGAGGCGTGCCAGGCGCAGTTCGAGAATGGCGCGCGCCTGCTCTTCGGAGAGGTTATACGTGCCATCTTCGTTGATGCGGTGGCGCGGATCGTCGATGAGACGGATCAGCGCTTCGACATCCATGGCCGGCCAGCGGCGGGTCATCAGCTGCTCGCGCGCCGTCTGCGGATCGGGCGCACGGCGGATGAGGCTGATGATCTCGTCGATATTGGCAACCGAAATCGCAAGGCCGACCAACACATGGGCGCGATCACGCGCCTTGCGCAGAAGGTATTTCGTTCGCCGGCTAACCACTTCCTCCCGGAAGACGGCAAAGGCGCGCAGCATGTCGAGCAGCGTCAGCTGTTCCGGCTTGCCGCCATTCAGCGCCACCATGTTGCAGCCGAACGAGGTCTGCAGCGGGGTATAACGATAGAGCTGGTTGAGGATCACATCGGCATTGGCATCGCGCTTCAGCTCGATGACGACGCGGTAACCCTGGCGGTCGCTTTCGTCGCGCAGGTCCGAAATGCCTTCGATGCGCTTGTCACGCACCAGTTCGGCGATCTTTTCGATCATCGTCGCCTTGTTCACCTGGAAGGGAACCTCGTCGATGATAATCTGCTCGCGGTCGCCGCGCATCGGCTCGATACGGGCGCGTCCGCGCATGATGACCGACCCGCGGCCGGTCTCATAGGCCGAGCGGATACCGGAACGGCCAAGGATCAGCGCACCGGTCGGAAAGTCCGGGCCGGGAATGATCTGCATCAGTTCCGGAAGTTCGATGGCCGGATTATCGATGAGGGCGATGACCCCATCGATCACTTCCACCAGGTTGTGCGGCGGAATGTTCGTCGCCATGCCGACGGCAATGCCGCCCGCACCGTTGACGAGAAGGTTCGGGAACTTTGCGGGAACAACGACCGGCTCCGACATGGTGCCATCGTAGTTGTCGCGGAAATCCACCGTTTCCTTGTCGAGATCGTCGAGCAGCGCATGCGCCACCTTCTGCAGGCGGCACTCGGTATAACGCTGGGCTGCCGGCGGATCGCCATCGATGGAGCCGAAATTGCCCTGACCATCGATCAGCGGCATGCGCAAAGACCAATCCTGCGCCATGCGGGCCAAAGCGTCATAGATCGCGGAGTCGCCGTGCGGATGGTATTTACCCATCACGTCACCGGTGACGCGCGCCGACTTGACGTATTTCTTGTTCCAGTCCAGCCCGAGTTCATTCATCCCGTAAAGGATGCGTCGATGGACCGGCTTCAAACCGTCACGCACGTCAGGCAGCGCGCGGCTCACGATAACGCTCATGGCGTAGTCGAGATAAGACCGCTGCATCTCCTCCATGATGGAAATAGGTTCGATGCCGGGAGGCAGCTTTCCGCCGCCGGGGGTGCTCTGCTCAGTCAAATCGGATACGATCTCTGTTCGGAATCAGTTGGTTCTGTATAGCCGAAAGGCCGGTTCAACGCCAATTTACCGGCAGGTTTTGAACAGGCTTTTGCGACGTTTGCGGGGCAAATGCACAAAAGTCAGTGCATCTGGAACTTTCCTCGCCCGCAGAACTGTCCTAACAATGTTAACGGGCCGCCGCAAGCGGCGTCAGGGGGAAGACGGATGGCGAGCGCAGATACCATCATGAGCGCGTTCACGACGCTGCTGGTCACCCTCGATCCGCCGGGACTGGCGCCGATCTTCCTCGGCCTGACCGCAGGCCTCACGCGGGCGCAGCGGCGTCACGTGGCCGTGCGCGGTTCGGTGATCGCCTTTTGCATCCTTGCCGTGTTTGCCCTCTTCGGCGCCGGCATCCTGTCGCTGCTCGGCATTTCCATGGGGGCATTTCGCATTTCCGGCGGCCTGCTTCTGTTCTGGATCGCCTTCGAGATGATTTTCCAGAAGCGCAACGACCGCAAGGAAGAGACGTCAAAGACGGCGATCACCATCGACCATATCCAGAACATCGCCGTGTTTCCGCTGGCGCTGCCGCTGATTGCCGGCCCCGGCGCCATATCCGCCACCGTGCTGCTCGCCGGTTCCTTTGCAGAACCGCTCGATCGCGCGCTGCTCATCCTGATGCTGGCGATGGCCATGGCAACCGTGCTCATCGCCCTGATGATTGCCGATCGCCTCGATCAATATCTCGGCGTCTCCGGCCGCGCCGTGCTCACCCGCCTGCTCGGCGTCCTGCTGGCCGCCCTATCGGCGCAGTTTGTCGTCGATGGCGTGAAGTCCGCCTTTGAACTCTGAAGCGCTTTTGACCTAAAGGCCTCATTTAAAAAGGCGGCCGGCCTTTCAGCCGCCGCCTATACTTTCGGATTTTTGCCAGGATCAGAACGGGATGTCGTCGTCGAGATCGCGGGCAAAACCGCCGCCGGCAGCACCGCCGGAAGACTGTCCACCACGGCCGGAGGATGCAGGCGCGCGGTCGTAATCGTCGCCGTAGCCGCCACCGAAATCACCACCGCCAGCGGGCTGGCCGCCAGAACGGCCGCCGCCAAAGCCTGCGCCCTGTCCGCCGCCTTCACCGCGTCCGCCGAGCATGGTCAGCGTGGAGTTAAAACCCTGCAGCACGATTTCGGTGGAGTAACGGTCGTTGCCGGTCTGATCCTGCCACTTGCGGGTCTGCAGTTGGCCTTCGATATAAACCGTCGCACCCTTCTTCAGGTACTGCTCGGCAACCTTGCAGAGACCTTCGTTGAAGATCACCACGCTGTGCCATTCGGTCTTTTCCTTGCGCTCGCCGCTGTTGCGGTCGCGCCAAGTTTCCGAGGTTGCGATGCGCAGGTTGGCAATCGGCCGGCCGTCCTGCGTCCGACGGATTTCCGGGTCGGCGCCGAGATTGCCGATCAAAATTACCTTGTTGACGCTGCCAGCCATTTCTTCACCTTGTCTGCTGCCGCATGCGGCACGCGAATTTTAAAAACCTTTCCCACTCTACCCCATTGCCGGCGGCGAATGGGTTTTGGAGATCGGTAATCCACAAGCAAATTTGTTCTTTCTTTGTTCTAGTATTCCGCTATGATCCTGTCAACGCCCGGATGCGTAGGACGAATCGAAAAGCCACTCGGCAACGCCTTTCGCCTCGACACCGGCCGATGGATCACTAGATAAGGGACTTGTCCTCCCACAGAGCCTTTTTCACGATGAGCGAACTCAAGACGATTTCCATTCGCGGCGCCCGCGAGCACAATCTCAAGGGCATCGATCTCGACCTGCCCCGCAACAGCCTGATCGTGATGACCGGCCTGTCCGGATCGGGAAAATCATCCCTGGCCTTCGACACCATTTATGCGGAAGGTCAGCGGCGTTATGTCGAAAGCCTTTCGGCCTATGCGCGCCAGTTCCTGGAAATGATGCAGAAGCCGGATGTCGACCAGATCGACGGCCTGTCGCCAGCCATTTCCATCGAGCAGAAAACCACCTCGAAAAACCCGCGCTCGACGGTTGGCACAGTCACCGAAATCTACGACTACATGCGCCTTCTGTTTGCGCGCGTTGGCGTTCCCTATTCGCCCGCCACCGGCCTTCCCATCGAAAGCCAGACGGTGAGCCAGATGGTGGACCGGGTGTTGGCCTTCGAAGAGGGCACCCGCCTCTATATCCTGGCGCCCCTCGTGCGCGGCCGCAAGGGCGAGTACAAGAAGGAACTCGCCGACCTCATGAAGAAGGGTTTTCAGCGCGTAAAGGTGGATGGCACCTTTTACGAGATCGCCGAAGCTCCGACGCTGGACAAAAAATACAAGCACGATATCGACGTGGTAGTTGACCGCGTGGTGGTGCGCTCCGATATCGGCGCGCGTCTGGCCGACAGTCTGGAAACCTGCCTGCGACTGGCGGATGGTCTGGCGATTGCCGAATTTGCCGACAAGCCGCTGCCGCCGGAGGAAACGTCTGCTGGCGGTTCGGCCAACAAGTCGCTCAACGAAACCCATGAGCGGGTGCTGTTTTCCGAAAAATTCGCCTGCCCCGTCTCCGGTTTCACCATTCCGGAAATCGAGCCGCGGCTGTTTTCCTTCAACAATCCCTTTGGCGCCTGCCCGACCTGCGATGGCCTGGGCTCGCAGCAGAAGGTGGATGAAGCGCTGATCATCCCGGAGACGGAGCGCACGCTGAAGGATGGCGCCATCGCCCCTTGGGCCAAATCCTCCTCGCCCTATTACAACCAGACGCTGGAAGGCTTGGGCAAGGTCTATGGCTTCAAGCTGTCGGACCGCTGGGCAAAACTGTCCAAGGAGGCGCAAGGCGCAATCCTCCACGGCACGGCCGAAAAGATCGAGTTTAATTATGTCGACGGCGCACGCGCCTACAAAACGACGAAGAATTTCGAAGGCATCGTGCCCAATCTCGAGCGCCGCTGGAAGGAAACCGACAGCGCCTGGGCGCGCGAGGAAATCGAACGTTATATGTCGGCGGCACCCTGCCCGGCCTGTTCCGGTTTTCGCCTGAAGCCGGAAGCGCTGGCGGTGAAGATCGACAAGCTGCACATCGGTCAGGTCACGCAGATGTCGATCAAGGTGGCGCGCGACTGGTTTGAGGATCTGCCGGAGCGGCTGAACGCCAAGCAGAACGAGATTGCCGTGCGCATCCTCAAGGAAATCCGCGAGCGGTTGCGGTTCCTCAACGATGTCGGGCTGGATTATTTGAGCCTCTCGCGCAATTCCGGCACGCTGTCGGGCGGCGAAAGCCAGCGCATCCGGCTGGCATCGCAGATCGGATCAGGCCTCACCGGCGTGCTCTACGTGCTGGACGAACCGTCGATCGGCCTTCACCAGCGCGACAATGCCCGTCTCCTCGATACGCTGAAACACCTGCGCGACATCGGCAACACGGTGCTGGTGGTCGAGCATGACGAGGACGCGATCCTGTCGGCCGATTACGTCGTCGATATCGGCCCCGCTGCCGGCATTCACGGCGGCGAGGTCATTGCGGCCGGAACGCCGCAGGAGGTGATGGCGCATCCGAAATCACTGACGGGCAAATACCTCTCCGGCGAACTCGGCGTGCCCGTGCCGGCCGAACGGCGCAAGCCGAAGAAGGGCAAGGAGCTCAAGGTTTTCGGTGCCCGTGGCAACAATTTGAAAAACGTCACGGCCGCCGTGCCGCTGGGTCTGTTCACGGCTGTCACCGGCGTGTCCGGCGGCGGCAAGTCGACCTTCCTGATCGAGACGCTGTACAAGGCCGCGGCACGCCGTGTCATGGGCGCCCGCGAAATCCCGGCCGATCATGACCGCATCGATGGTTTTGAATTCATCGACAAGGTGATCGATATCGACCAGTCGCCGATCGGTCGCACGCCGCGCTCCAACCCGGCCACCTATACCGGCGCGTTCACGCCGATCCGCGACTGGTTTTCCGGCCTGCCTGAGGCAAAAGCCCGCGGTTATCAGCCGGGCCGCTTCTCGTTCAATGTCAAGGGTGGTCGCTGCGAGGCCTGCCAGGGTGATGGTGTCATCAAGATCGAGATGCACTTCCTGCCGGACGTTTATGTCACCTGCGATGTCTGCCACGGCAAGCGCTACAATCGCGAAACGCTGGATGTCACTTTCAAGGGCAAGTCGATTGCCGACGTGCTCGACATGACGGTGGAAGAGGGTGTCGAGTTCTTCTCGGCGGTGCCGGCTGTGCGCGACAAGCTGCAGGGACTGTTCGATGTCGGCCTCGGTTACATCAAGGTCGGCCAGCAGGCCAATACGCTCTCCGGCGGCGAGGCGCAGCGCGTTAAGCTGGCCAAGGAACTGTCGAAACGCTCGACCGGCCGCACGCTCTATATTCTCGACGAGCCGACCACAGGGCTGCACTTCCACGATGTCGCAAAACTGCTGGAAATGCTGCACGAACTGGTCAATCAGGGCAATTCCGTCGTCGTGATCGAGCACAATCTCGAGGTCATCAAGACGGCGGACTGGGTCATCGATATCGGCCCGGAAGGTGGCACAGGTGGTGGCGAGATTGTCGCAAGGGGAACGCCGGAAGCCATCGTCAAGGAAAAGCGCTCCTATACGGGCCAGTTCCTGAAAGACCTGCTGGAGCGCCGGCCGGTCCACAAAGTCGAAGCGGCAGAATAAGGATCTGCCACTTGCCCCCCTTGGATCGAAAGGACCAACGCATGACCACATCCGGCACAATCCGCACCGGCATCGGCGGCTGGACCTTCGATCCGTGGGAGGGCACATTTTATCCGGAAAAGCTCACAAAGAAGCGCCAACTGGAATTTGCCAGCCGCGAACTGACGGCCATCGAGGTGAACGGCACCTATTATTCCAGCCAGAAGCCGGCCACCTTTGCCAAATGGGCGGCAGAGGTGCCGGAGAATTTTGTCTTTTCCCTGAAGGCCAGCCGCTATTGCACCAACCGCAAGGTGCTGGCGGAAGCCGGGCCGTCGATCGAAAAATTTCTCGGCCAGGGCATTGCCGAACTGGGGCCCCATCTTGGCCCGATCCTCTGGCAGTTCATGGGAACGAAAAAATTCGAGCCTGATGATTTCGAGGCCTTTCTCCAGCAATTGCCGAAAACGCTCGACGGCCTGCCGCTTCGCCATGTGGTGGAACCGCGGCATGAGAGTTTCTGCACGCCCGAGTTTGTCGATCTCCTGTCAAAATACCAGGTGGCCGCCGTCTGCGCCGATCATCACGATTACCCGATGTTTGCCGATGTCACCGCCGATTTCGTCTATGCCCGCCTGCAAAAGGGAACGGATGACACGCCGAGCTGCTATCCGCCAAAAGACATCGATCTCTGGGCCGAGCGGTTCAAAATCTATGCAAGCGGCGGCGTGCCAAAGGATCTGCCACGCAATGCACCGGACCATCAGGGCCCGGTAAAACCGCGCGATGTCTTTGCCTTCTTCATCTCCGGCGGCAAGGTGAATGCGCCGAACGGCGCGCGCCATCTGCAAAAATCAGTGGCGCCGTGAAGGCGGTTGCGCAAACAGATGCTTTTGCGGTTCGCATTGCCGCAGCAGGCAGGGCAGATTTTGAAAGCCTGCGGGCCATCGAACTTGCAGCATTTGCCACCCTTAAGGCGACAGGCGCCGTCACTGGCGAAGCATCAGCAGCCACGTTTGACGAATTGCAGACCTACCTCGATGCGGGCATGCTGGTTGCGGCTTTCCACAAAACAGAGCCGGTCGGCTATGCCGGTGGTTCTATCGCCGATGGTGATTGGCTGCATATCGGTGAGATGGATGTTCACCCCGACTTTCAGCGCAAGGGCATTGGCCGGCGTCTGGTGCAGGCTCTTCTCCTTGAAGGTCGGTCGCACAAGCTGCGAGGTGCAACGCTGACCACTGATCGGTTCGCCCCATTCAATGCACCATTTTACGCGACGTTTAGCTTTCGCATCGTGGAGAAAGAAGTCTGCACCGGGCGTTTGGCACACATTCTGGAGGAAGAGGCACGACAGGGGCTTGATCCCGCCCGCCGCGTGGCGATGCTTCTCGACTTTCTGCCGTAATCGCGGGTTCAGGAAGACACCTTACGCAAGGCCTCAATCGGGCGGACGTGTCGGACAAGGGTTTCGGCTGTCATGCCAAGCCCAGCTCTCATGCCTGCCTCTCCATGCAGGAAAACACCGGCAGCGGCGGCCTCGAACGCCGGCATGCCTTGCGCCAGCAGCGCTCCGATCAGCCCGGCCAGCACATCGCCGGAACCTGCCGTCGCAAGCCAGGGCGGGGCGTTCTCGTTGATCAGCGCGCGACCGTCCGGATGCGCCACCACCGTGTCTGCTCCCTTGTAGACGATGACGGCATGCGCGCGCAGAGCCGCCGCCCGCGCTTTTTCCACCTTGCCAGGCCCCGCATCGCCGGCAAGATCGGGGAAAAGCCTCCCGAATTCACCTTCGTGCGGCGTCAGCACCAGCCGCGTCTCGCCCTGCTCAAACAGCGAAAACAGGTCCTCGGGTGCTGACCCGCCAGTGCCTGCGGCAAACGAAGTGATGGCATCGGCATCGACCACCACCGGCTTTTCTGCAATCGCGCGCACAAAATCGCGGGCTTTCTCGCCGATGCCAAAACCCGGGCCGATGACGAAGGCGGCAAGTTTTCCCGCAGCCAGCCAGTCTTGCAGATCGCCACTCGTGTCGATCTGCCTGAGCATGACGGCCGTCAGCGCCGGCGCCTGTTCCGACAGCGCCTCGCCGGGCGAGGCAATGGTCACAAGCCCTGCGCCCATGTGAAGGGCAGCGGCTGCCGAAAGGCGGGCGGCGCCTGTGTGACTTTTTCCGCCGCTGAACACGACGAGATGGCCGCGGCGGTATTTGTGCGTCTCGCTGCCAAGCGTCGGAGCCGATGCGCGCCATGCAGAGGGAACGTTGACGGCCAGTTGGCCTACGTTCTGCGCAAGGATGCGTTGGGGAATGCCGATATCGAACACCTCCACCTCGCCGCAGAGCGCCCTTCCCGGCATCAGCAGGTGGCCGGGTTTGCGCGTCATGAAGGTGACCGTGCGCTCCGCCTTGAAGGCAGCACCCAGCACAAGGCCACGGGCGCCGCAAACGCCGGAGGGAAGATCGATCGACAGTACCGGTACGCCCGGCCTTTCGACGCGCGCAATGATATCGGCCACGTCGTCTGGCACGTCCCTCGACAGGCCCGCGCCGAAAATACCGTCGATCACCAGATCGCCCTTTGCCGGTCGATAAAGATGAAGCGGCTGGGGAAAAACCGCAGGCGCTTCGCCCGCATAGAGATCGAAGGCCTGTCTGGCGTCTCCCGCAAGGCGCGCCGGGTCTCCCAGCGCATGGATCTCCACCTTTGCTCCGGCGTCGCAAAGCGCCCTTGCGGCCACATAGGCATCGCCGCCGTTGTTGCCAGGCCCTGCCAGCACGAGGAAGCGCTGCGTGCCGGGATAAAATTTCAGCGCGGCCGCGGCAACCGCCTGCCCCGCCCGCTCCATCAGCGAAAACGACGAAAGGCCGGAGGCGGCGGCCGCCGTATCGACAGCCGCCATCTCGTCCGGTGTGAGCAGAATTGGTGCATTTGGAAACATCGCGCCATTCAAGCCCAGGCAGCCGAAAACGCAACCCCGAAAATTCAATAGAAAATGTCTATATTTTAGGCATTTGATCAAATAAAATCCACGTCGAAACAAAGGCAGGCTTTACGCGCGAAAAGCAGGAGGTGAAGTTTCCAGACACCTCTTGCCACCGGCATCGCGAAACCATAGCCTGCCATATGCATACCGGCTGAGCGACCAGGGCTCGGCAACCGGTAAAGGATTTCTGCCAAACTCAGTCCTGGTTTGGCACGATACCTGCATCAACAAGGGCGAGCGGGCAATGGCCTGCTCCCAAGGGAGAAGCGGAGAGACATTTTCTCATGAAAAAGATCGAAGCGATCATCAAGCCTTTCAAACTCGACGAAGTTAAGGAAGCGCTTCAAGAGGTCGGACTGCAGGGGATCACGGTGACGGAGGCCAAGGGCTTCGGACGCCAGAAGGGACATACGGAGCTTTACCGCGGCGCTGAATACGTCGTGGACTTTCTGCCGAAGGTGAAGGTCGAGGTCGTGCTGGCTGACGAGAATGTCGACGCCGTGATCGACGCCATCCGCAACGCGGCCCAGACTGGACGCATCGGCGACGGCAAGATATTCGTATCCAACGTGGAAGAAGTGGTTCGTATCCGCACCGGCGAGACCGGCGTGGACGCCATCTGAACCTGCGTCATAAATCCGGCTGCAAAGAACCGGATAACGCCATCATTTCATACCAAAGGGAGAAACCATGACGACCGCAAGCGACATCATGAAACAGATCAAGGAGAACGACGTCAAGTTCGTCGATCTGCGCTTTACCGATCCCAAAGGCAAGCTGCAGCACGTGACGATGGATGTCGTGGCGGTCGACGAGGACATGTTCGCCGATGGCGTCATGTTCGACGGCTCGTCCATCGGCGGCTGGAAGGCCATCAACGAGTCCGACATGGTGCTGATGCCGGATCCGGCCACCGTCCATATGGACCCGTTCTTTGCCCAGTCAACCATGGTCGTCATGTGCGACATTCTCGACCCGGTGTCCGGCGAAGCCTATAACCGCGA
>JAIXTO010000131.1 GCA_027483885.1 Rhizobiaceae bacterium
GGGCTCGCGCGGCTCGATCAACGGCAATATCGGCGGCCGGCTGGTGCCGGAACAGGATGCGCCGACGCGGGCCTATGTGGAACTTGCAAAGGCCCATGGCCTTGATCCCTCGCAGATGGCGCTTGCCTTCTGCCTGACGCGCCCCTTCATGGCCGCTGCCATCATCGGCGCCACGTCTATGGAGCAGTTGAAGCTGAACATCGGCTCGGCCGATATCACGCTCACCGACGAGGTAATGAAGGCAATTGCCGCCATTCATCGCCAGTATCCGATGCCGATCTGACCTTTCAGACCTGCGCTCGCCGGGCCGCTTCGGTGGCCCGGCGCTCGCCTTCCGCACGCCACCGTCCATGGATTGCGCTCCAGACTGGCACCTCATCCGTCAAAAAGCCGAAGGAATGGCCGGTGCCGATCTTCGGAAATACCCGCATCGCCTCCAGATGGGCAGCGGATCCGCGATAGGCGCTCATCGCCGCACGGTCTTGCCAGACGGAGAGCGTATGCTGGACGCCATTGATCCGGCGTGCATCCACCGACAGGTTGCCGGGCGCTGTCTGCGCCTGTCGCATCGAACCAAGGGCATGCCACCAGAAACGTGGCACCGTCCAGACGGACAAAGCCCGAAAACCGGTGATTGAAACGTAGACCATGGCAGGGGATCCAGTGCGGACGGCAGATAATCACCCTCTACGCCACGACCCGCCGACCAGACTTCTCACCTGTGCCAGAATCGCGCTTTAGGGTTGATGTTCATATCCCGCTAACGCCACCGGCAATCGCAGATCGCATCCGGTTCGAACATCCTGTTTAAGTGTCTGCTTAAGGCTTTGCCGGTAACATGGCGGCAGAATGCGCTTGGCCTCTTGACCGGCGCGCGATCAAGGCGAACGAGATGAGCGCGATCAGCAGCTTCTTTTCCGGCGCAAACGCCGCCTATACCGTCGATACGCTGTTTTCGACGGCAAAACCCGTTTCTGCGACCGGTACATCGTCGCGCGCCCCCGTTGCCACGTCGGGGGGAATGGCAGCCCCCGAGCAGACGGCTGGACAAAAAGCGCTGGCCCGCATCGTCGAGATCCTGACCTTCGGCTCCCCGGATGCGACCGCCGCCCCTGACGTCAAGGAACAGCTCGGCTACATCACGTCTGCCCGCGGCACGGAAGCGGACGACACGCTGACGATGACCGGGCGCGCCCTTTATGATCTTGAGACGGGCGCCGGCAATGACAGCCTGATTCTCAAGAGCGCCACAATATCCGGCATCGCACTCGGCGATGGCAACGACACGCTTCAGGCGGCGGGCAGCTTCATCGGTTCGGTCGATGGCGGCGCTGGCGACGATACCATCAAGATCAAGGCGCAACTGGCGCTCGACGTGCTCGGCGGCGCCGGCAAGGACACGATGGCGGTGTCCGCCGATACCATCATCGGCCTCGATGGCGGCGAAGGCGATGATACGTTGAACCTTGAAGGCAACCGCATCTTTGCAACCGGCGGCGCCGGCAGCGATACCGTGACACTTCGCCAGACCGGCTCCGATGCCGTGATGGAATACGCCTTCGGGCGCGGCGGGGGCAAGGATACGATTGCCAGCAACGGCCCCCTCTCCATCCGCTTCGACGGTCTGAGCGAACAGGATTTGAGCATTACCGTCTCCGGCAACACGCTGACGGCGCGTATCAACGGCAGCGATGACGCAATTTCGGTCACGCTGGACGGCACATCACTGACGAGCCGCTTTGCAATGGAAAACGGCCGCACCGTTCTGAAGATCGGCTGATCTCTCCTCTCGAAATTCCCGCCCTCCCCTTGCCTTTGGCGAAAATGCGCGTATAAGCCGGCCTGTTCGAACCGCCCGGTCTTCTGGCTGGTGGCTGTACGGAGGGCAGGCGCGCCGATAAGGCGTACCGCAGGAACCAAAAGGGTTCCGGTCTCCCGTGTCTCCGCTCTCGACCGTCTCGATCACACGCTTTTCTTGCCGGGGGCAACCCCATCCAAGACCAGTCGTTGAGGCTTAGCCGCCGAATTCCGGGCACACGACAACAGCAAGAAAGGCAAAGCTACCATGGCTCTTTACGAACATGTATTCCTTGCCCGGCAGGATATGTCCGCACAGCAGATCGACGCCCTGGTCGAACAGTACAAGGGTGTTCTGGAAGCAAACGGCGGCAAAGTCGGGCGCGTAGAAAACTGGGGCCTCAAGTCCCTGACCTACCGCATCAAGAAGAACCGCAAGGCTCATTACGCCCTGATGGACATCGATGCACCGGCAGCTGCCGTGCATGAGATGGAACGCCAGATGCGCATCAACGAAGACATCCTTCGCTACATGACGATTGCCGTCGAGAAGCACGAAGAAGGCCCGTCTGCCATGATGCAGAAGCGCGACCGTGACGACCGTCCGCGTCGTGATGGCGACCGTCCGGAACGTTCGTTCGGCGACCGCGATCGCGGCCCCCGTCCTGACCGTGGCCCGCGCGAAGATCGTGGTCCCCGTGAAGGTGGCTTCGAGCGTCGCCCGCGCGAAGACCGCGCGTAATTGAGCACAAGGAGAACACACAATGGCTGATACATCCTCTGCTCCGGCACGCCGCCCGTTCCATCGCCGTCGCAAGACGTGCCCCTTCTCCGGCGCAAACGCTCCGAAGATCGACTACAAGGACGTCCGTCTCCTGCAGCGCTACATTTCCGAGCGTGGCAAGATCGTACCGTCGCGCATCACGGCCGTTTCCCAGAAGAAGCAGCGCGAACTGGCCCAAGCCATCAAGCGCGCCCGTTTCCTCGGCCTGCTGCCCTACGTGATTTCCTAAAAAACGCTTCGGGGAAGGCATTCGTGCCTTCCCCATCTCCCTTTCGCGTTGGGCGCGGATCGGAACCCTTTCTAAAACCCATGTTGGGGATAACGGGCTCAAAAAGGCCTCTCCCCTAACTGCTCGACAGCAGGACAGCGAGACGTGACCGGATTGAACCAGACAGTGCTGACCACCGGCATCCTTGCCGGCATTGCCGCCGCCCTGCTTGTGCTGGGCGCGAATGCACAGCCGTCGTTTGCCTCCGTCCTCTATGCCTCCTCTGCCCTTCCCGTTCTGGTCGCCGGCCTTGGCTGGGGCAACCGCACCGCCATCATCGCGATCCTGACGGCGGCCGTCATCGGTGCGCTGCTGATCTCGCCGCTGTTTGCGCTGGCGATGGCGATCTTCACGCTGATCCCGGCCGGCTGGCTGTCGCATCTGGCAAATCTTGCCCGGCCGGCCTCCGAACTCGGCGGCCCCGACGATCTCGTCGCCTGGTATCCGATCTCCGATATTCTCCTGCATCTCTGCGGCCTCGTCACCATCGCCGTCATCATTCTGGGCGCCGTCATCGGCTACGGCCCTGAGCTGACCAACCGCATGGTCGATGCCATGGTGGAAAACTTCAACCAGCAGAATGCCGCAATGGTGCCGGATGCCGCAGCGCTGGCCCAGACCAAATCGATGATCGTCCTGATGCTGCCGCTGATCCAGGGCGGCATCTGGGTGCTGATGCTGTTTGCCGCCTTCTATTTTGCCGTGCGGATCGTTTCGCGCAGCGGCCGGGCTCTGCGTCCGCGCGAAGACATGCCGTCAGCGCTGCGCATGAACCGCAACGCCATCTTCGTTTTCCTCGCCGGTATTGCGCTGACCTTTGTCGGCGGCGTTCCCGCCATGGTCGGCGCCACCATCTGCGGCACATTCGGCGCCGGTTTCCTGATGGCAGGTTTTGCCGGCCTGCATTTTCGCCTGAAGGACAAGGACTGGCGCCTGCCGGGCCTCATCCTCGTATACCTCTCCACTTTGCTGCTGTTTCCGCTGCTGGCCATTCTCATCGTTGGCCTCTCCGATACACGCCGCACCATCGCGCTTACCCCGACACGGACGCCGGACAAACCCGGTTCCTGATCAGGCCACAGATAGACCCGCATACAAACACACCGACTGACACCGAAAGGATATCCACATGAATGTCATTCTTCTTGAACGCATCGCCAAGCTTGGCCAGATGGGCGAAACCGTAAAGGTTCGCGATGGTTACGCCCGTAACTACCTGCTGCCGCTCGGCAAGGCCCTGCGCTCGAACGCTGCCAACAAGGCTCGTTTCGAAGCCGAGCGTTCGACGCTCGAAGCCCGCAACCTGGAACGCAAGTCGGAAGCCCAGACGGTTGCCGACGTTCTCGACTGCAAGTCCTTCATCGTCGTGCGCGCTGCTGGCGAAACCGGCCAGCTCTACGGTTCGGTTGCTGCCCGTGACGTCGTCGACGTTCTGGCTGCTGAAGGCTTCAACATCGGCCGTAACCAGGTTGACCTCAACAACCCGATCAAGGCCATTGGCCTGCACACGGTTGTTCTGCACCTGCATGCCGAAGTCGAAATCTCCGTTGAACTGAACGTTGCCCGTTCGGCCGAAGAAGCCGAGCGCCAGTCGAAGGGCGAAAGCCTCACCTCGGCTGATGCCATCTACGGCATTGACGAAGACGCGCTTCGTCCGGAAGACTTCTTCGATCCGGACGCAGACCGTGACGACGAAGGCGACGACGAATAAGATCAGGCCTTTTCGGCCCCGATCGAGCGCCCGGAGTTTTCTCCGGGCGTTTTTTTGTGCGTCCTGCTGTAAAATACACCCGCGCCATGGCGATTCGCACCACTGGCAACAGTCAACCGCGAATCGCACGCATAACGAATATCGCTGCTCCTGGCCTGTGAATCCCTGTGGGTAGAGGATCCAGCCATTCCCCGCCTGCCCCGTGGGGACTAGGGTGCCCCGGCAACCGATGAAATGGATGATGTCGATGAATGAAGTAGCGCGCAAGCTTGGCAATGCCTCGCCGGCAGAGCCGCATTACCGCGAAGCCCCGAGCAATATCGAGGCGGAACAGGCTCTTCTGGGTGCGATCCTCGTCAACAACGATGCCTATTACCGGGTGTCGGACTTCTTGAAGGCCGTGCATTTCCAGGAACCCCTGCACCGCAAGATCTTCGAGGTGGCGGGCGATATCATCCGCATGGGCAAGATCGCCCATCCGGTGACGATCAAGACATTTCTGCCGGCCGATACCAAGGTCGGCGATCTCACGCTGGCGCAATATCTCGGGCGCCTCGCGGGCGATGCCGTCACCATCATCAACGCCGAGGATTATGGCCGCGCCATCTACGATCTGGCGCTGCGCCGCGCGCTGATCACCATCGGCGAGGACATGGTCAACATCGCCTATGATGCACCGCTCGACATGCCCCCGCAGACGCAGATCGAAGATACCGAACGGCGCCTGTTCGAGTTGGCCGAAACCGGCCGCTACGACGGCGGTTTCCAGGCCTTTTCCGATGCCGTGGCGCAGGCCATCGACATGGCCGGCCAGGCGTTCGAGCGCGACGGACATCTTTCTGGGATTTCGACCGGCATCATGTCGCTCGACAGCAAGATGGGCGGTCTGCAGCGTTCCGACTTGATCGTGCTTGCCGGACGTCCGGGCATGGGTAAAACCTCGCTTGCCACCAATATCGCCTACAATATCGCTGCCGCCTACGATCCCGAGGTTCAGCCGGATGGCTCGTTCAAGGCCAAGAACGGCGGCGTCGTCGGCTTCTATTCGCTCGAAATGTCCTGCGAGCAGCTGGCCACCCGTATCATCTCCGAGCAGACGGAAGTGTCGTCATCCAAAATCCGCCGCGGTGACATTACCGAGGCCGATTTCGAAAAACTCGTCGCCTGCAGCCAGATGATGCAGAAAGTGCCGCTTTATATCGACCAGACCGGTGGTATCTCGATTGCCCAGCTCTCGGCCCGCGCACGCCGCCTGAAGCGCCAGCGCGGCCTCGATTGCCTGGTGGTGGACTATATTCAGCTGATGACGGGGTCGGGCAAATCCGGCGAGAACCGCGTGCAGGAAGTGACCCAGATCACCACGGGCCTCAAAGCACTCGGCAAGGAACTCAACGTCCCGATCGTGGCGCTCTCGCAGCTGTCGCGTCAGGTGGAAAACCGCGAAGACAAGCGCCCGCAGCTCTCCGACCTTCGCGAATCGGGCTCGATCGAGCAGGACGCCGACGTGGTGCTCTTCGTGTTCCGCGAGGAATATTATGTGAAGAACCTTGAGCCGCGCGACATCAACGACCCGAAATACCCGGAATGGGAAGCGCTGATGGACAAGGTGAAGGGCACGGCAGACGTGATCATCGCCAAGCAGCGTCACGGACCGACCGGTACGGTCAAACTCGCCTTCCAGTCGGAATACACCCGCTTTGCCGATCTGGCCGACCCAAGCTTTACCCAATACGAAGAGCATTGATTTTTTTGCCCACGCCCCGCACCTTGCGGGGCGTCTGCTTTTTGCGGCTTCACAGTCCCATAACTCTCAGAACCGCGACCGTCGCCACGCCAGCCCCTGCTGCCGGCAGAAGCGGCAGGCGAAGGGCGGCAAGTGCCGTAACGGCACAGGCCACGGTTTCGGCGATGCCGGTGGCAAAGGCGGTGGGTGCCACAACCGCCATCAGGACGGCGGGCGGGACCACGCCGAGCGCCTTTTCAGCCTTCTCGCCCAGTGTGAACCGGCGCACCAGAAAGGCCCCGGACAGCCGCGTGAAAACGGTGGCTGTCATCATGGCAAGGATTGCGGCAAACGTTGTCGGATCAATGCTCATGCCACCTGCTCCTTTGGCGCAAGCGGAATGAAGGCGGCGGCAAGACCGGCAAGCGCGCCTGCGGCGATATACCAGGCGCCGGGCACAAGCTTATGCACGGTCAGCGCTGCAATGGCGCTGGCCGCCAGCACCAAGCCGGTTTCCCGTCCCTTCCAGAACCCCATCAGCAGCACGATGAAGACGGCCGGAAAGGCAAAGTCGAGGCCATAGACCGCGACATCGCCGATCAGCGCGCCAAGCAGCGCACCGGCAAGGCTTGCCGCGATCCAGCCGAGATAAAAAGGCAGCGACAGCCCGAGATAAAAGGCAGGCGTCAGCACCGTGCGACGCGCCCGCGCCTCGGCAATCGCCCAGTTTTCATCCGCCATGACGAGAAGCGCCGGCAGCTTTTGCAACGGGCGAAACAGCTGCAGGCTGCGCTCCAGCGAGGCGCCCATCAGGATGTGGCGGAGATTGACGAGAAGTGCCGCAAAACCGAGCGCGGCCCACGAGGCCGGATGCGTCCACAGATCCATGGCGATGAACTGCGAGCCGCCGGCAAACACCAGCGCGCTCATCAAGAACGTTTCCAGCGGCGACAACCCGTTGCCGCCTGCAACAGCCCCAAACACGAAGCCGATGGGGGCTGCCGCGAGCAGAAGCGGCAGAATGGCGCGCACCCCGTCAAGGACTTCGCTGCGGAATGAAGACTGTGTCATCGGAACCTCCTGTTGCGGGAGGTGATACGGCGCAAGGCTTTCGCCGTCTTGAACGAAAGTGATCGGCGCCGCGACTTTCGATGGGTCGTCAACCGGCGCGAAACACCGCCGGTGTGAGGCCGGTGCGCGCCTTGAAATGCCGGGTCAGATGCGCCTGATCGGCAAAACCGCAGGCCATGGCCGTATCCGATGGCGTGGCGCCTGCCCGCAGGAGCGTTCGGGCGTGGCGGATGCGCAGGTCCGTCTGGTAGGCATGCGGCGTGATGTAATACTGCTTTCGGAAGGCGCGGATCATATGGGCGCGGCTGAGACCGGCGACCCTTGCCAGCGCCTCCAGCCCGACATCCTCGCAAAAGTGCGCCGCCAGATAATCGCGCACCCGGCGCATGGCAAGCGGCTCGGCATGGTCTGGCGCCCGGATGATCTGGCTGCCGTGGCGGGCAAACATCGTCGCCAGCACCTGGTAGAGGCCTTCCTCGCCCGCCAATTGCTCCGTCCCCTCTTCCACCAGACCATGGGCCCGATTGAAGGCTTCGGCGAGCGGCACATCGGTGAGCAATTGTCGGCTAAAACTTGGCACGCCGTGGAAGGCACGGCCCGTCACATCCTCGATGATTTCGCTCAAAAGTTCAGGCGCCGGATAGATCATCCGGTAGCGATAACCATCCGGCGCGCCGGGCTGGCCGTCATGCACCTCGCCGGGATTGATGAGATAAAGCGCGCCCGGCCCGGTATGCTCGCGCGCGCCGCGGATCATCGCCACCTGGCAGCCGCCTTCGATGGCGCCGATCGAAAACGTATCGTGCGAGTGCGGCGAAAACTCATGCGTGACGAAGGACGCCGTGAGGCATTCCATATTGCCAAAACGCCGATCGCGCCAGAACCTGGTGCGTTCGGTCGCGGTCACGGGGCTCGCTTCGGCGGCCTGCTGCTGCGAAACATTGTGCATAGATCCGGTTTATCCCGCTTCGTCATGACCGTCTTGAACAAAAGTGATAGCCTCAAGCCATTGCCCGCAAAAGGGCGCCAGACTGATCACGACGGATAATGCCAGGCCATGACCGAATTTGACGACGCCGAATTTGATGAGACCGCCGACATGGCTGCCCTGCTGGACGAGGCCGATGAATTCGACGTCGCGCCGCTGAGGTTGACCGTGGATCTTGCCGCGCTTGGCGAAAACTGGCGTGATCTTGCGCGTCTTTCCGGCAGGGCGCGGGCCGGTGCCGTCGTCAAGGCCGATGCCTATGGCCTGGGCATCGAAGACTGCGGCACAGCACTCTACCATGCGGGCGCCCGTGACTTCTTCGTGGCTGCCGCAAGCGAGGGCGCAACGCTTCGCGCCTATGCGCCGGAAGCGCGCATTTTTGTGCTCTGCGGCATCTGGCCGGGCCAGGAACAGCTGTTCTTCGACCATGACCTCGTGCCCGTCCTTGCTTCCGAAGAGCAACTGGCCTTCTGGATGGCAGTGATCGCCGAGCGCGGAGAACACCCCTGCGCGCTGCAGGTGGATACCGGCTTCAACCGGCTGGGGCTTTCGGTGGAGGAAGCGATGGAACTGGCGCAAGACGTTTCACGTCCCGCAAGTTTTTCGCCGGTGCTGGTGCTCTCGCATCTCCACAGCGGCGACACGCCGTCTGCAGACGCCAACCGGGCGCAATTGCAGCAGTTCCGGGACGTGAGCGCCGCGTTCGAAGGCGTCGAGGCCAGCCTTTCGGCATCTGCCGGCATCTTTCTCGGCGCCGACTATCATTTTGACCTCACCCGTCCGGGCATTGCCCTTTACGGTGGCGAGGCGGTGAACGGCATGGCAAACCCGATGCGCCCGGTGGCCACCACTGAATCCCGCATCCTGCAGATCCGCACGGCAAAGGCTGGCGAAACGGTCAGCTACGGCGGTACTCACCGGCTCGCGCGTGACAGCCGACTTGCGGTCACAAGCGTCGGTTATGCCGATGGCTATCTGCGCAATCTCTCTGGCGCCGGCGTGGCCCTGCGCACAAGCGTGGCTGCGGGCGCCTTCGGCTTCATCGCCGGCCACCGCGTGCCGGTGGTCGGCCGCATCACCATGGATCTCACCATCTTCGACGTGACCGACCTGCCGCAAGGCCTGATCACGGCCGGCGATTACATCGAACTGTTCGGGCCGAACATGCCGCTCGACGACGTCGCGCGCGCCGCCGGCACCATCGGCTATGAAATGCTGACATCCCTTGGCCTGCGCTATGAGCGGCGCTATCTCGACGGCCATTTCTGACGCTTGAAATTTGTCCTCTGGTCAGCGGTACCGGGCCGCGCTATAAGAGAACAAAAGGAGATCGAAATGACCGAGATCCAGCTGACAGAAGAAGACCGGGCCTTCATCGAGGCCAAGCTGCGCACCGGCGTCTACAAGAGCGCCGAGGACGTGGTGCGGGCGGGGCTTCGCTCGCTTGAGCGCGAGGAAAACGATACGCAGGAACTGCTCCGCCTCGTCGGGCAAGGCCTGGACGACGTCAGGGAAGGCCGCGTGCGTGAATATGCGTCGGCGTCCGACCTGCTGCAGGACGTAAGGCAACTTGCCGCAGAAAAACCGAGACAAAAGAGGCAAGCCGCGAAGGGAAGCGGCTATTAAACGCCGCCGGCTCCTCTGGACTGACACAGCGCGCGCCGATCTCGCAAGCATCTATCGTTATCTCGCGCTGGACAATACGGACGCCGCCGATCGCTTGATCCTGGGGCTGGAGGAAAAGGCGAGATCGCTTGCCGAAAGTGGCCTGAGCGGGCGCGGGCGCAGCGAACTGGGGACGGATATCCGCAGCGTCGCCTATCGTTCCCGCATTCTCTTTTTTCACGTCACGCCTGCGGCCATCACGATCCTGCGTGTGCTGCACGGCCATCAAAACCTCTCCTCCGATCTTTTTCCGCAAGACCAACAAGAAGACTGACATTTCATGGCAAAGCCAAAGACTCAATTCGTCTGCCAGAACTGTGGCACGGTGCATTCCCGCTGGGCGGGCAAGTGTGATGGCTGCGGCGAGTGGAACACCATCGTTGAAGAAGACCCGATGGGCGGCATCGGGGCCGGTCCCGGCAAGGTGCCGAAAAAGGGTCGCGCGGTGGCGCTGACCACGCTGTCTGGCGAAACCGAGGAAGCGCCGCGCATCTTCACCGGCATCAGCGAACTCGACCGGGCAACCGGCGGCGGTTTTGTGCGCGGATCGGCCGTGCTCGTCGGCGGCGATCCCGGCATCGGCAAATCGACGCTTTTGATGCAGGCGGCCGCTGCCCTGTCGCGGCGCGGGCACCGGGTCATCTATGTCTCCGGCGAAGAGGCGGTGGCGCAGGTGCGCCTTCGCGCCCAGCGGCTGGGCGCCGCCTCGACCGACGTGCTGCTGGCCGCCGAAACCAATGTCGAGGATATTCTGGCGACCATCGGCGAAGGCAAGCGGCCCGACCTCGTCATTATCGATTCCATCCAGACGCTGTGGAGCGACACCGCCGACTCGGCCCCCGGCACCGTGACCCAGGTGCGAACCGGCGTGCAGGCGATGATCCGCTTTGCCAAGCAGACGGGAGCGGCCATGGTGCTGGTTGGCCACGTGACGAAGGAAGGCCAGATTGCCGGCCCGCGCGTGGTGGAACACATGGTGGATGCGGTTCTCTATTTCGAGGGCGACCGTGGCCACCATTATCGCATCCTGCGCACGGTGAAGAACCGCTTTGGCCCGACCGACGAAATCGGCGTGTTCGAAATGTCGGATATCGGCCTTCGCGAAGTGTCCAATCCGTCCGAACTGTTTTTGGGCGAGCGCAATTCGAAGGCGCCGGGCGCGGCCGTCTTTGCCGGGATGGAGGGCACGCGGCCGGTTCTGGTGGAGGTACAGGCGCTGGTCGCACCGACGTCGCTCGGCACGGCGCGCCGCGCAGTCGTCGGCTGGGATTCCTCGCGCCTGTCGATGATCCTCGCGGTTCTCGAAGCCCATTGCGGCGTGCGGCTTGGCCAGCACGATGTTTATCTGAACGTCGCCGGCGGCTATCGCATCACTGAGCCGGCCGCCGATTTGGCGGTAGCCGCCGCCCTCGTCTCCTCCCTTGCCAACACGCCGCTTCCGGCCGAATGCGTCTATTTCGGCGAAGTCAGCCTGTCCGGCGCCGTACGCCCTGTTTCGCAGACGGCGCAGCGCCTGAAGGAAGCGGAAAAGCTCGGCTTTTCCTCAGCGGTTCTGCCCTCCTCGTCCGCCGAAATTCCGAAGGGCGGCAAGAGCCGCTGGGGAGAGATCGACGGGCTGCCGGATCTCGTCGTAAAAATAGCCGGTTCTGCGAAGAACCTGGGGAAACAGCCGGATGAGGATTGATCTTCCACCGGCGGGCTCGCTGTTGTAAGAGGTGCCGCAAAGGCGGGCCGCAAGGCATGTTCTTGCGCCCGTTCAGCCACCAGTGTACCCCTTGGCCTTAAGGCCGGGTCAGTCTTGGAGTAGACCATTTATGCCCATCACGATTTTCGACGGCATTGTCATCGGCGTCACCCTGTTTTCAGCAGTGCTCGCCATGGTGCGCGGCTTTTCGCGCGAGGTGCTGTCGATTGCCAGCTGGGCAGGCGCGATTGCCGCAGCCTATTACCTCCACCCGCTTCTGCTTCCCTATGCGAAGAACTACACGACCGATGACCGCATTGCGCTGGCAGGTTCTGCCGGCGTTATCTTTCTGATCGCGCTGATCATCATCACCTTCATCACCAGCCGCATTGCCGATTTCATCATCGACAGCCGCATTGGCGCGCTCGATCGCACCTTCGGCTTCCTGTTCGGTGCAGCCCGCGGCATTCTGCTTCTGGTCGTTGCCGTTGCTTTCTGGAACTGGCTGGTGGATGCCCGTTCGCAGCCGGCCTGGATCACCCAGGCGAAATCAAAACCTTTCCTCGATGGTCTCGTCGGCCGTCTGGAAGCCGTGCTTCCGACCGATATGGAGCCTCAGATCCGCGCCCGCATTCTCGGCCATGGCGACAAGGTCCAGGCGCCGGGCAGCGAACAGACGCCATCTGATGACGCTCCGGCAACCACGACGCCAAATAATTGACGCTTTGTTACCGTTCCAAGGGCAGCCAAGCATCGGCACCTGTGGTATAGCGCAGCTGAGAAGGCCGGATGAGAGGATGAAGCGATACCGCTCCCCGCCGGCCTCTTTCCGTTTCAACCGATAACACCCATATTCGCAACACACCCCGTTCCGAACCAGCCCCAAGGACCTGCAGACATGAATCAGCCGGTTGCACATGATGTTTTTCTCGATCTGGATGGTGATACGCTGCATGAGGAATGCGGCGTGTTCGGCATTCTCGGCCATCCCGATGCGGCAACGCTGACGGCGCTTGGCCTGCATGCCCTGCAGCACCGTGGCCAGGAAGCGGCCGGCATCGTGTCCTTCGATGGCACGCAGTTTCATACCGAAAAACATATGGGCCTGGTCGGCGACCACTATACCAACCCGGTGACGCTCGCAAAGCTTCCGGGCAATATGTCGATTGGCCACACACGCTACTCGACCACAGGCGAAGTGGCGCTGCGCAACGTGCAGCCGCTGTTTGCCGAACTGGAAGTCGGCGGCATTGCCGTTGCCCATAACGGCAATTTCACAAACGGGCTGACGCTGCGTCGCCAGTTGATCGCCGGTGGCGCCATCTGCCAGTCCACGTCCGACACGGAAGTGGTGCTGCACCTCATCGCCCGCTCGCGTTATGCCTCCACCACCGACCGCTTCATCGATGCGATCCGCCAGATGGAAGGCGGTTATTCGATGCTGGGCATCACCCGCACCAAGCTGATTGCCGCGCGCGACCCCACCGGTATTCGTCCGCTTGTGATGGGTGAACTCGACGGCAAGCCGATCTTCTGTTCGGAGACCTGCGCGCTCGACATGATCGGCGCGAAGTTTATCCGCGACGTGGAAAACGGCGAAGTGATCATCTGCGAGATCCAGCCGGATGGTTCCATCGAGATCGAATCGCGCAAATCCACCAACATGCAGCCGGAGCGGCTCTGCCTGTTCGAATATGTCTATTTCGCCCGCCCCGATTCCGTTGTCGGCGGCCGCAGCGTTTATGTCGCGCGCAAGAACATGGGCATCAATCTCGCCAAGGAATCGCCTGTCGAAGGCGATGTCGTGGTGCCGGTGCCCGATGGCGGCACGCCGGCAGCGCTGGGTTATGCGCAGGAAAGCGGTATTCCCTTCGAATACGGCATCATCCGCAATCATTATGTCGGGCGCACCTTCATCGAGCCGACGCAGCAGATCCGCGCCTTTGGCGTGAAGCTGAAGCATTCTGCCAACCGCGCCATGATCGAGGGCAAGCGCGTCATTCTGGTGGATGATTCGATCGTGCGTGGCACGACCTCGCTGAAGATCGTGCAGTTGATCCGCGATGCCGGCGCCAAGGAAGTGCATCTGCGTGTTGCCTCGCCGATGATCTATTATCCGGACTTCTACGGCATCGCCACGCCGGATGCCGACAAGCTTCTGGCCAACCAGTATGATGATGTGGAAGCCATGTGCCGCTTTATCGGCGCCGATTCGCTGGCCTTCCTCACCATCGATGGCCTTTACCGCGCCGTTGGCGGCGAAGAGCGCAACCCGGCCCGCCCGCAGTTTACCGACCACTATTTCACCGGCGACTATCCGACGCGCCTGCTTGACAAGCATGGGGAACCGATGGGACGGAAAGTCTCGGTTCTCGCCAGCAACGGTTGAGGAGGACCGGCGAAGGCCAAGGCTTTCGCCGGCATGACGGGACGGAACGGGTAATGACGATTGATCTCAAGGGACGCATTGCGCTGGTGACCGGCGCCTCGCGCGGCATCGGTTATTTCACGGCACTGGCTCTGGCCAAGGCCGGCGCGCATGTGATTGCCTGCGCCCGCACGGTGGGCGGGCTGGAAGAGCTGGATGACGCCATTCAGGCGGCAGGCGGCACGGCGACCCTCGTTCCCTTCGATTTGACCGATATGGCCGCCATCGACAAGCTCGGCGCCTCGATCCATGAACGCTGGGGCAGACTTGATATTCTCGTTGCCAATGCCGGCATTCTCGGCGTGATCTCGCCCGTCGGCCATATCGAGGCAAAGGTTTTTGACAAGGTGATGCTGACCAATGTGACGGCCACCTGGCGGCTGATACGCTCCGTCGAGCCGCTGCTTCTGCAATCGGATGCCGGCCGTGCGCTCATCCTCTCCTCCAGCGTTGCAAATGATGCGCGCCCCTTCTGGGGTGCCTATCCCGCCTCCAAGGCTGCCGTCGAAATGCTCGGCCGCATCTGGGCTGCCGAAACGCAAAAGACGAAACTGCGCGTCCTCAACGTCAATCCCGGCGCCACCCGCACCGCCATGCGCGCGCAGGCCATGCCCGGCGAAGACCCGGCAACGCTGCCGCACCCCTCCGAGGTTGCCGCAAAACTTCTGCCGCTCTGCGCGCCCGACATGACGGAAACCGGCCGGCTTTTCGTCGTGCGCGACAATAAATTCCTCGATTACCGCCTGCCGGAATAATCCGGCCGGCCGTTTCCTTCGCCCTCCCTTTAGCGGAATTTTCCCCGCATGCGCCCCCGTGACATTGCCGCCTATGTGTTTCTGGCTCTCGCCTGGGGGCTTTCCTTCGTGCTGCTGTTGAAGGTGGTTGCAGCCTTCGGCTGGGTGGGTGCTGTCACTTTCCGCTGTTTCATTGCCGCTGCCATCCTTGTCATCCTCGCACGCACCACGGGCCGAAAACTGTCGTTTCCGGCAAGCTGGATACCGCTTGCCGTGGTGGGTGCGACAACGGTTGCCGGGCAGTTGATCGGGCTTTCCTACGCGGCACCGCGCATTGGAACGGCGATGGCGGCGATTTTCGTGGCTTCCATTCCGCTGTTTTCCATGGTGATTGCGCAGGTCTGGGGGCTGGAGCGGATTACACCGGCGCGGGTCGCGGGTCTTCTGCTCGGCACGCTCGGCATTGTCATGCTGGTTGGTTTTCCCGCCGTGCCTGTCACCTTCGCGTTCGTGCTCGGCTGCCTTGCCATGGTGTTTTCCACCTTCTGCGCCGCCTTCGGCAGCAATTATGCCAGCCGGTTCCTCAAAGACACCGGCCCCTGGGAAGTCACCATCGGCGCGTTTCTAGCCGGCGGCGTCATTGCGCTGCCGCTGATATTTGTCGTGCCGGTGCCGGTTTCGCCGCAGCCCATCGATTATCTCTATCTGGTGGCGCTCGCCGGCCTTATGAGTTCGCTCACCTACGTGCTCTATTTCGGACTTGTGGCCAGCATTGGCGCGACGCGGGCAATCAGCGTGGAATTTGCCGTGACCGTGGTGGCGGTGCTGGTCGGCGCGCTCATTCTCGATGAGCCGCTGACGATGATGCAGGTGGCGGGCGGCGCCGTCATCATTGCCGGCTGCGCGCTGGTGCTCGGCCTTCTGCCGGCGAAAGACAAGATCCCGCTGCAACCTTGATCATCCGCACCGCGCAAAGCTCCCGAACGAATATTTCGCTTTGGCGCCAGCCGGCGAACAATTGCGCCTTGCCCTCCCCTTGACCGCGGCTTTGGCGCGCGCCATAACCGTGTCCATGAAAAACGGCCTCTGCATCATCTGCGGGAAAATTATTCGCTAGCGCACCGCTGGCCTGGCCGTTCTCGTCTCTCGAAATTCAAAGAAGACACAGGAACCGGGCCGGCGGGTCCATACCTGTTTCGGGAGAATTTCGATGAGCGACACGCTCAAGCTTTATAACACGCTGACCCGCGAGAAGGCGGAATTCCAGCCCATCGACCCCGAAAACGTGCGCCTTTATGTCTGCGGCCCCACGGTTTATGACTTTGCCCATATCGGCAATGCGCGGCCCGTCATCGTATTCGACGTGCTCTATCGTCTGCTGCGCCACATCTACGGCGAAGACCATGTCACCTATGTGCGCAACATCACCGACGTCGACGACAAGATCAACGCGCGGGCGCTGCGCGATTTCGGACAAAAAATCGCCGATGGCTCGATGAGCCTCAACGAGGCGATCCGTGGCGTGACCGGCGCCACGGAAAGCCAGTTCAAGGCGGATGTGGCACGCCTCGGCTGCCTTGCCCCGACGCACGAACCGCGCGCCACCGAAAACATTCCCCAGATGATCGCCATCATCCAGCGCCTGCTCACCCAGGGCCACGCCTATGTGGCCAAGGGTTCGGAAGGCCACGAGGTTCTGTTTGCCACCGCCTCCATGGCCGATTACGGCCAGCTTTCCAAACGCCGGCTGGAAGACCAGCAGGCCGGCGCGCGCGTGGCCGTGGAAGCCCACAAGATGAACCCGGGCGATTTCGTGCTGTGGAAACAATCGGCCGATACCGAACCCGGCTGGCCCGCCGATTTTGCCTTCGAGGGCGAGACATTTGCGATCTACGGCCGCCCCGGCTGGCATATCGAATGCTCGGCCATGGCCGACCGTTACCTCTGGGAAGAGATCAAGGACAGACTTTCACCCAAGGGCAAGGCGCGCCCGCACCAGTTCGATATCCACGGCGGCGGGCTGGACCTCATCTTCCCCCACCACGAAAACGAAATCGCCCAATCCTGCTGCGCCTACGACACCGACGTGATGGCGAGTGTCTGGATGCACAACGGTTTCGTGCAGGTGGAAGGCCGCAAGATGTCGAAGTCGGACGGCAATTTCGTGACGATTAATGAGCTGCTGGAGACGGAGACGTTTGGCGGGCGCAAATGGCCGGGTGAAGTGCTGCGGCTGGCCATGCTGATGACGCATTACCGGCAGCCGATCGATTTCAGCATCTCACGCTTGGAAGAGGCATTTCGCATTCTGAAGAGGTGGAACCTCATTGCCGGTGGTCAGGATCCGGACATTAAAGCCGATGTCGACGGGGAAGTTCTGGATCTGCTCTTCGACGATCTCGACACGCCTGCAGCTGTCACCAGGCTCCATGCACTTGCGAAAAACGAGGAGTTTCCTGAAAATCTTGCAAAGACACTTCGCTTCCTGGGACTTTGGTGGCCTTCCTCAGAATGGAACAAATACGAGTATCAGATCGAGGAGAAAGTAGCTGCGGGCGTTGCGGCACTCGTAGAGATGCGCCTCGAACTCCTCAAAGCCAAAAACTTCGCCGAAGCCGACAAGATCCGTGACGAGCTGCTGGCCAAGGGCATCCAGTTGAAGGATGGCAAGGATCCGGCAACCGGCGAGCGGGTGACGACCTGGGAAGTGAAGCGGTAACTTCCGGCGGGGGCGGAGGCGGTGTGCGTTGAGGCAGCCGCCCCCTCATCCGCCTGCCGGCACCTTCTCCCCAGGGGGAGAAGGGGAATGCCGCAGCCGTAGAGGCTCTTCTCTTGGCGGCAGGGCTGGGGGCCGATGTTTACCTCCCTTCTCCCCCGCGGGGAGAAGGTGCCGGCAGGCGGATGAGGGGGCGGCTTGCTCCATCACCAACC